>PAEL01000042.1 GCA_002700775.1 Gammaproteobacteria bacterium | reverse complement strand
TAGCGTTATTGTATAACTCCGATGGTTTAGCTTTGCGTTATTCCCCCGAAGTTACCCACACGGCATTGGAAGTATTCGAAGCGCGGCAAGGTAATTGCTTGTCTGTTATGAATCTCTTCGTGGCAATGGCGCGTTACGCTGGAATTGATGCAAATTTTCAAACGGTCAAAGTACGACCCAATTGGGATAGAAGAGGAAATTTAGTAGTCCTTAGTCAGCATATTAATGCAACGGGGCGATTCGGACCGCATCGGCGCTACGTTTCAGATTTTACGCCTGAGATTTCTCTGCAACAATTCACCTCTACCACTTTGACAGATGCACAGGCACGTTCGCTCTACTTTACTAACATTGGTGTGGAAGAGTTGATTGAAGGTAACTCTGAGCTTGCGCTTGATCTTGTAAAGAATGCACTCTTCCTTGATCCTGATTCGGCAGTGGCGTGGAATAATATAGGTGCGATTTATAGCGCCCTTGGAGATCCTGAATTAACCGAGTTTAGCTATAAAATGTCAGTTTTAAAGGATAACAATAGCATTAGCGCGATCGGCAATTTAGCCAAGTTTTATAGAAGAAATGGTCAGTTGGCTCGGGCAAAACAATACGATCGAGCAATTGAGAAATTTAACGAAACAAATCCGTATTTCTACTATTCGCAGGGGAATGTCGCGTTGATTGACGAAGATTTTCTGCTAGCCGAGGAGTTGCTGTTGAAAGCGGTATCGCTAATGAAATTTGAACCAGTTTTCTATCAAGCATTGTCGAGAGTATATGCAGCTAAAGGTGAGAATGAGCTTTCAACAGAAATGATGCTACTAGCAAAAACTATAACGACGCGGGATACTCAAGTATACGAACCCAGTTCCGACAAGATGAGAATTATTGACAATAGCTTTTCCATCCTCCGCGATTCTGCAAACGGCATAAGCATCGATTTTAGAAATTAACTGATATTCGTACTAAAGGTGAACGGTTTTAATACCTCCCTTATTTTTGGTTTATCTGCGCTGTCGGTTGCGGCAATGTTTACAATCAAGCCGCGTTTCTTTTCTATATCACTTGTCACCGATACATCGATGTTAAGGTTTCTTAGCGCCTGTTCAACAACTTCTTCAGCAATCTTTTGTCGCAGAGTAGGTCTGAATATTTTCCCTACAGCGGTCAAGGGCATTTCTTCTATAAAATCTATTCTTTTGGGAATCGCTGCGCGTTCAGAAATTTTCTCTTCACAGTATTTAATTAATTCTGCCTCGCTCACATTGGCGCCGGGCTTTCGAACAGCGTATGCCATAGGTAGTTCGCCCGCATATGCATCTGGTAACCCGATCGCAATAGCCGAGGCAATGTCTGGGTGGCTCAGTAAAGGTTCTTCAATTAACTCTGGGTCAATGTTATGCCCACCTCTGATAATTAAATCTTTTGCGCGCCCAGACAAATATAGGCAATCGTTCTCATCGAGATAGCCAAGATCTCCAGTGTTAAACCACCCGTCTTCAATCCATGCATTGGTATTATCAATTTCTATTTTATATCCTTTAAAGACTTGAGGTCCTTTGACAAGTATTACTCCACTCTCGCCAATCGTGCAATTCTTTGTGACCTTATCGTCCTCAAGATGCACTATTCTTATCTGAGAGAAGGGTACGCGCATTCCAACGCTCCCCGGAGGTTGTTCAATTGGTGCCCTGCTAATTAAAGCCGTGGTTTCGGTCATCCCGTAGCCGTTACCGATTTCTACTTCGTACTGTTCTTCAAAACTTAACTCAAATGGGTGAGATAAGGGTGCTGCACCAGAATTAACATTGGTAAGACTGCTGATATCAGAATCACCGACCGGAATGTCGGCAAGTGCGGTGAGAACGGTCGGTACTGCAGATACCTGTTTAACTCGGAATTTCTCGATAATTTTCCAAAAGTTGCTCATTGCTATTGGTGATCTGAACCCAGAGGGGGTCATAAGGACTATCCTATAGCCGACAGCAAAAGCGGCAACGCCTTGAATGATGCATCCGTAAATATGAAACAAAGGAAGGCCGCAAAGCACCGTATGTTTTTCCATGTGTGCAGTATAAACTTGCATGAGTTGTGCGAGGTAAGCCATGTTGCCATGGGTAAGCTGTGCCAGTTTTGGACGTCCAGTGGTTCCGCCTGTGTGGAAATAGGCCGCAATTTGTTCAGAGTCAATTCGACGCGCGCTGTCTAGAGCCTGGGAATGCATTGAGTTTATGCTGGTATTGAAGTCAAGCACCTTCATGTTTGGGAAATTTTCAGGGTTTGTATCAGGGTCACATAGACCCGGCACATGCACTCCTAGAATTGTTTCCACACAGCCAGCTTCCTCGGACGCAGATAAAACTTTTTGCCAAATATCACTATGCTTTGATTGAGCTAGGCATATTATGACTTTAGAACCAGCTGCGCTGATTATTTCAGACATGTGTTCTGGTTCAAGCAGAGGGTTGATGGGGTTTGATATGCCAGCGGCTTGTGCGCCCCAAATAGCAAAATGTGTCTGTGGCAGGATCGGTAAAACAATTGATACAGCGTTTTCTGAACCGATGCCTAGGCTGGTGAGCAGGTTGGCTGTTTGAGTAACTTTATGTGCGAGTTCTTTAAAGCTTGTTGTTTGAGTTTGTTCATCAACTGTTCCTTGTAAAAGGAACTCAAGAGCTGTTGATTCCCCAAACAGTTCAGCGCTTTTCATTATAATTTCGTAGCTGTTCGTATATGGGAACTGCTCTTTAAAGGGGACCTGTTCAAACGATCTGACGCTCTCAATAGTTTCTAAAACGGGCTCGTCTAAGGGTATTTTGGTCATATCGATCACTTTAATGGTCTCCACTATTTGTCTTCATTACTGTGTCCGTTTTAGGCGAAGTGTCCGCAATATCAAGTCCCTACCTGTTTGGTTTTAGCTTGCGGGACAACGCCAATATCGACCGGTTTTATAACATGAAGGGATGCGTTACGCCACAGAGTTGTGGGTGAGACGGTTTAGGTATTTCTTGCAACTGAAAATTCAGCAAGGAGTTTAAGCGTATCTGTAAAAGGGGAAACAGGGAGTTCCTCAACACACTGACGAGCTAGTCTTGCTTCTTCTTCTGCCGCATCTCTCGTATATTGCAGCGATCCACATGCTCTGATAATGGAAGTAATTTTCATTAAGGTTTCTGGCGGAATAGATTCCGTTCCGATCAAGCATTGACGAATGAGGTCTCGTTCTGTGTTGTCTGCGTGCTGTAAGGCATGAATTAGTGGCAGTGTGGGTTTGCCCTCAGCTAAATCATCTCCAAGATTTTTTCCAAGAATTTCGGTATCACCATCATAATCGAGCGCGTCGTCAACCAATTGAAATGCAGAGCCAATATGTTTTCCAAATCGTTTAAGTGAGTCCGCTGTTGTGTCCGGCGCGTTAGACAACAATGCTGCACAGTGCGCTGCGGCCTGAAACAAGATTGCGGTTTTATTGTGGATAACCTCTCGGTAGCTGCTTTCATTTATTTCAGGATTGTTTTTGTTTATCAGCTGCAACACTTCACCTTCAGCTATCCGGTTTGTGGTGTCAGCCAAAATATGCATAATTTTCATCTCTCCGATTTCGACAAGCAGTTGAAATGCGCGAGAATATATAAAGTCACCAACCAAGACGCTTGATGGATTGTTCCACTCAACACTGACCGTTGGGCGGCCCCTTCGTAGGGCCGACATATCTACAACGTCGTCGTGAAGCAGCGTTGCAGTATGGATAAATTCTATTACTGCAGCGAGATTAATATGTCTTGAATCCGAAATATTACAACATCTTGCAGCGAGCAGGACTAAAATAGGCCGCAGGCGCTTACCCCCAGCATCAACAATATAATGGCCAATATTCTCCACTAAAGGCACTCTGGAGTGGAGTTGGTCGATTATAAATTGGTCGACGGAAATCATGTCGGTTGATACAGAATTGCGAATTTTTTTATACATATTGAGGGTAATTAACGAGCCTCGCTCGATATTGCTTGATGAGTCAAAACGGTCGGATTTG
Organism: Gammaproteobacteria bacterium; assembly: GCA_002700775.1. Lineage (GTDB taxonomy): Bacteria > Pseudomonadota > Gammaproteobacteria > Pseudomonadales > Pseudohongiellaceae > UBA9145. The sequence goes on along the minus strand of PAEL01000042.1, from coordinate 21,236 downwards.
GACATGCTAGGGAGCGCAGGACTAACTGTCAAGCCGCGGAAACGACCTGTAATTACGGTTGACCCCTAAATAGGTGATTTTAGGTGTTTTTGGAGGTTCAGAGTTGCGTGTTTAGGGTTGCTTGACGGATACGCTTGCCGTACTATAGCGCCCTTAGATTTTTTGCCTAGTAACCGGACGGTTATCCGTTTTCTGGGCACAGGGAGATTAAGACATGTACGCGGTAATCGAAAGTGGCGGAAAGCAGCATAGAGTTGTTCAAGGTGAGACTCTGAAGTTAGAGAAGCTAGAGCTGGGTGAGGGTGAAACTGTGAAATTTGATAAAGTCCTTCTTGTTGGTGAGGGAGAGTCAGTCAAAGTTGGTTCTCCCTATGTCGAAGGTAGTGAAGTGACCGCTGAAATTGTATCCCAGGGAAGAGCGAAAAAAATTGAAATTATAAAATTTAACCGGCGCAAGCATTTTCGGAAGCAGCAAGGCCATCGGCAGTGGTTTACTGAAGTGAAAATCACCGAGATCAAGGCTTAGTTCTAGCAAGGGGGAATATTATGGCTCATAAGAAAGCAGGCGGTAGTACTAATAATGGTCGTGATTCGGTTTCGAAACGTCTTGGCGTAAAACTCTTCGGAGGCCAAGCTGCCACAGCGGGTAACATCATTGTTCGTCAGCGAGGTACACGGTTTCACCCCGGTGAAAATGTAGGATGTGGTAAAGATCATACTCTTTTCGCGACTGCAGATGGTGTTGTAAAATTCGCAGTTAAGGGCCCGAAAAACAGAAAGTATGTGAGTATCGAGACGGCTTAAGAAGCGTTGTTGGACGATTAGAAGCCCCGCCTTGAGTCGGGGCTTTTTTGTTTCAGAGTCAACGTTTTTTTAGATTTTTTGTGCGGGCGATGCTTATAAAATTGGGATTGAAATTATAGGGTCTTCGAGATCTTACTGATTCGCAAGTGTAATAGATCTCTAAATAAAATCGAGAGAAAAGATGAAATTTGTAGATGAGGCAGAAATCACAGTGGAAGCCGGAAATGGTGGCAACGGTTGTTTAAGCTTCAGGAGAGAAAAGTATGTTGAACGAGGAGGGCCTGATGGTGGTGATGGAGGGCGCGGAGGAAGCGTATATCTAGTGGCGGAGACCGGTTTGAATACTTTGGTGGATTTTCGATTCCAGCCCCGTTATCGCGCGGAAAAGGGACAATCCGGTATGAGTCGTAATAGTACCGGCAGAAGCGGCGATGACTTGTACGTCCATGTCCCTATCGGCACGTCCATCATCGATATTGATACTGAAGAGTTGATAGCTGATTTAAGCATTCCGAAGAAGCCTATCAAAGTAGCTCAAGGCGGGAAACATGGAATGGGGAACGCGCGATTTAAAACTAGCACCAATCGTGCTCCCCGAAAAATTACTAAAGGGACTCTCGGTGAAGTTCGGCGCTTGCAACTTCAGCTCCGTTTAGTGGCAGATGTTGGTTTGTTGGGCATGCCAAATGCGGGGAAGTCGACTTTGATTCGTTCTGTCTCAGCAGCGACTCCTAAGGTGGCGGATTATCCGTTTACTACTCTGGTGCCCTCTTTGGGCGTGGTTAGCAGAGGATTAGAGCGAAGTTTTGTAATGGCCGACATTCCAGGGTTGATAGAGGGAGCCGCTGAGGGAGCCGGGCTTGGATTTAGATTCTTAAAGCATTTATCTCGGACTAGTTTGCTTGTGCACTTAGTAGACGTATTACCGGTCGATGGCACTGACCCTTCAGAAAATGCCGCAAAAATAGTGACAGAACTTAAAAAATTCAGTGCCACGCTTGCGGAAAAAAAAGTGCTTCTTGTATTGAATAAGACTGACTTAATTGATTCTGATCGCCTTATCGAAGTGAAGGAGAAAATTTGTTCAAAATTGGGTTGGAGGGAAGGTGTATATTGTATCTCAGCGATTTCGGGAGAGGGGTGTGCTGATTTATGCGAAGATCTAATGAGGCAGATAGAAACTCATAGACAACAAATGAAAGATGATTCAACTTACGTCGAGGAGCAAGCAAAGCAAGGATTTGCACTGGCTTTTGAAATACGTGAAACGATAGAAGCTGACAAAAAAATCAGGGCAGAAAAACGGCAACTAGTTAAAGATTCAAACAATGATCCTGATTTTGAATGGATTGACTAGCTTTAAAAACCCAGATGGCGTTAGCGATAGTTTGAACAGGGGAAGGGGCATTTATGGTCGAAAACCATATCAAGTATAAAAAATGGGTTGTGAAGATTGGCAGCTCTTTGGTGACTAACAATGGCCTAGGTTTAGATCTTCACTCGATGAGGGTCTGGGTGCAACAGATAATTGAGCTCAGAGCTATGGGGTGCCAGGTAGTGTTAGTTTCATCCGGAGCTGTTGCTGAAGGGGTTTCTCGTCTTGGGTTGAAGCAACGTCCTACGCAGGTGCACATGCAGCAAGCAGCTGCGGCAATAGGTCAGATGGGACTGGTGCGTGCTTACGAAATAAATTTCGCTGAGCAAGCCGTTTTAACTGCTCAAGTCTTATTGACTCATGATGATTTAGCAGACAGGACTCGATACTTAAATGCGCGGAGCACCCTTTCATCTTTGTTAGATTTGGGTGTGGTTCCGGTTGTTAATGAGAATGACACGGTTGCTACAGCAGAGCTTTGTTTGGGTGACAACGACACGTTATCCGCCCTCGTCGCAAATTTAATAAATGCGGATAAAATTGTGATCTTGACTGATCAAGAGGGGCTTATGAGTGCCGACCCGGCGATTGATGAGAACGCAAGTTTGATTCGGTCGGGAAACGCCAATGACGATAGCTTGATGCTGCTGGCGGGCGCTGGAGGGGCGTTTGGCCGCGGCGGGATGAAGACGAAGCTGGCCGCTGCAAAGCGTGCGGCGCGCTCTGGGACTGACACAGTTATAGCAAACGGACGCCAGCCGGAGGTGCTGACTAAAATATTGAGAGGGGAATCGATTGGAACTAAATTGTCGGCAAATAGTGAGCCCGTAACGGCTAGGAAACAATGGTTAGCCAGCGGTATTATTGCTAAAGGCGAGATAGTCGTCGACGGGGGTGCGCAACGGGCCTTAGTAGATTTAGGAAAGAGCTTGCTTGCAGTAGGTATAAAGGAAGTCAGTGGGCAGTTTGTGCGGGGAGATTTGGTGGTCTGCTTCAATGACCAAGGAATTGAAATTGCTCGGGGATTGGTGAACTATAATTCCTCTGAAGCGCTTCAACTAGCAGGCGCAACTAGCGACGAATATTTGTCGGTGCTAGGATATAAGGGAGACGACGAAATTATTCATCGCGACAACTTAGTGCTCGCTTAGGCGATTGGGAGGTATGTGTGAGTCAAAAAACTTGAAGACTCATAGCTAGATCCCGGTTGGGTTTCAACCAGCTAATTTCTTTATCGCCGTATTTAATCGGCTTTTGTGCCTCGAGGCCTTGTTTTTATGAATGATACCCCTGTCAGCCATTCGATCGATGACTGGCACAGCTTCAGCGTAGGCAGCAGCAGCGCTGGTCGAGTCGCCGGATTCAATTGCGGCCAGAACTTTCTTTATCTGTGTTCTAACCATTGATCGGAAAGACGCGTTATGGCGTCGACGGGCCTCGCCTTGCCGAGCTCTTTTTTTAGCTTGTGCTGAATTTGCCAATTTTTACTCCTAAAGTCTTGTTTTTTTCCAGAACTTACGATGTCCTAGGTTGCGGAAACTGAGAGCGCAGTACTATGCCGGCTACAGGTATTGTTGTCAAGTTTGCAAGGGCTTGTAAGGCCTCCTTAGTTCCTGCTATATACTCTAGATTTCCTCTATAATGTCTAAGGATGATCTAATTTTGTTGTTCGTTCGGAAAGTGTATCTGCTATTCTTCTATCATCTAAAATTTGAGTTTGAAAGCAATGATTAACCGTAAAAATTTTGGTAAAAATGAATAGTATCTCGAAGGGTCCTTGCGATCCCTCTCAGGGAGAAACGAGCTTGCTTCGCGCGAGTGGTGTTACAGGAGTAATGACTTTAGTTTCGAGGGTTTTAGGTCTTGCTCGAGACGTCGTAATCGCTCGCTTTTTTGGTGCAAGTGATGGGGCGGATGTTTTTTTTCTGGCAAATAAGATTCCCAATTTTATGCGCCGGCTTTTCGCCGAGGGAGCTTTCAATCAAGCTTTTGTGCCTGTCTTGTCTGAGTACCGTTCGCAACGTGATTTTGCTGAAGTAAAAAACCTAGTCGCTGCGACGAGTGCGAGCTTGGGTGGAACTCTTTTGCTCTTAAGTACCGTTGTTATGATTGGCGCGCCTTTTCTTGCGATAGTAATTGCTAATGGCTATGTCGATGATCCTGCTAAGTTTGATTTGTTTGTTAGTATGTTAAGAATAACTTTCCCCTATTTATTTTTGGTTTCCATGACATCTCTCTGTGGAGCTGTTTTGAATAGTTATGGAAAATTTGCCGTTCCAGCCATCACACCTGCTTTTTTGAATTTGTCTCTTATCGGAGCCGCGGTAATTCTGTCTCCTGTTTTAAGCACGCCCGAGCTCGCTTTGGCTTGGGGTGTATTGGTTGCCGGAGTAGCGCAGTTGTTTTTTCAGCTGCCTTTCTTGGCACGAATCAGATTACTGACTCTTCCTAAATGGGACCCAGCTAATGCCGGTCTAATTCGTATAAAAAACCTTATCATCCCTGCTTTGTTTGGTGTTTCAGTGAGTCAAATAAATCTTTTGTTCGATACTTTAATCGCCTCTTTTTTGATGAGTGGAAGTGTTTCTTGGCTGTATTTTTCAGATCGACTAGTGGAGTTACCTTTGGGAGTTTTTGGTGTGGCACTCGGCATAGCCGTTCTGCCGAGTCTCTCCCGACGACATGCAGAAAATTCAGTCGATGAATTCGCAAAAACTCTCGACTGGGCATTGCGCTTAGTCCTGCTGGTCGCGATTCCTGCGGCGCTTGCCCTCTACTTAATTTCTGAGCCTCTTCTGGTAACGCTTTTCGAAAATGGTCGCTTCAACGAGCATGATGTAGAAAAGTCTGCTGCGAGTTTGAGAGCGTATTCAGTTGGATTGCTTGCGTTCATGGCGATAAAGGTTTTAGCACCTGGTTATTATGCTCGACAAGACACTGTTACTCCGGTCCAAATTGGTGTCGGTGCGGTGGTTTTGAATATGATCTTGAATGGAGTGTTTTTTTATTTTGGAATGGCGCATGTTGGCTTGGCCCTCGCTACAAGCATTGCGGCTATATTTAATGCACTATGTCTTCTGTTCGGCCTGCTAAAAAAGTCGGTGTTTTGTTGGCAGCCGGGCTGGCTTGGATATTGTCTCAGGCTTCTCATTGCAAACTTTGCAATGGGTCTCTTTCTTGTTTTTTTTGTCGGAAGCACGGAAGAGTGGTTGCAAAAGACTTTGAGTGCTCGGGTTGTTGATTTGTCCTTTTTAGTCTTTGGCGGCATTGCAGGTTATGTTGCTTTTTTATTGTTATCTGGTTTTAAGTGGCGAGAGGTTTATCGCTAACAGGAAAAGTGAGGGCTGGTGAAAACAGTAAGGGTATATCGAGCGGACACTATCGCTGCTGCATCCCATATGAAGAATGTTTTGGCGCAATATGAAATCACCGCTGAAATTCGCAATGATTGTTTGCTGTCGCTTGCTGGATCGATTCCAATTGGCGAATCTCTTGTTGAGCTTTGGGTCAAGGCTCTTGATTTTCGTCGTGCAACTGATTTAGTAAAGGCTACACTGGATCCCGTTCATTCGGAGAAAATAAAGATATGGGTCTGTGAGAACTGCAGCGAAGAGGTTGAGGAGTACTTCGCAGTATGTTGGTCTTGTGGCGCAATTTCAAACTAATTAATGTCCGGTGAACTGTTAAGACCTTGACATGAATTTCCCTGTCGATGTGTTGACCTTTATGGAGTCCCCGATGCTGAGATACTCAGGAACCTGAATTTCAAAACCTGTTGATAGAGTGGCGGTCTTTGTTCTGTTTGTGGCTGATGAACCTGATACGGCAGGAGGTGTTTCATCGATAACGAGAGTTACTGACTGCGGAAGCTCAATGCCGATTAAAATCCCGTCGAGCAATAGTGCTATTATGTCTTCCTGCTGTTCGACAAGAAATTGGGTTTGCCATTCTAGCTCGTCAGAATGCAAGCTATATTGGGTGAAATCTGTGACGCTCATAAAAATATAGTTATCGCCGTCCTTGTATGAGTATTGAACTTCCGTTCGTTGGCAATCTGCCTCGTGAAGAAATTCATCGCCTTTAAGAGAAAGGTCGATCTTTTGTCGTGTCAGCAGGCAATTGAGTCGTATTTTGTATAGTGTTGCTGCTCCCCTTGATGAGGGACTCTTACTCTCACTTCGACGTACAATGTGTGGTTTGCCGTCTACTTGAACGATCATGCCTTTCTTCAAGTCATTCGCTTTTGGCATCTTGTTGACCTCTTGATTGCGAAACTTTGATTTATATTAGCGCCGCTTTTTTTCTTCACGGGTTTTTTGGTTAACGCTTTGAGTTAATGCTAAAGATGAATCATAATGAAAAATATAGCTTTGAGTTGTTGCTCAAGATGAACCATAATCAGGCCCGAAAATAATTTGGATGATAAATTAGGCTCAACATGATTGAAAGAAAAAAAGAAATTGAGAATTTGCACATAATTCGCCAGGAAGAGCTTCCGACGCCAGAAGCATTAAAAAATGAATTCCCATTACAAGGTGCGGGTTTGGACACTGTGCTGAGTGGGCATCGGAATGTAAAAGCTGTGCTCGACAGAAGTGACACGAGATTAGTGGTAGTCGTTGGACCGTGCTCAATTCACAGTCCAGACGAAGCGAAAGAATACGCCGAAAAATTAAAGTCATTATCTGACGAGCTGTCAAACGAACTTTTGATTTTGATGCGGGTTTATTTCGAAAAACCTAGAACTTCTGTTGGGTGGGAGGGATTAATCTACGACCCTCATCTCGACGGAAGTCATCGGATCGATCATGGGCTTCGAATAGGACGTCAATTAATGATTGATATTGCAGAGATCGGGTTGCCGATTGCGATTGAAGCATTAGATCTTATAACTCCGCAGTACCTGCAAGACCTAGTTACTTGGACTGCAGTTGGTGCGCGTACGACCGAGTCGCCAACGCACAGAAAGCTGTCAAGTGGAATTTCGTCTGCTGTTGGGTTTAAAAATAATGTAGACGGAGCGGTGATGGTGGCGGTGAATGCGATTCGGTCAGCAAGTTCAGCCAATAGTTTTATAAGCGTTACTGACGAGGGGAAGGTAGCTGTTTTCCGTAGTGAAGGTAATCCGCATTGTCACGTTATCTTGCGTGGGGGGAAGGCGCCAAATTACGACAAAGACAGCGTTTCAAAATGCGAAGAGGAGCTTAAGAAAGCCGGCCTACCAACTAATATCATGATTGACTGTAGTCATGGGAACTCTAATAAAAATCATGAAAATCAAGGGTTAGTTTTGGAAGAGATAGCTAAGCAAATTGAAGGGGGAAACCGATCTATTATAGGGGTCATGATTGAGAGCAATCTGAATGAGGGAAACCAACCAATTCCAGATGACCTATCTGATTTATCCTATGGGGTTTCCGTTACTGACGCTTGTATTTCCTGGGAGTCCACTGAAGAGCTCCTCCGTAGTTTCGCTAAAAGAATAAGCGCGTCTTTAAAAAATCGTATTTAGGCTACTGCAACTGGTGTTTCTCGGGTAGTTTGTTAAAAATTTATTTGAAAATCCTTAGGTAAATCATATTCCTGCCGTTAACTCCTCTACTAGAAGATGTGGTTAGTTGAGGAGGAGTTGTAATGGAGAGCACAGGATTGTTAGTAATAGCAAGTCTCTTTTTTTTCGGATTCGTTTCTTGGAATTTGGGGGGTGTCTTTGGAAAGCTCGGTCAAATGCGTTGGACGTTAGCTGCGGTCGAGAAAAAGCTTGAGGAAATCACCGCGAGCAAACAGATATGAAGGTAGCCGCACGGCGTCCCAAAACACAAAAAACTGTTGCTTGATTACCCTCGCTTAATCAGGAAGTTACGTCCCTTAAGCTTCTAACAAAGTGTCCAATATTGGCGTTGCTTATTCCTGCTACATTAATGCGGCTTGAGTCGACTAAATAGACGCTGTGTTCTTTAACCAGCTTCTGAACTTGAGGAACATCTATTCCTAGAAACGAGAACATTCCTTTTTCTTCTTGGATGAAACTGTAGTCTCCATCGATGTCGCTAGCTTTGATTTGCTCGACTAACTGGATTCGCAGTCCGTTGATCCTGTTTCTCATTTCCGCTAACTCAGCGCTCCAATCGTCCCGAAGTACAGGGTTGTTAAGTATTAATTGAACTACCTCAGCACCATGATCAGGTGGCATGGAATACATAGCCCTTGCGCTTGCTGCGATAACGGACGTAGCAATCTCTGTTTTAGTTGGGTGATCTGTAATTAAAGTCATGGCTCCAACACGCTCTCTGTACAATCCAAAGTTTTTTGAACAAGAGCTAACAACAATTAACTCAGGAAGGGTTTTTGCGAGGAGCCTTACACCAAATACATCTTCCTCTAAACCATCGCCAAGTCCCTGGTAGGCTAAATCGATTAACACAGTAAAGCCTCGAGCTAACGCTGTTTCATTGACCTGGTGCCATTGAGACTGGTTGAGGTCAGCACCACACGGGTTGTGGCAACAACCATGGAGCAAAACTACGTCGCCCTCGGGAATCGTCTCTAAGCAGTTAATCATTTCTTCAAATTTAACGCTATGGCTGGAATGATCATAGTAGGGGTATGTTGCGAATTTAAGGCCAGCATCTTTCATGAGGGGAATATGGTTTGCCCAGGTGGGGTCGCTCACCCAAATTGTCGCATTACTGTTGGCTTTCTTTATAAATTCAGCAGAGAGCCGAAGCCCACCGCAGCCACCAGGGGCTTGAATCGTAGCCCTTCGTTTCCCCAACGAGGCATTGATATCCTTTCCAAGTAATAGTTCTGCTATTGCTGAGTTAAAGGATGCGGAGCCAGTGGGTGCAACATAGCTTTTGCTTTTCTGGGATTGTAAAATAAGGGCTTCAGCTTTTTTTACGGCAGACATGACCGGAGTTTCACCAGACTCATCCTTATAAATACCGATACCAAGATCTATCTTGTGAGTGTTGTGATCTTCTCGATACAAGGCCAGTAAACCTAAAATAGGATCAGCTGACATTGGTTTTAGGGTGTTGAACATAAATATTCTCTTTGCTTAATTGTTTGGTTGAATTAACTTGGTTATTTTGATCTTCTTTCGTGGGCTTTGAGCGTGTTTTGCAAGAGTGAGGCTCGAGTCATAGGGCCGACGCCACCGGTGACATAGGTAATGTATGAGCATTTTTGCTTAACGTTTTCAAAATCTACATCGCCGACATTCCGAAAACCATTCTTTTTCGTTTGATCCGGCACTCTAGTTTGGCCGACATCAATCACGACGGCACCTTCTTTTACCATTTCATTCGTAACAAATTCAGTTTTTCCGATAGCTACAATCAGTATATCTGCGCTTGCGCATAATTGAATTAAATTTTTTGTTCTGCTGTGCGCAAGCGTTACGGTTGCGTTACCCGGATCTGTATTGCGTGACATAAGAATAGATATTGGTGTTCCCACGATGTTGCTTCGGCCCAGCACAACACAGTGTTTCCCTTCGGTTTTTATATCATAACGTTTTAATAGCTCCATGATCCCGTTTGGGGTTGCGGAAATATAGGTTGGTAAACCAAGGCATAGATTCCCAACATTTTCGGGACAGAAACCATCAACATCTTTTATTGGATTAATAGCGAGAATAATTTTGGTTTCATCAATGTGTTTCGGAAGCGGCAGCTGGACTATAAAACCATCAACCGCAATATCGTTATTAAGTTCATCTATTTTTTTTAAAAGATCGGTTTCTGTGATTGTCTCCGGAAGGGTTGTGACGGTCGATTGAAAGCCTACCTCATCACAATCTCTGGCCTTAAATGCTACGTAATTTTTTGATGCGCCATCGTTCCCAACAAGCACGGCAACTAAATGAGGAACGCGGTTGCCTTGCTTTTTTAGGGTGCGTACTTTAATACTGATTTCTTCACGAATTTCTTTTGCGCAAAGGTTGCCATCTAGTAGTTGCATGCTGGGGAACACCTTTTGATTTGAGTCTGCGATCGGTAATACGAGTGCGTATAATTGAGAAAAAGCTCGTAGATATCATGATAAACGAGGAGAGATCTTAGCTCAAGCTTATGACGAGTAGACTACCAATCTCCATGGTTTTCCATAATTGACCAGGGTTTTTGTAAAGGAAGAGGGTCTCCTTTTTGAAGTAATTCGATGGAGATCCCATCTGGAGAGCGAATGAATGCCATACGGCCATCACGCGGTGGGCGGTTTATCACGACCTTCTCGTCAATCAGAGTAGCGCAAAGGTCATATATGTTATCGACTTCAAAGGCTAAGTGCCCAAAATTTGATCCGCAAGTATACTCTTTTTGGTCCCAGTTGTAGGTGAGTTCGATATGGGATTCTGGATTCTTTGGAGCATATAAGAATACGAGTGTAAATCTACCCTTATCTGAATCTCGGCGTCGTAATTCCTTTAATCCAAGGAGGTTGCAGAAAAAGTTCAGAGATACCGTCAAGTCCGAAACGCGAATCATGGTGTGAAGGAATTTCATTCTGAAGTGAGACCTCGTGAGTTCAAAATAAATAGATAAAATTGATTTTGCATTTTTATTGGTCATTGGCGGTGTGTAGCATAGGGGATCCAACTTGTGAATGATATACTCTAAGAGTCCGGATTATATATAGAGATAATTAGGATCAAATTCGCACGCCGTAAAAGTGTGTTGGGTGTTATCACGCTGTTGATTTGGGCTTGTTGGAAAAAGAACTATGGAATTAGCAGCTGCGGTTTTAATAATCTTTATTGGGTCGTACGTGCAGACGAGCATTGGGTTTGGGTTGGCGATCATTACTGCGCCAACACTCTTTTTAATTAATCCACTTTACGTTCCTGCTCCGATTACGATTTGTGCGCTAACTCTCTCCTTTGCAAATTCTTATAGCCACCGTAAATCAATTTCATTAGGTAGTCTTAAGTATGCAGTTATAGGAAGATTGCCTGGAACTGTTGCCGGCGCAGGATTGTTGTTGATCATAAATCAGAGTGTACTTGCTTTGTGGGTAGGATTTTCGGTATTACTTGGGGTTCTGCTCTCCTTGAAAAATGTTCATTTCAGAGCTACTAATGGCGCTTTAGTACTGGCGGGTTTTCTTAATGGATTCATGGGCACGAGCACCTCGATTGGAGGACCGCCAATGGCGCTCGTTTTGCAGCATGAAGAGTCAAGTTTCATTAGAGCGAATCTAGCCGCTTTTTTTGTAATAAGCTGCATTATGTCTCTTCTTGTTCTCGGTGGTATTGGGAAGTTCGGTGAAGAAGAGTTAATGTTGGCACTACCACTGTTGCCGACCGCGCTTTTGGCGCATTGGTTGGCCTTACAGACTTTGCAGTTTATTTCAAAGCGATTTGTAAGGGGCGTAAGTCTAACATTGTGCACTTTCTCAGGCTGCCTTGCGATCGGGTCTTATTGGATATAATAAGTTTCAAAATATTAAGTGTAACAATATATAACTTGATTTTGGGTGAAGTAACATGCGAGTCCTGAGTAAACCTCCTATATCTGGCCGAGCTTCCTTGAGCTGGCCTCGGGATACTAAAGAGAGTGCTTTTGACGAGTCTTGGAGTTTTAATGATAATAATTTCTGGCTCTCAGTATTTGAGATGTATCGTGAGAACATTCAAATTAAGAAGTCTGAGATAGCAGTTCGAAATTTGCAGAAAATTTTCTCCGCGACGTTTAAAATTTCGGGAGTAAAAGGATTTCAGGCAATGAGTCTTCGTGATTTGAGTCTTGAATCAGGGATAAGTATGGGAGGGTTATATTCTTATATTGGAAGCAAAAATGACTTAGCATCGATGATTGAGGGAGGGCTGCGACATCATATTGACTTGGTTACGAACAATCTGGTTGAAGAGGGTTTGAAGCCCTTAGATTCTCTAAAAGCTGTAATTTTCGGGGCCCTTTACATGATGGAACGTCTCAGTCCTTGGTATTATTTCTGTTTTATGGAGTTGAAAGGTTTGCCGAGAGATAAGCAGGAGAAAGCGCTTGAGATTGAGCTTCGGTTTGAGCGTTTTGTGATAGATAGCTTAAAGCGTGGAGAGCAAACTCATATGTTTAAATGCGAGAACCCTGATTTGTTGGCAAGCCAAATTACAGCTCAATTGCAGCAGTGGCACTTAAAGCCATGGAAGTTTAAGTTGAAAAAAATTTCTCTTCCTCAGTATGCAGATTACTGTTATCAAAGCCTTCTTAATGGATTGGATCGATCGTCAGTTTAACTGTTAGCGGTAATTAGTCCTTTAGCGGCTGCGTAGAAAGCTCTTATTTTTTTCATATCAGCATCCAAGTCGTCCGAGGGGAAGAAGAACTCATCAAGTTTAGCGATTTTCTTCTCGGCATCTACATGACCTAGTAAAACAGGAACGTTGGCTCCTCGAGCAATTCGATAGAAACCCGATTTCCAATGTTTAACTTTGCTTCGGGTTCCTTCAGGTGGGATAAGTACAATTAGTTTTTCGTGGGTTTCGAAAAGTTTGATCGTTTCATTGACTACATTATGAGATTTGCTTCGGTTGATTGGAATGCCGCCTAAATACTTCATGAACCAGGCAAATCCAAAAGGAAAAAGAGTATGTTTCCCCATCCAAAACACTCGTAGCCGTAGTTTTAAAATAACCATTAGCATCAAGGGGAAATCCCAATTGCTGGTGTGAGGAGCAGCTATCAAAACAAATTTTGAGTGGGTAATGTCTCTGCCCTGAGCATGCCATCCGATTGTCCTTAAGCCAATTGAAGAAATAATTCGAAGGAATTCTGTTAAAAACGGTGTATTAAAAACGGTTAATCGCATTAATTTTCCTCAAGATGCAACATCTACGGATAGGTATTTTGTTAGCTATGGTTTAAATAAATCTTCTAATTGCTCAAGAGCTTTGGCTGCCTGATTTTTGCCCTCTTGAGAACCTAGTTGATCCGAAGGCGTTTTTACAATTCCTGAATCTTGGAAGAGCGAGTCGAGTTGTTGGCGTGCGTTTTCTTGCTCGAGCCTTTCTTTGTGATTAAACCCGTCAGTTTTTATTACAAAATAGTCACAAAAATTCGCAGTCTCCTGGTCGGTTACTGACTCGGCCCTCGGTTCGGTGCAGCCGGCATAATTACGATGCCGACAACCTTTGCATGTGTGTAAACTGACACCGCAATGCATACAGTCCTCGCGTCGAGATATTGGCAATAGGATATTGTTTAGAACGTAGCCGCAGGACCAACATTCTATGTCTATACTCTCAAGCCACATTCTACCAAGCCTTAAAATAATTAGCGGGATCAAGTTCCACCAATGGTTTGATTGGGCCGGATCTGGTGCCGATATAAAGGAACCCTATTATTTTTTCGTTCTTCTCTAGGCCTAGACCTTGATGGACTACCTCATCATATGCGAATGCTCCTGTGCGCCAAACTGAGCCAACACCTAATGCATAGGCTGCCAATGACATGTTTTGAACGGCAGCAGCTGTCGAGTATTCTTGCTCGATATCTGGAACTTTGGGATGACTCTGTGGACTAGTAATTGCGACAATAATGGTAGGAGCGCGAAGCGCCTTCGTCTTAATTTTTTCTTTTTGTTGGGGTTCGAGGTTAGGAGTTTTCGCTAGAGAAGCTTTGAGAAATAGCTCCCCAAGTTTCATTCGTGAATCTGCTTCAATGATCAGAAAGCGCCATGGTCGAATTAGGCCATGGTCGGCTGCTCGAAGAGCAGACTTGCATATGTATGTGAGAGATTCGGGCGACGGACCAGGTTCTGTCAATCGTGGGGATGAGCTACGTTTTTGAAGAGCCTCAATTGCGCTCATCGGGTCTTTTGGTTGTGTTTCTGCCATAGGTTTTTATCGTTCATAAAATCAGCAAGCTTAAGGCTTAACAGTATAGCGTTATTGACGCGTCTTGTTAAAATAAATAAGAAAAGACTGATCTGCAGGTGTTGAAGGTGCTTTTTAAGCCAATGACACTGTCTTTCAGCTCTTTATTAAAAAATATGCTACCATTAAGGCTTAAAAGGTCGATAAATAGACGGTTGTTTTCTTTAGGTTTGTTTATAATCCCGCAGTGGTAGTTGAAAGAATCAGGATACTTTCATGAATCGTAAGGCTAATATTATTGCAGTAAGTTCAGATGTGTCTGCGCCCATTGGTCCGGATGTATCAGGTTATCCTCAAGGAAAATCTCGATGGTTTGGAAGTGTGACACGTGAAAGGTTGCGTCTCGTTTTCTCGTTTTATTCCCCTGATGGCAATGAGATTGCAATGCCAATTGCTAGCATGGCATCGTATATAAAAAAGGAATTTCCCTGGGTGGATGTTATTTTAGATCCTGTTCTAATTTTGAGAGATGCTGTTGCGTATTCCCCAAAGAATTATGCAAAAAGAATTCAGGCCCTGGATCCTGATGTTTTTGCTATTTCGGTCATGAGCCCTCATTGGTATCCGCTAGAGCCGTATTTTGAAGAACTCAAGGTGTTGATGCCTAAAACTCCGATCGTTATTGGCGGATATCAGGCGATGTTATCTCAGGAGCAAACTATCAGTAATCCAAACGTCGATTATATCTGTGTCGGCGACGGAGAATACGCCATTGGAAATGTCTTGAATCACCTTAAGGGAAAGGTGGACGGTCCGGCCGATGGTATGTGGGAAAAGCTTATCGATGGTGATGTCTATAAAACTGAGCCTCATCAGATTGGCGACTTGGCGTCGCTACCTTTTCCCGATTATGAGGTCTTTGCTAAAGAAGATGGTTTTAAGGATGTTAACTCTTCTATATTCGGACCCAAAGGTAAATTAGTTTTACCAGTAATGACTGGAAGAGGGTGTCCATATCGCTGCACATACTGTTGCAATACACCAATTTTAGAGGGTTGGAAGACGAAGAAGACGTTTCTAAGGAAGTATGACCCGCAAGATATGGTCGATGAGTTGATTCGTTTAAGAGATGAATACAACGCCGGCTATTTTGAATTTTGGGATGAACTATTCTTATCCAACTTGAAATTTGTTCGAGCTTTCTTCGCTCTTTATAAAGAGCAGGTGAAGTTACCTTTCTCAATAAACTCTCGTGTTGAAGTTATGAATGAGGAATTTTGTAAAACAGCTGCTGAAGCCGGCTGCCATACTATTTGGTTTGGTATTGAAAGTGGCGATGAATCATATAGAACGAAAATGCTTGGTCGTAAAATGACTAATGAGCAGGTGATAAAGGCCGCTGAGAATTGTAAAAAAGCCGGTATTAATCGCCTTACTTTCAATATAGTTGGCGCGCCATTAGAAAGTGCAGAAAACATGCGTAAGACGTTAGAACTAAACAGAAAAATTGCGCCCGAGCATTTTTTCTTCTTTCCGTATATTCCGTTAAGAGGTACACCGTTGTACAACATCGCGAAGGAAGAGGGGCTGTTGCTAGAGAGTAAGAAAGAATTGCATTACCTTTCGGCCGCGAATGATAGACAATTCACACTTAATATGAAGGAATGTCCGGAGTTGCTAACGGCTGAGGAATATAACGAGATTTGTTGTGAGATGTTGGAATTTCAAGAAGCCAATAACAGATTGAGCTACGACGATGAGGGTTCTGAAAGATCTGCCACAGTTGAAGATAAAAGTTTTTCTTTGGTTGAGCCTGATGAAACTCCTGTGCTGAGTTCAAAGTCATCGGTTATAGAGAGTGTTAAAGGATTATTTTTAAATTAGAGCTCGCCTCGCTTTGAGTTTTAGATATTTTTTGAAAAACTCGGAGTGAAACAGCCGACATACACACATTGGCCGCTGCTGCCCCTACGAAGAATCCGTGAAGCCCATAGAGCTGGCTTCCAATAAACGCGAATGGCACATAGAATAAAAAGAATCGTGCAATACTCAAGTATAAGGCTGCTATCGGTTTATGCATCGCGTTTAAGGAAGAGTTAGTTAAGATAATAATGCCTTGACATCCATATGCGAGAGGTAGAATCGACAAGTAGAGCACGATTGTGTCGCGCACGCTTGGATCATCTGAGAATATATTCGCTATTGGATTAGCAGTAACGAATAGCGCCAGGTAGACTAACAGTTGCCATCCCACGATAAAGCGTACTGCCATTGAGTAGACTGATTGAATTCGGCCTAATTCTCCTGCGCCAAAGTTCTGACTTACAATTGGTGGCAGTGATGAACTCATCGCCAGTATAATCAGCGTCGCTAACGGCTCAAGTCTAGCGCCAACTCCGAGCGCTGAAACAGCCTCGTTTCCAAATCCTGCGGCAATGCTTGTCATAATCCCAGTTGCGAGAGGAGTCATCATGTTGGCGCCAGCAGCCGGAATGCCTATCTTTAGCATACCTATTGCTGAGCTCATAAAATCCTTTTTCATGGGAGGAATAAGCGTAATAAAATTTAAACGATAAGCTAGGTGATAAAACAGAAAGCAAATAGAAATGCTCCAGGCGATAACAGTCGCATATGCGGCTCCTGCGATACCTAAAGCCGGCAAAGGGCCGAGGCCAAAAATCAGTATTGGATCGAGGATCGCATTAGCGAATCCAGCACCCGCCATAAGCATGCTGGGTGTTTTTGTGTCTCCACATGCTCGAAGAATACTATTCCCCGTCATGAGACAAACAATCAATACGCTGCCCGGAAGCCATACATTCATGTAATTCTGAATCAAAGAAAGGAGTATGCCCTGCGCTCCCATTAGCTTGAACAAGAAATCCTGAGTCAAGAGAATTATGAGCGCTAAAATAATTGCTAGAAGGAAGGAAACATAATTGATCGTTGTTGCTGCTTGTTTTGCAAGTTCAGTATCATCACCACCAAGATTCTTCCCTACGACTGCCGAGGCTCCAATGCCGAGTCCAATTGCCATACTCATGACGCTAAATGTGACAGGGAAGGTAAAGCTTATGGCGGCAAGAGCTTCGTTGCCGAGCAAACTGACAAAAAATGTATCTACTAAGCTAAAAGTGAACAACATTATCATTCCGATAATCATCGGAATTGTCATGCTGATCAATGCTTGCTTGATTGAGCCTTGAGTTAAGTTTTGGCTGTTTCGAGCTTTTCGCTCAGGGGACATATTAAAACCTGTGTTTTAGTATTTATGGATGACTTTTTCTGATCTTACTCAGTTGTTTAAACGTCTTGAGATTGCCATAAATTAACTCATTCCCTGAATCCCATTCTGGACTTGCGTTTTCATTGCCAAGCAGCCCGCCGGCTTCATGCAAAATCAAGCTTGCGGCCGCTATCGATGTTTTTGGCTGTTGACTCGCCCATCCACCGACCAGTCTTCCTGCAGCGGTGTTTACTATGTCTAGAGCTGGACAACCAGAAATTCGCAAATCAGCTCCGAGGCGCAATAGGCTTACTTGAAATTCTAGGTTTGCTTCATTTGTGCCAAACGGTGACTCTAAGCTCACAAGTGAACCGGCCGAGATTTCACTTGCGTTTCCTGTGCGAAGGCGGCGTGCATTTAGTTGGGCCCCATCGCCGCGAGAGGCCGTAAATTCTTCGTTAGTCATTGGTGCAATAACGACTGCGTGTTGAATTATCCCATTTATTTGACAAGCAAGAGAAACGCCAAATTGGGTGTAGCCTGCTGTGAAATTTCTATTGCCAATAAGAGGGTCGATTAACCATATGACCGAGTTTTCCTTGTCTTGGGCCAAGTCTGTTGTTCTTGATTTGATAGAGTGCTCGGGAAAGGCTTTTAAGATATGGAATTTAAGTGTTTTCTCAGATTCTAAATCGAGCGAGGTGAGAAAGTTATTAGGATCGGCGTTTAAAATTTTTATTCTGTCTATGCGATCGCTTGCATGTGCGATTGCTTCCGCCGCATCACGAGCGGCCTTGAGTGCTACATTAAGTGTTGGGTTCATAGATTGTCTGCTAATCTGAATTGTGATTCTTTGATTATTCTTTAACTTCTCGTTTAACTAATCTCGCATGGCCCCATAAAGTCGTGTTTTGATAGACCATCAACGCAAAATCATAGGTCGCGAAGTGGTGCAGATCGATATTCGCTTAAAGTGCTATCATATCTTTTTTATTTCGTGAGCGATATGTATGGAAAATCTTTATACCGAGGAAGGGTTTGACGCTAACCAAATTTCAGTTGTGCTCGTCAATACTTCTCATCCAGGCAATATAGGCGCGGCTGCGAGAGGAATGAAAAACATGGGCTTGAAAAGGTTGGTGTTAGTCAATCCAAAGGATTTCCCTAGTGGCGCTGCGATAGCGAGAGCTGCGGCTGCAGTGGATGTCATTGAGAACGCGGTCGTCGTAGAAACCCTTGAAGAGGCTGTTAATAACTGTGCATTAGTCATCGGCGCTAGCGCGCGCTCTCGTAAAATTCCTTGGCCGATGTTGGATCCCAATGGTTGTGCAGAAAAGGTTTTAAGCGAACATCATGAAAATAAGGTGGCGCTAGTTTTTGGGCGGGAGGATTCAGGTCTTAATAACGAGGAGTTACAGCTTTGCCATTATCATGTCCAAATTCCGAGTAATCCGGAGTGTCCTTCCTTAAATCTTGCAACTGCAGTAATGGTTATTAGTTACGAAATAGCGAAATTGCGCACCAAAACGAAAAATATTACCGTTCCTAAGGAAGATGATTTCTGGGATCAGCCAAAATCGACCATTGATGATCTCGAGCGATTTTATGAACATTTAGAGCGAGTTCTGATAGCTGTGCGTTTTCACGATCCCGAAAACCCGAGACAACTCATGCAGCGGATGCGAAGGCTTTTTGGGCGTATACGTGTCGATGAAATGGAGATGAATGTCCTTCGAGGCATCTTAAGTAACGTTGAGTGGCATATAGATAGGAAGAATCAGTGAAATGTGGGTGTTTGAGGAAGTGAGATTGATGCCGATAGTTGGCGCGACAGGCGTTTCGTATTGGTATAGCCTTATCGCTTGTTCGGTTTCCCTTTATAGAAGCGTGACTTACTTTTAATAACGGAATCGTACGGAACTAGGTGGTGGTCTTTGTTTCCAATCAGATCAGCCCTACCCATCTCTTTTAGAGTGTTTCTAAGCATGGGCCAATTTTTTTCATCGTGATAACGAAGAAATGCTTTTTGACGTTGTCGCTCGTCGAGATTTTTAATCACGGGAATTTTTTCTGTCTTGTATCGTACCCTTTCAAGCGGATTTCGCTCTGAGTAATACATTGCTGTGGCAAGAGCCATCGGTGAGGGATAAAAAGTTTGAACTTGATCAGGTTTGAAATTATGTTCTTTCAACCACAGGCTCAAGTTGAGCATGTCTTCATCATCGCTTCCGGGATGGGCGGCGATAAAATAAGGTATAAGATACTGTTCCTTTCCTGCACTTTTTGAGAATCGATCAAATAAAATTTTAAATTCGTCATATGAATTGATGCTAGGTTTCATCATTTTCGAAAGAGTTTTTTTCTCACTGTGTTCAGGGGCTATTTTCAAATAGCCACCGACGTGATGTGTTACAAGTTCTTTTATATATTCTGTATCTTTCAGTGCTAAGTCATATCGTAAGCCCGATGCGATAGCCACTCGTTTTATTCCTGGAAGCGTTCGTGCTTTTCGATACAACTGTGTAGTTGGTGAGTGATCCGTGTTTAGGTGCTGACAAATATTCGGGTAGACGCATGATAATCGCTTACATGATGCTTGAATTTTTCTAGATTTACAGTTTAGTTTGTACATGTTCGCAGTTGGGCCGCCAAGATCGGAAATTGTTCCTGTGAAACCTGGAACTGTGTCCCTAATCTTTTCTATTTCAGAGATTATCGATTCTTCAGAACGGCTTTGAATAATTCGTCCTTCGTGCTCTGTGATAGAACAAAAAGTGCATCCGCCAAAGCACCCTCTCATGATATTAACCGAGGTCTTGATCATGTCGTAAGCGGGAATTCGAGCACCTTGGTATGATGGATGAGGCTGGCGTTTGTAATTAAAACTAAAGACCCAATCCATTTCTTCAGTTTCAAGGGGAAAGGGTGGTGGATTCACCCAGACTTCTAGGGTCTGATGCTTTTGAACAAGTGTTTTAGCGTTATATGGATTAGCTTCTTGATGCAATACACGCGAGGCATGAGCATAAAGTGCTGGGTCGTTTGTCACTTTTTCGTATGAGGGCAGTCGAATATATGAGCGATTAGCATCAATTTTTTCTTTTCGATGCAGAGGCATAGGTATCACTCTTATTGTTTTTAACTGACTATCGATTTCGGCTGCACCCTCTGTTGCGGATTGCTCCTTATACTCATACGGATTCGGTAATTTGTCGATTTTCGAGGGCCAATCTATCCTAGTGGAGTCTATCTCAGTCCAATCTGCGGGAAGTTTTTTAAGAACAACAGCCGCTCCCCGTAATTGCCAAAGTTCACTTATTTTTTTACCCTTTGCGATTTGATGAGAAAGTTCAACAAGCGCTCTTTCAGAGTTGCCAAATAATAATATATCTGCATTTGAATCAATGAGAATTGAACGGCGGACAGAGTCACTCCAGTAATCATATTGAGCTATACGTCTCAAGCTTGCCTCAATTCCGCCAATAACGATGGGGACGTTGTAATATGCTTCTCGGCATCGCTGACTGTAGACTATTACAGATCGATCCGGCCTCTTTCCTGGTTCAGCATGAGGGGTATATGCATCATCAGTGCGTATTCGGAGGTCGGCAGTGTATCGGTTAATAAGAGAATCCATATTGCCGCCCGTGACCCCAAAAAAAAGGTTAGGCTGACCTAGAATTTTAAAATCGTCTGCATTTTCCCATCGTGGTTGGGAGATGATTCCAACGCGAAAACCTTGGGCTTCCAATAGGCGACCGACGACGGCCATCCCAAAACTAGGGTGATCGACATAAGCATCGGCTGTCACGATTATAATGTCGCAACTATCCCATCCCAGGTCATCCATTTCTTTTCGTGACATAGGAAGGTAAGGCGCGTCCCCAAAGCACTCGGCCCAATATTTCGGGTAGGAATTGATGCTTCTTATTTTATGCTGGGAATGAGCCTGCGCGTCCTTGTTTTTATTTACCATATCTTTTCACAAAAATTCGATCGAACAATTTTTCCTTTAT
>PAEL01000041.1 GCA_002700775.1 Gammaproteobacteria bacterium | reverse complement strand
ACCCACTTTAGCTCCTCTAGTGCGCCCCTTTCCGTAGCAAAGTATGCCGAAGTCACATAACTCTTAAAATCTATATAACCCGACCAGTCATTTCCTTCAGAAAAAGCCTCAATATCTAACTGAATTAGGGCAGCTTCAGAATCTTTTGGTCCGGCGGTTAAAAAATTACCATTAGTCGCTTTACTCAAATGATTAGAGATTTTCTCAATAGCCAAGCGATGCTCAATCTGCGTCTCATCATTCGCCCACTCCGACATTAGTCCATCAAGATAACCGACAACATTTACGTCACCTGCGCCAGCAGTCTCAGTAGTTGGAATAATCAGGTCAGCTAGCTTCTCCACCAACTGCCATTCTGAATCGTCATAAAAACGCATCGCTTCTCTGACGCTTGTCGCGTTAATACCCCCCTCTCCATCACAAGCTGAGAGTGCAGTCATACCTCCGACAGAAACTATTAACCCCTGAATAAATTCTCTTCGCGTTTTCATTTAACAATTCCTCGTTGCTTAAGATGAAATAAAGCCGGAGTTTTCGGCAATTTCGCATGTGCCTTATATGTTAAATCCTCATCGTGCTCAAAGCACCATAACTTTTTCTGATAGATGCAAACGCATTAGTTGGGTTGTCATGCTCAACAAAATAATGCCTGACCCCAGCTAATTCAGCCCGAGAAAAAATCGATTCAAAATTAATTTCTCCGCTTCCTATTGCTGCCATCTCCCCATCGGATGTTCGATCTTTCAAATGAAGCATCGTAAAACGACCAGGGTACTTTTCGAAATACGGAATTGGATCTATCCCGGCATGCGCTATCCAGTATAAATCTAGCTCGAAATCTACGAGGGAGTCCTCCGTCTCATCAAGAATTAAATCATATGGGACCATCCCCGCAATTGGCTGAAACTCAAAATCATGATTGTGATATCCAATTCTTACCCCCGCCTTTTTACATGACTCTCCAGCAAAATTTAAAGTTTCAATAAGCTGCTTGTAGTGGCTTTCTGTTCTTTCGTTGGGTCCCAAGTAAGGGATAACAATATTTTTTTGACCGAGAACTAGAGCACGCTCAATCTCGAAATCAAGATTATCGCGAACAGATTGCCAAGGGATATGCGCCGCCGGAGATATTAAGCCATTTGTATCAAGCACCTTACGTACTTCGTTTGGCAAACGATCAAAGTAACCTGCAAATTCAACCTCGCTATAACCGAGCTCTGCAATGCGGGCTAAAGTCCCCTCGAAATCAGAATCCATTTCCTTACGCATAGTATAGAGTTGAAGCCCCAAACGCTCTATGCCCCAATTTTCTGAGACACCTTCTGCTGCAGAAATCAAGGAGGCTCCATAAAAGCCAGTCGCTAAGGAGACTGAACCTTCCAAAAACTTTCTCCGATTAAGTTTTTTCATAAATTTTCCTAAAATAACCCTACTTATAACAACACAAAAAAATTATGGAGTCTAACTTAGAGATTGCCAAACACCGCCTGCCTTGGAAGAAACTACCGCCGATTTTACGAACCGCACTCCATTTACCCCATCTGCCACCGTGGGCAGCACTGTCTCTGACCTTTTCGAGGCAGACCGAAGCTGATCCGCAAAGTCGCTGTAGAGATTCGCAAACCCTTCAATGAAACCCTCCGGGTGTCCTGCCGGTATTCGAGTAGATTCATTAGCTAGCACCCCGAGCCCGGGGCCGCCTCTAGTCAGCGTATTTTTACTGCCGCCAAGCGGTTTGAATTCTAAAAAATTTGGAGTTTCCTGACACCACTCCAAGCTACCTTGCTCACCATAAACACGCAATCTCAATCCGTTTTCGTGCCCGCTGGCTATCTGACTTGCCCAAAGCATCCCCTTCAAACCACTCTCGTATCGGAGCAGAATATGACCATTATCATCGAGAACCCTACCAGGAACAAAAGAATCCAAATCTGCAAGCAAACTATGCGGCTTTTCACCCGTTACGAATTCAACCAAATGATAAGCATGAGTTCCAATATCGCCAATCGCTCCTCCCTCACCGGCTTGTGATGGATCTGTTCGCCAAGCAGCCTGTTTTTGACCAGACGCTTCTATATCTGTTGCCAGCCAGTCCTGTGGATACTCAACTTGCACCACTCTCAGTTTACCCAGCCTGCCCGATCCAACGATCTGTTTAGCCTCTCTTACCATCGGATAGCCACTGTAATTGTATGTCACCATAAAATGGACGCCCACACTACTTACCAACCTTTCAAGCTCTTCAGCTTGCTTTAGATCAGAGGTGATCGGCTTTTCCCATATAATATGAACTCCGGCGAGGATCATCGTTTGAGCGTGTTCGAAATGCAGATGATTTGGAGTCACAATAATAGCGACTTCAATACCATTTTCTTTATCAGCTTCTCCATTAGCCATTTCGGACGGCGTCCGATAAATTCTCTCTGCACTCAGGCCTAAACCAGTTCCAAAATTTTTACTTTTCGAATGATCTGCACTGAAGCAACCTGCAACTAGTTCAAATCGATTATCCATTCTAGCAGCTAGCCGATGAACCTCGCCGATAAACGCATCCGGTCCACCACCGATCATTCCAATTCGAATTTTTCTAAACGGTTCATTCACTAGTCAAAGACCTAAGATCTTTTTATTTATTAGTTCATCACTTCCCGACTCTGCAAAATCATCGAAAGCTCTGTCGGTGACACGAATGATGTGATTGTCAATAAATCTTGCACCTTCCCTAGCGCCATCCTCCGGATGTTTCAAACAGCATTCCCATTCCAAAACTGCCCAACCATTAAAGTCCATCGCTGCAAGCTTAGAGAACATAGCTTTAAAATTTACTTGTCCATCTCCTAACGATCTAAACCGGCCTGCCCTGTCAATCCAACTTTGATAACCGCCATAAACTCCCTGTTTTGCAGTAGAATTAAACTCCGCATCTTTGATATGGACCATCGTTATACGTTCCCGATACGCATCCATAAACCCTAAGTAATCCAATTGCTGAAGTACCAGGTGACTTGGATCAAAGAGGATATTTGCTCTTGAATGATTCCCCACTCGCTCCAAGAACATCTCAAAACTGACGCCATCGTGCAAATCTTCACCGGGATGAATCTCAAAACCGATACTTACCCCAGCATCATCAAATGCATTGAGTATAGGCAACCAACGCATCGCTAGCTCATCAAACGCTGATTCAATTAACCCCGCTGGACGCTGTGGCCAAGGATATAAATATGGCCAAGCAAGCGCACCAGAAAAACTCGCATGATCGGTAAGCCCTAAATTCCGGGATGCCCTAGCAGCCATCATAAGTTGATCTACTGCCCACTCTTGACGGGCCTTAGGCTTGCCGTGCACTTCACTCGGAGCAAAACCGTCAAACATTTGATCATACGCAGGATGGACAGCGACCAGCTGCCCTTGCAAATGTGTGGACAACTCAGTTATTTCAATATCGTGATTTGCAAGCACACCCCGAACTTCGTCGCAATAATCGGAGCTTTCAGCTGCTAATTCCAAATTAAAAAGGCGCTCGTCCCAACTCGGGATTTGAACTCCTTTAAAACCGCAATCAGAAGCCCAGCCAGCTATTTCAGAGAGTGAGGTGAAGGGGCTCTCGTCACTAACGAATTGTGCTAAAAATACCGCTGGTCCCTTTATAGTCTTCATGGGGCGCTCCTACAATTAAAAAGGCGAATCCGGAAAATAATAATCGTCAGCGTTTTGTTCAGTAATTAACGGGGAACTGAGAATGTACTCTCCTTCGATTGGCGCATCTGCTAGTAGTTTAATTGTTGTAAGCTCCATGGCAGTTGAAATCATTGCGGGAGGGTAAAGGACATCGACAGGCGTGAGCTTATCACCTCTTTTAACCCGCTGAATGATATCTTTCATTCCTCCCCCGCCAACCACAAACATTTCATCTTGCCGTCTCGCCTGCCGGATTGCCTGTATGACACCGATAGCGATATCATCATCCTGAGCCCACACCGCATCAATCTTCGGGAACCTTGACAAGAAATCTTGCATTACCGTAAAGCCGTCATCCCTATTCCAGTTAGCATATTGAGAGTCAAGAACCTCTATACCGGTATCCACAATTGATGACATAAATCCGTCAAATCGTTGCTCATCGATGACCGTCGGCATGCCCCGAAGAATGACTATTTTTCCATCCTGATCTAACCGACTTTTGATATAATTTGCAGAAACACGGCCCATCTCGCTATTATTTCCAGCCACATAGAAATCATGAATACTAGGGTCAGTTAAACCCCTATCAACCACGGTCACAAACACACCTGAGCGTTCTACGTTACGCACCGGACCGGTCAATGCAGCCGATTCAAAAGGCAAAATAACAAGAGCATCGATTTGGTGAATCGTAAGCAAATCTTCAAGATCATTGGCCTGCTCAGAAGCATTGCTTGCTGTAACTAGAACAATTTTCAACTCTGGATACTGGTTTTCTAGGCGATCTTTAGTCTCTTCCGCATGAAAATTAAGCCCACCGGTCCATCCATGTGTTGCAGCTGGGACAGAGACACCTAAGGTTTGAGCAAAACTTGGCATCTGCAACGCCCAGACCAAAAATCCAAATACAAAAATCTGTTCTAAACGAGCACTTAATTTAACTCTATGTTCCATATAAGTCTCCGTAAAACGACAAAACCACTCAATGCTCAGGATTTAGCTTGCACGCCGTTTCTTTGTTGAATAACTACTGCAGCTATTACAATGAGCCCCTGCACCGCTCCGTTGAGGTAATTACTCACCATGTCCGTCAAATTAAGAATATTCCCAATAAGAGTCAAGATAAGCGCCCCCGCAACGGTGCCCCAAACACGTCCATATCCACCCTTCAGGGCAGTCCCTCCTATTATTACTGCTGCGATTGCTTCTAATTCCCAAAGCACTCCAGTCTGCCCTGACGCCGAACCTAAACGAGGCACATAAATGATCGTAGCAATAGAAACACAAAACCCTTGTATCATAAAGGCGAAGATTTTAATCTTTTCTGTATCAATCGCCGAATAAAGCGCAACTTTTTCACTAGAACCAACTGCGAATAAATGGCGTCCGAAAATAGTTTTGTTCATCAAAACAAAAGCTAGCCCCGCTAGGCTAAAAAATACCCATACTGGATACGGTATCCCTAAAAAGTCACCATAATAAACACTGCTGTATACATCATTGATTGTAAAGCTAAGCGACAATGTTCCACCGTCCGCCATAAAAGTTACCAGCGATCGGTAAATACCCATCGTTCCTAACGTAACTATGAAAGCCTCAATTCTCGCTTTCGTTGTCAGCAACCCGTTAATAAGACCCGCTAATAATCCCATCGCAATGGACGCAAAAACAGCGATACATATGATAATTGAAATAGAATTGATGCTCTGATGCAGGGCGTTCATAAGAAGAATCATGCAACCGGAGATAAATGCTGCCATAGATCCAACCGATAGATCGATCCCTCCTGCAGTTATAACAAATGTTGCACCAACAGCCACGATACCAATAAAAGAGCTGCGAGCAAGTATGTTCGCCAAATTACCAGAGCTAAGAAAGGCCTCATTTACAAAAACGCCCAGCAAAAAAACTAGACATAACGCAATAAACGGCCCTGTCGATTTCAAATTTAAAATTAGCATAAGACCCTCAAAGATTATTTGCTTTTACCTAGTTTTTTTACTGCTTCTTCAGACCTACGGCATAACGCATTATTTCTACGTCGTTAATATCTTTACCCTCGAGCATGCCGGTTAACTGACCGTCACGCATCACCGCTACGCGATGTGATAATCCGATAACCTCGTTCATATCTGACGAAACAATTATTATTGCACAACCCTTTTGGGTCAGCTCCGCAAGAAGCCTGTAAATTTGACTTTTTGTACCAATATCTATGCCTCGAGTTGGCTCATCAAAAATAATTATTTGCGGCGCAGTTTCAAGCATCTTCGCGATTAATAATTTCTGCTGATTTCCACCTGATAACTTATTGACCCCTGCCTTTAAATCCTTAACCCGAATATCAAATAAGTTCAGCGCCTTAACGAGAGCTTTGAGCTCAGTTGCAGAGTCTAAAAGCCAATGAGAAAATTGCTTCAACGCAAAAAGTGAAAAATTGAACGCAACGGTTTTCTCTAAAAACAACCCTCTGCCTTTCCTATCTTTCGTCAAATAAGAAATATCATTCGCACGAGCTTCAGCAAAATTACTGATAAAAACCTCAGAACCATTAATAAACACAACCCTTCTTTTCGCTTTACGCAAACCGACCAAAGTCTCCATTAGCGCCGATCGTCCGGATCCAACTAAACCAGCAAATCCCAATATTTCTCCGCGTTTAAGCGCAAAGGAAACAGGGTCCTTGCCATCAATTTCTAATGAAGAAACTGACATCGCAAACTCTGCTTTAGATAATGGTTCTGGGATCGACGGAAACAGTTTGCTGAGCTCTCGACCAACCATAAGCTTCGCCATGTCATCTTTGCTTAGCTCAGAAACGTTAAAGCAACCAACCTGATCTCCATCGCGGATGATTGTTACGCAGTCGGCTAAGGCAACGATTTCCTCTAACTTATGAGAAATAAATATGATAGCAACACCGTCAGACTTTAATTCTTCAATTCGAGCAAATAACACACGGCTTTCTTGCTCAGTCAATACAGCCGTTGGCTCGTCTAAAATAAGCACTCGCGGATTTTTTGACAGGGCCTTTGCTATCTCAACGAGTTGTTTCTCTGCCACAGAGAGGTCTCCGACTTTGTCAGAAGGAGAAATACCAATTTTCAAAACACCAAGGTATTTTGAAGCGATCTCATCCATACTCGCTCTATCAAGAAATCGCAACCCAAACAAAGAAAACTGCGTTAGACGCTCTACACCGAGAAACATATTCTCTGCAACAGTTAATTCATCAATAAGATTAAGCTCCTGATGAATAAGAATCACTTTTTGAGCTTCCGCTGTTCTTTGATCCCAGACAGCCCTTTTCAAAAGGTCATTAGGATCTTCAGAGTTCATTGGCTGAACACTTATGGACCCCGAACTCAAATGTTCAAATCCGGAGAGAAGCTTTACAAGCGTTGACTTTCCGGCTCCATTTTCGCCAAGAATCGCGTGCACCTCACCCGCTTTTATGGTGAGATCGATGCCGTTTAAAACGGATATCGGTCCAAACGATTTGTGAAGCCGTACCGCTTTAATTAGCTCTAAATTAGCTGGTTTATTCATACCTAAGTTATTTTACCTGCTAACCACGTGCCCTAAAAACTTCAATTTAATTTGCAATTTTCCACACCTTTAATTGTTACTCCAATGAATAACCGCCAAAGCTTTCTCTCTTCATCTAGTCGATAAGCTTTACGGTCCCGGGAAGCACCTCAAAATTCTGTTCAAAATCGACTATTACTGCGGTTAGCTGAGTTAACACCAAAGCATCTCCCGAGACACTGCCATAACCAGCCTGCAGCCTTGAAGCGAGTGTTTCTTGCCCGCTTATTACAGCCTCTAAATCTGAACGATTGATTTCAATTGAAACATCGGGCTTCGCTGCTAAATAACCTTCTAGCACCGAAAGCGTGGCCCCACTCATTTCTATGACGAAATTTTCTCCGGTGTCAGGAGAAGAAAAATTTATAATAAAACTCATCTCATCAGCTTTTTCACTATCAATACGAGTACCGATCGCGTCCCACCATTGGGCCGTCGTCAAAGCCCGCTGAAGACTATTGCTTCCAGTTGAAGACGAAGAGCGAACTAATATTCCGTTGCGAAGCTCCGAGGCTGAAGATAAAAAGACATTTCGCAAGCTAGCGCTCTCGTACTGATAACCAAGTTGCTCGAACACATCTGCAAGCAGATTTTTCGCTCTTGTATTATTTGGTTTTGCGTATACAAGTTTGTTGAGTATCTCCATTGCTAATCGATACTCACCCTGGCTGTAAAGCTGCTCTGCACGTAAAATAATTGAAGAGGCGCCTCCCATCATGTCCACATATAAGGGAGCAGAATCATAAGGAGAAAGCGGGACTAGTGTTGCAGGGTTACCATCCCAATAGCCAAGATAACGATTAATTACGGCCCGGGCATTATGAAATTCTGACCCATGGTATTGACGCGCACTCCATTTTTTTTCTAAACTCTTCGGAACTTTATACTCATTATGAATTTCATTTATAGTGACCCCGTTATTGGCATGAAATAGCACTTGATTATTTAAATTCGCATAAGCATCCCGCTGACTTCGCATAACTTCTTGAATACGCTCATTGCCCCATCGAGGCCAATTGTGTGAAGAGATCATCACTTCCGCTTCCTGGCCATACTCATAAAGAGCTCGATTGATTTGCTTAGACCATTCCAGTGCGTCGCGTACCAGAGCCCCGCGCAAAGTATAAATATTGTGGATAGTAGCCGTGATATTTTCTGCCGCCCAAAACACCTTGCGGTCTGGAAACCAAGCATTCATCTCAGCAGGCGCTTCAGTTCCGGGCGTGTTTTGAAAAACGATGTTAACTCCATCTATTGTGTGTTCTTCAAATGCTTCGCTAACGACCACGGTAGGCGGAATCAAACCCCTGGATCCTCGAGAGAGACCTTTTCCAATGGCGGAATCGACTTGCCCGAACGGACTCGAAGGGATATTACCCCCATATTGAAAACCAGCACGCCGACCCATGGCGGTTCCGGCATAAACATTTTCAGAGGCAACCTCACGCATAAATCCTGATGGGGCATAAATTTCAACCTCCCCACTTGAGACCTCTTCTACACTTACTATTCCTAGAACACCTCCAAAATGATCAATATGTGAATGAGAATATATAATAGCGCTTACCGGAAATGTTCCAAGCTCCTTGTTAATTAATTCTAAAGCAGCTCTGGCAGTTTCTGACGACAAGAGAACATCAAACACGATCCAGCCCGTATTCCCTCGCACAACAGTCATGTTTGCAAGATCAAAACCACGAACCTGATATATAAAATCTGGAACGACCTCGTACAACCCATAATTCATATTCAAGATAGCTTGGCGCTGCAGGGAAGGATGGATACTATCAAAACTTTCTCCATTCAATAAAAAGTCGTATTTATCTAAATCCCAAACTACCCGGCCCGTTGAATCACGAATTTGCTTAAATTCCGGATGTGCTAGGAAGCCTCGCTCAGCCTCTGCTTGATCTCGTAGATCGGAAAAAGCTAAAGAATCACGCAACTTGCTCTGTATCTCCGCTGTCGCAGAACTAGAAATGTTTCCCTGCTCATCAAAATGCGCTTGCGCAATTAATGACTCTCCTAAAATATAAAAATTAAAAAACAGACTTAGGCAAACTAAGGCGTTTAATTGTGACGGAATATTTTGAGCCAAAAGCATAATTTTTTTATTCATTAACTCTTCCTCTAATTAGCGTTACAAAATGAGAATAGCCTGTAAGTATATT
>PAEL01000040.1 GCA_002700775.1 Gammaproteobacteria bacterium | reverse complement strand
TTGGTCCGCTATGACCTCGAGGCGGTCCGACGAGCTTTCAGTAAAGATTGTCTCAAGGAGCGGGTTGGAGAGTTCTGGCGCTATCGTGAATTATTACCGGTGAGGCAGACTAAGAGCATCGTGCGCCTCGGGGAAGTCATGACCCCCATCTTACCCGCAAAAACGATTCAAAAAGATTATGGGTGCGGTGAAATTCTAATCAAGGACGAGGGAAGGCTTCCAACGGGCTCGTTCAAAGCACGCGGCATTGCCCTTGCCGTCGCTATGGCGAAAGAGCTTGGCGTTAAACGAATGGCGATGCCCACCAACGGAAATGCTGGGGCCGCGCTCGCGGCATATTGCGGTGCGGCAGGTATCGAGACCTTTGTCTTCTGCCCAGAGGACACCCCCGAGGTCAACGTCAAAGAAATCGCATTCTTAGGCGCAAAAACTTTCTTAGCCAACGGGCTTATCACTGACTGCGGCAAGGTTGTCGGCGCCGGTAAAGACGCAATGGGATGGTTTGACACCTCGACACTCAAGGAGCCATACAGAATAGAGGGTAAGAAGACGATGGGGCTTGAGCTGGCCGAGCAGCTCAATTGGACGTTGCCGGATGTGATTTTATATCCGACAGGCGGCGGGACAGGCCTGATTGGGATGTGGAAAGCATTTAACGAGCTAGAATCAATCGGCTGGATAGGCTCTGAGCGTCCACGCATGGTAGCCGTTCAGGCGGAGGGCTGCGCGCCTATCGTGAAGGCATTTGACGAGGGTAACCGCCACGCCGAGCCGTGGGAGGATGCCCACACAATTGCCTCAGGAGTTCGAGTCCCCGCTGCGGTCGGTGACTTTCTGATACTGGACGCGGTGAGAGAAAGCGGCGGCTTCGCTTGCGCTGTGAGTGATGACGCGATCCATATTTCGCATAAAGAATGTGCGGAAAGAGAGGGTATCTTGCTTTGCCCAGAAGGTGCCGCAACGCTTGCCGCACTCCAACAAGAATTGGGTTCAGGTCGCATTAAAAAACATGAATCAGTGATGCTCTTTAATTGCGCCACCGGATTAAAATACCCAATGGAGTCCTTACACCATAAAATAGATTTAACGCGCGCGATTGATTTTGAATGGGTTCGCGACTGCTAGATTTTTAGTGCCTTCTTAGAATCCATCTTGCAACGGCGAAGCGACAACTATAAAAAAAAGCGACGATGATCTCCCATCGTCGCTTTTTCTTCATAAGCCTATTAAGCTAAGTGCTTAGAAAGACCAGAGCGCTCGCATGTACCAGCGTCGTCCACGGCCATCAAGCACACCGGCATCAAACCCGAGACCATTGAGCTCTCTCAGAGGCACGTCTTTATTCAACGCGTCTAACAGACCCACGGTGAAGGTAGTGCTACCTAAGTTTGAGTTACCCCAGGTGTGATTATAGTTATATTGTGCATCCCACTGGTTGTAGCTACCGATTGTTTGTGTGAGACGGGCCTTCCTATAATCATTTGAGACACCCATCGACTGCTCATAACCAAGCTCTCTGTATGAACCCCAGTGACGGTTAATCAAGGTCAGACCTTGGTTATTGTTCCGCCAGTTCAAGACGAGCGTGCCTCGGTTATCGGGCATCGATCGCACGAGGTTACCGTCACCGGTAGTACCTGCCGCGTCATAAACACCCGTATCCAGCAGGCCATTGGTCATGCCCGGCACACCACTGAACACAAACTTGTCCACGTGAGTGTAGGTGACATTGGCGCTGAAGACACCCAGGTCGTTGCTGAACGAGTAACCTGCCTTAAGGTCCGCGCCCTGCGCCTCAATCTCACCGACATTGGTCGCCGCCAATGTCAAAGTGACAAGGTTAGCGGTCTCGGTGCCGACAGGCCGCTGGATGTTCGGCGTCAAGTAAGCCCTTGGGTCGACCACACAATTCAAGCGCTCTGGAGAGTCGATACCAAACTCGGATGCCAATGCAGAAGGAGAGCACGGGACGTTAACAACCGGAGAGTCTAAAGAGAGGCTGTCATTAAGTAAGTATTTACTTTCATCTCCCACGACTGCCTTGAAGTTATCGATCTCAGGCTGAAGTGCTTGAATCGGTTGCTGAGGAAGCACACGGTCAGTCACTTCAAAACGCCAAATGTCGGCACCAAAGCTAAAGCCATCCAACGCGCCGCTCGGCGTCCACTGGAAGCCAACACTCATAGAGTCAGCGTACTCATTGCCGACATTTGGTGCAGGACCACCCAAAGTGTATGTCGTCTCAGATTGACCATTCGCAATCGTTGGCGCATCCAGTCCAGCCCGAACACGCGGCGC
This sequence comes from Gammaproteobacteria bacterium, assembly GCA_002700775.1. Lineage (GTDB taxonomy): Bacteria > Pseudomonadota > Gammaproteobacteria > Pseudomonadales > Pseudohongiellaceae > UBA9145. The sequence continues at coordinate 21,239 of PAEL01000040.1, read as the reverse complement.
AGAAATCGGATCAACAAAGGTAACAGAAGACGACTGTAGACCCGTGTTTACGATCGCAATATTTGGCGCACGGAACGACTGAGAGTACGACCCCCTCAACAGGAGATCTTCAACCGGGCGCCAGCTCATGGCGATCTTCGGAGAAACTTCGCTGCCGATGTTGCCCCCATAATCCTCATAGCGCACCGCGATCTGCGTCTCAACGTTCTCGATGAAAGGCAGTGAGAGCTCCATGAAGACCGCTGAAGTCGTTCGGTCATCGTCGTAATCAAAACAACACATCGCCGTTTCGTAATTATTACTTACCCTGTGGTTCCCCCCCTCGAAAGCTGGCCGCGAGCGATTTGGCAAGCCTGGATTGTGGAGATAACCTGCGATCTCAGCCGTATTTCGCTCACGGTACTGAGCGCCGACAGCGAATTGTGCGGTTCCTCCGGCCATCTCAAAGAGTTCACCAGACACCTGCGCATCAAAAACTGCAAGCTTGTTGCGCTTATCGACCCGCGCCACGTCTTCAATGAGGTAGTCCATCATAGCCGGATCGTTGGCGACGTTCGTGTTAGTGAGTGAGGTAAGGAATGGGTTGTAAAATTGGCAGCCCCCCTGACCGTGGTTGTTACTGGTCAGACCAAGAGAGATATTCTCTCTTGTGGTAAACACGAACCCAGGGAAGAAGGTCTGAGTGAAGCCCGCAGCTGCACCTGCCCAAAGATTAGGTGCTGCCCCGCCGAAAGGACCCGGATCTCCCTGAAAATCAAAGTCCGAGATGCCGTTCGGTGTGCAGTTTTCACCACCCAAGCCTAGTGCAGCACGCTCAGTCTTATCTCGGTTAAACGTCCTATAGTTCTGCTCCATCGACGAGCCACTCCAAGAGTACCCCACGTCGTAATTCAGCTCACGGTCAAACGCGTCGAACGTTCCCCGCAAGCCAACCTGGACAGCATTCGACATCGTCTCTGTGACGTTGTCGTTAGCCCCAGGTCTGTCAAGGCCGTTTCGCACCGACATCCAACTCGCAACATTTGGGCCTCCATTCGCTGCTGATAATGGGTGGTTCGGCATATCAGCGGCTGTGGGAGGGGTCAAACCGGCTTTAGCCGCAAAATGACCAAGCTCTAGATAACCACCGACTGGGTTACCCCCGTGCGCTCCTGGTTGAGGTAGGAAAATTGTGGGTCCTCGAGTCTGATTGTAACCACTGTCAGGGCGCTGGATGCTTGACTCTGAGTGCTGAAAGAACGAGTAAAACTCCATGTTATCGTTGAAGCGGTGCTCAAAGCTGCCCGCAAAACTGTCGCGCTCTTGCTTGTTAATTACGTTGTAAAAGAGTGACTCATCGTCGAAACAAGCGCCGCCAAGCTGTCCCTGCTGATGGCGAAGGACATCTTCGGGCATGATAAGCCCTCCGCCATTCGGACCTGAGCTATTTATCTCGTTACACGCGGGATCAGTCCAGATCGGGGAAGAGGTTCCGCCCTGCATCACGTTTGAAGTGATGACATCGCTATTTAAATAGCTCAACGGCGTCCCAGCCCCGACCGCGGAACTCGCAAAAAAGCCGACAATAGAGCTCATGGTGCCGAGGTACTGACGATCTTCAGCGTCAAAGAAGTTAGTCTCTCGAATGTTAATAGCATCGCGCTTGAACTGTTCGGCAGAGATCACCAAATTAGTATCACCGTCGTCGCTGCCCCAACCCCAAATGGCACTGATCGTCTGATCATGCTTGCCGTCGGCCTTCTGGACACCTTGAAGGTCACCGTATAACTCAAATCCCTCGAAATCTGTCCGCATTATGACGTTAACCACACCAGCGACCGCGTCTGCGCCATAAAGTGCTGACCCACCATCGCTAAGTATCTCTACCCGATCAGTCATGACAAGGGGGATATTGTTAAGGTCAACGAACTCTCCGCCGCTTCGTGTTGTCGCAGCGGCTGGGACCATACGCTTACCATTTATCAATGTGAGCGTTGAGTTTTCACCCAAGTTACGCAGGTTGACGTTGGACGCACCCTCGATCTGAGAATTATCCCCAGAACCTGGGTTAGTAATCGAACCCGAGTTAACCTCAAGGTTTTTGATCACGTCCCAGATCACAGCCGCACCTTGGGCTTCGATACTCGAACGGTCGATTACTTGGACCGGTGAGGGGGCATCTAAAGGAGACCCCTTAATAAACGAGCCCGTAACGATAACCTCTTCAACGAGATCATCTTGAGCCGCGGCTTGAGTTGTAATGCCTGCGATGACCGCAAGCGTGAGCGCCCGGCGAGTGCCAGGAAAAATTCTGCGCATTATGCTTCTCCCTCATATTATTATGAGATTAGTAATATTTTTATTATTGTAAGCATCTGCGTACTACAAAGTTTGGACTACACACTCAAAACTAACCGCGACTCCAAGCTCACTCACACAGTATAGGGGCGTAATTACCAAAACTGCAACCTATTTTCCATCCATTTGGCTTGTATGCAAAACCGGCTGTATTGCTGGATTTAAAGTGTGAAATAAAAAAAGCGGCGATGATTCCTCATCGCCGCTTTTAAATTGCGTCAGCCTCCTAACCTACTAGATTAGAAGGACCAAAGTGCTCGCATGTACCAACGGCGCCCTCGTCCATCAAGCACACCGGCATCATAACCAAGGCTGCCCAACTCCCTCAGCGGCACGTCCTTGTTCAACGCGTCCAGGAGACCCACAGTAAAAGTGGTGCTACCTAAGTTTGAGTTGCCCCAAGTGTGGTTGTAGTTGTACTGGGCATCCCACTGGTTATAGCTGCCGATCTCAGACGTGAGACGAGCCTTTCTATAATCATTTGAAACACCCAACGCCTGCTCATAACCAAGCTCTCTGTATGAACCCCAGTGGCGGTTAATTAAGGTAAGTCCTTGATTGCCATTACGCCAGTTGAGAACCAACGTGCCACGGTTATCAGGCATCGATCGCACGAGGTTACCGTCACCGGTAGTACCTGCCGCGTCATAGACACCCGTATCCAGCAGGCCATTGGTCATGCCCGGCACACCACTGAACTCGTACTTCTGAACGTGGGTGTAGGTAAGATTAGCACTAAAGTTACCCAAATCGTTGCTGAACGAATAACCTGCCTTGAGATCCACGCCCTGCGCCTCAATCTCACCGACATTGGTCGCTGCTAGTGTTAAGGTCACTAGGTTTGCGACCTCGCTGCCTACAGCTCGCTGAATGTTCGGTGTCAGATATGCCCGTGGGTCGACTACACAGTTTAAACGCTCGGCAGAATCTCGCCCATATTGCGCCGCCAGTGCAGACGGATCGCACGGAACGTTAACGACATCTGAATCAAGTGAGAGACTGTCGTTAAGTAAGTACTTACTCTCGTCACCAACAACGGCTGCAAAGTTCTCAAGCTCAGGCTGAAGTGCTTTAATCGCTGGCGCGGGGAGTACCCGGTCAGTGACTTCAAAACGCCAGACATCTGCGCCGAAGCTAAAGCCATCCAAAGCACCACTCGGCGTCCACAAAAAACCCACGTTGTAAGTATCTGCATACTCATTCCCGACCGTTGGCGCGGGACCACCTAAAGTGTAGGTACCCTCCGACTCACCGTTTTCGATAGTCGGTGCGTCTAATCCGGCCCTCACCCTTTGCGATGAAATCGGATCCACAAAGGTCACCGATGAGGATTGGAGACCCGTGTTCACGATCGCGATATTAGGCGCTCGGAATGACTGAGAGAATGATCCTCTTAACAATAAATCCTCAATCGGACGCCAACTCATAGCGATCTTAGGGGAGACCTCACTGCCAATATTACCCCCATAATCCTCATAACGAAGAGCAATTTGCGTCTCCACATTTTCTATGAACGGTAGCGAAAGTTCCATAAAGACGGCAGTTGTATCCCGATCGTCATTGTAGTTAAACGCACACATCGCACACTCAAAATTGTTACTGACGCGATGATTACCGCCCTCTATAGCTGGACGATATCGATTCTGCAGGCCGGGATAATGAAGCTCGTTAGCAATCTCTTTGGTGTTTCGCTCACGGTACTGCGCACCCAATGCAAACTGAGCGGTCCCGCCGTCCATCTCAAAAAGCTCGCCGGAGACTACGGCATCAAAAACCGCCAGCTTGTTACGCTTATCAACGCGATTGACGTTCTCAATGATGTACTCCATCATCGCCGGATCATTTGCAACATTGGGATTGGTCAGCTGACTCAGGAAAGGGTTGTAAAAATGACAATCTCCCTGACCTTGATTGTTACTGGTTAGACCCAAAGATAGGTTCTCTCTCGTCGTGAAGACGAACCCTGGGAAGAAGGTCTGCACCAAACCTGCTGCGTTAGTGGCCCACATGTTCGGGAACATCCCGCCGTAAGGGCCGGGATCCGCTTGCATATCAAAGTCTGAGATGCCGTTCGGTGTGCAGTTCTCACCACCCAAGCCTAGCGCAGCGCGCTCGGTCTTATCTCGATTAAACGTTCGATAACGCTGTTCCATCGACGAGCCACTCCACGAGTAGCCCACGTCGTAATCCAGCTCACGGTCAAACGCCTCAAACTGACCCCTGAAGCCAACTTGGACCGCTGAAGTTTCTGTCTCAGTGTTATTCTGATCATTACCAACCCGAACAATGCCCTTGCGCACCGCCTGCCAATGGGCAACATTTGGTCCGCCATTTGAGGCAGCCATCGGATGATTTGGCATGTCTGCCAACGTCGGTGGCGTGAGCCCCGCCTTCGCAGCAAAGGAACCTGTTTCCAAATACGCTCCAACCGGATTGCCCCCGTGACCGCCCGGAGGCGCTAAGAAAATTGTGGGTCCTCTACTCTGATTATAGCCATCATCTGAACGGTGGGTCGTCGATTCTGAGTGCTGGAAGAATGAATAAAACTCCATGTTGTCATTAAAGCGATGCTCAAAGCTCCCTGCAAAACTATCACGCTCCATCTGGTTCGTTACCATGCTCCAGTGTGAGGTATCATCAAAACAGGAGCCACCGGCCTGTCCCTGCTGGTACCTAAGCAGATCCTCGGGTTGCACTAAGGAACCTCCGTGCACACTTGTGGCCGCCGAACATCCCGGATCCGTCCAAATTGGAGAAGCAACTCCGCCCTGCATAACATTACGTGTGACTATGTCCGAGTTGTAATACGCTAGCGGAGTAGCAGCTCCCACGGCCGCACTCGCAAACATAGACCCACCACTGCTCATAGTACCGAGGAACCTCTGCTCTTCAGCATCGAAAAAATTAGTTTGCCTTACGTTAATTGGATCCCGCTTAAACTGCTCGGCTGACAGGACGAGGTTAGTATCGCCGTCGTCGCTACCCCAACCCCATATCGCGCTGATCGTCTGGTCATGCTGTCCATCGGCCTTCTGGACACCCTGAAGATCACCATACAACTCAAAACCTTCAAAGTCGGTCCGCATGATCACGTTGACCACACCGGCCACCGCGTCTGCGCCGTAAAGAGCCGACCCTCCGTCGGTCAGCACCTCAACCCGGTCAGTCATGACCAGAGGAATTGCGTTTAAATCTACAAACTCTCCACCGCTCCGAGTAGTCGCGGCAGCGGGCACCATCCTCTTGCCATTGATCAAAGTCAATGTAGAGTTTTCGCCTAAGTTACGGAGGTTGACGTTCGATGAACCGACGACCTGATCGTTGTCACCGCTACCTGGGTTTGTGATCGAACCCGAGTTAACCTCTAGGTTCTTGATCACGTCCCAAATCATCGCGGCGCCCTGAGCCTCGATGCTCGAACGATCTACGACTTGGACGGGTGAAGGAGCATCTAACGGTGAACCCTTAATTAATGATCCAGTGACTACGACCTCTTCAACGACGTTGTCTTGGGCGAGCACTGGGGCTGATAAAGCTGAGATCACGGCGAGGGTTATCGCCCTGCGTGAGCTGGGGACGGAATTGCGCATTACTTTCTCCCTTATTAACTACAAAATTCTAATAGGTTTGTAAGTATTTTTTTTATATTAAGCGGACTGCGTTTCTTGGTAATACAGGAACTAATTCTAATTGCAGTCCCAATCCTTTTAACACCGCAAATTTGCGCTGAATGCGGAGTATAAAGCGATTATTCATGCAGAAGCAATGAGTTTTCAAGCCAATTAGCTTGCCAGTTTCTGCTCATCACAGAACGGGAACGGGCTGAACTAACGCAAGACGCTGTAAAGGACCTGTCGATGGAAATCAGAGGTATCTTTAATGTCTTTGACATAGCGGCAAGTACGCCGGGGAATGCTCGATCGGACAGGCTTTTCATCTCGACAGACGATCCTCTTATCCGGCTCAACGCTTTCGTTATAAGCTACAACTTCAGCGTCCGTGGGCATGCGCTTAAAATTGACGTCGGACGAAGAACAGCCAAAAAAAGTCACACTCATAAGAATTGCCAGCAACCCGATGATAGAAGCCCGTAATCGGTAGGACGAATTGTTGGTAAAATCAGCCATTGCTTACCTCCACGCTTGAGAAGATGCGAAAACGATATTTATTTGTAGACTATAATATAAATATAATCAGACAAAACCAATGCCGCAAATAAACAAAATTTCCTATGGAGGTTACCATGAACCATCCTAAGCCCACCTATCTGGATTTGTATACTTGGGGAACCCCGAATGGTCGAAAGATCTCGATACTTCTTGAGGAACTGGACCTGCCATACCGCTATCATTCCATCGATATAACCAAGGGCGAACAGAGTCTCCCCTCGTTTAAAAAGTTAAATCCCAATGGCAAAATCCCTGCACTCGAAGATCATGAGACGGGGCAAACACTGATGGAATCGGGTGCCATTATGCTTTACTTAGCGTCTAAAACCGGCAACCTCTTAGGTGAAGCTGGCAGCGTTGCATACTGGGCTCAAGTTCAGTGGCTGATGCTACAGGTTGGCGGCATAGGCCCAATGCTCGGCCAACTTCATCATTTCGCAAAGTTCAATCCGGGCAAATCTGAGTACGCGGAAACCCGTTACAAGTCAGAGGCTAATCGTCTTTACGAATTACTCAACGACCGACTCAAAGACCACGAGTACCTTGCCGAGACTTACTCCGTCGCCGATATATCGACCTGGCCGTGGATTGCCCGCTTCGATTATCAGGGAATGGATTTGAATGATTATCCGGCCTTGAAAAAGTGGTACCTATCAATTGCCAGCCGCCCCGCCGTCCAGCGGGGGGATGTCGTGCCCACAGAAGCAGAGATTCCGTTGCCTGCGCGGTAGTTTTCATCCGCATCGCTAGGGGAGCAAGCTGTCGTATATAATGTCAGCCGCAATCCTGCGCATGTCAGCCGCCCCCGGTCGCCGCTTGCCTCTCGCCTGTATCATGCCTATCCAAAACATATCTTCCTGCGGATCAATCCAGAACCACGTGCCCGCCGCTCCGGACCAGTAATATGTCCCCGGGCTGTGCGGTAAATTTGCCTTAACAGGATTCATGATCACCGCAAAATCGACACCGAAGCCCTGGCCAATTGAGCCCTCGCTCGTCAGCGAGCCACGTAAATTAAGCCCGTCGCGCAGACTATTAGTTCGCATTATCCGCACGGCTTCGGGGCTCAGGATGCGCTCCCCGTCGAGCTCTCCCTCGTTAACCAGCATCTGCAAGAAACGTGCGTAATCATGTGTCGATGAGACGAGACCCCCGCCGCCAGATTCCAACCGACCCGAATCCAAGTAGCTCGGCCGATCCCGTCGATGCTTCCTCTGTACCAAGGAATTCCGTTCTGTATCCCACTGATGCACCTCCGCAAAGCGGGTCACGTCCTCTGGCGTCACAAAGAAACGAGTGTCAGTCATATCCAGTGGATCAAACAGCTCCTCCTTCAGGAAGGCTCCAAAACTCTTGCCAGATAGCTGCTCGACGATGTAGCCCTGAATATCGACAGCCACAGAATAATAGTAGCGCTCGCCTGGCTCGAACAGCAACGGTATCTCAGATACTTTTGAGATCAACTCCTCAAGATTCGCCGAAGCCAGGACCTTGCTGTCGCGAAATTTTTGGTTGACCGGATCCCTTCCTCCGAGCCCGTACCCAAACCCCGCGGAATGATTAAGGATCTCGCGCATGGTCGGCTCGCGCTGCGGTGACGCCAAAGTCATTTTCCCATCATCATCATACTCCATCATTATCTTAAGGCCAGCGAGCGCTGGCACGTGACGACTAACAGGGTCATCAAAATCCCAGAGTCCTCTCTCCCAAAGCATCATAAGGGCGACCCCTGTCACAGGTTTTGTCATCGAATAAATGCGAAAAAGCGTGTCTAGCTCCATAGGCTGCTGATCATCCAAGCGGGCTAACCCAGACGCCTCAAAAGTCGCTACCTCTCCGTTCTTAACAAGCAACCAGACCATTCCAGCAACATCGCGATCCTCAACAATTTTTGCCATTGCACTATCGAGTCGGGTTATGCCCTCTGAACTGAATTCAGGATGATTAGATTGATCGACTAAAGGTGGCCAAGTGTCATCTGCATGGAGGAAATAAGATGAAAAAATTAAAGCAATTGCGGCGAAAAAAGGTTGGGGATTTATTTTTAAAAGTTGAGTAAGCATTCTCTTTTTGTATCCAATTTAATTATTTGAGGCTAGAATGCCATCAATAAAATTGAACCTCAATGTTATCAATATTGTCGCAATCTCAATCTTTGGAGGGACACTTAATGAAAACCAAGTTGTTTGCTTTTCCGCTCGTTCTAATATTCCTAAGCCCATTAGCTAACGCAGAAAACGACTATCTAGCCCCCCGCACACAATGGGACCAACCCGATCTTCAGGGCGTATGGAATTTTGCCTCCAACGTCCCGATGTCAAGGCCTCGGCAATTTGGGGAACGAGAATATATGACGCAAGAGGAAGCCAACGCAATTGCCGAAAATATGGAGGCTAGTTTTGAGCAGCTCAACGAATATGACGTGGGTGGTTACAACACGTTTTGGGTGGAAAACGCAGGCAGGGGCGACAATCTAAGGACCTCGCTTATAACTTATCCCACCAACGGACAACTCCCCAAAAGAGTTGAGGGCATCAATATACAGAACCCTCCGTTTGGCGGACTTGGCCCAGACTTTAGAGGCGAACGTCCTGTAAGAACCCCCGTTGGCGGAATAGGCAAAAACGGTCCGGAGGATCGGGGTATATCTGAGAGGTGTATCGTCGGTTTTAACTCAGGCCCACCGTTTGTGCCAAGCCTTTACAATAATAATGTACAGATCGTTCAAAATAGAGACACGGTCGTTGTTGTCACTGAGATGATACACGATGCACGTATCATTTCTCTGACTAAACCTCATCATGTCGAAGAAGAGATACGATTATGGACCGGTGACTCACGTGGCTACTGGGACGGCGACACGCTTGTTGTTGAGACTAAAAATTTCAACGACTTGACTCAAAGCTTCAGCGTGTTTGGAAGCGCGACGGGTAAATTTCTTACCGAGCGTTTTACTCGGGTCAACGAATTCACAGTTGATTATGAATTTACCATAGAAGACCCAGACACCTTTAAGGACAGAATAACCGCGCGAGTCCCCATGTCAAAAGTTGATGGGCTGATGTATGAATATGCGTGCCATGAAGGCAATTACGGCATGGTTAATATTCTCCGAGGAGAGCGAATGGCTGAAATGCGCATGGACGCGCCAGAACCCTAAAAAGTGTCGTTTGACACAGCGAGTTTATCGTCAGGGTTCGAGACACTATTTATGCGCCCTCTGCGCTAAGATCCAGAAGTATTTGACGTTTTACGAACCTTTAATATACTGTATGTATGTACAGTATATTAAAGGCTTAAAATGACATCTCTCATCCCTTCTCCCTTATCACCAAAAATTGCAACCCAGACTTATGCAGAGCTTCACTGTATTTCGAACTTTACCTTCTTGCGTGGTGCTTCTTACCCAGAAGAATTAGTGGCACAAGCTAAAACACAAGGCTACTACGCAATAGCCATAACAGATGAATGCTCTCTCTCTGGGGCTGTTCGAGCTCATGTTGAAGCTAAAAGGCAAGAGGTAAAGCTAATCATTGGTAGTGAATTTCATCTAACAACAAACCCAAGCACGAGAGCTCCAAATTTAAATGCGAATGCCGAATCCAAAAATAACATCAATGAAATAGACCGTCCTGAGCCCATCGAACTAGGTGAAAAAGACTGTCATCTAATATTTTTGTCACCGAATCGCCGTGGCTATGGAGAATTGAGTCACCTTATTAGTTGTGCAAGACGACGCGGGAGCAAAGGTTACTATCAAATTGATCGTGCGCTAGTCGAAAGACAACTCCCAACAGAGTGCTTCGTACTATGGCTACCCGACCTCTATGAGTCAGAAGAAAGCCGCCAGTCACAAGCAAAATGGCTGCTTCATCTTTTCAAAGGACAACTGTGGATTGGTGCAGAGCTGCTTTTGCGCGGAGACGATCGTTGGCGCTTAACTCAATATGAGCTTTTAGCGGCAGCATTTGATATACCCTTATGTGCGAGCGGTGGTGTTTATATGCACTCATCAGAACGTCAAAGACTACAGGACTGCTTAACCGCTATACGTGTCGGAAGGTCGGTTGAAACTCTAGGATATGAAGGCGAACCAAATAGTCAGCGACACCTTCGCAGCATCGATAAGTTGACTAAGCTGTATCCTCAAGCTTTGCTAAACGCCACAACAAAGATAGCCAAAAAATGCGACTTTTCTTTGGACGAGCTCCGCTATGAGTATCCTAAAGAACTAGTTCCAGAAGGCTATAGTGCAAGCACTTGGCTTCGCAACCTAACCGAAACTGGAATAAAAAGAAGATGGCCTAACGGAGAAAGCCCAAAAACTCGCAACTTAATTGAACGCGAACTACGCTTAATTAAAAAACTTAACTTCGAGCATTACTTTTTGACTGTAAATGATCTCGTTATGTTTGCACGCCGACAAGGCATTTTGTGTCAAGGTAGAGGGTCTGCCGCAAACTCTGCCGTATGTTATTCACTGGGCATAACGGAAGTCGACCCAGATCGAATAGAGCTTTTATTTGAGCGCTTTCTTTCAAAAGAAAGAAACGAACCCCCTGATATTGATGTTGATTTTGAAAGTGGTAGACGAGAGGAGGTCATTCAATATTTATATTCAAAATATGGCCGCAGTCGTGCGGCACTGGCAGCTACGGTTGTCACTTACCAGTCACGCAGTGCGATTCGTGATATTGGCAAAGTACTTAATTTAGAAAATGATTTACTAGATAGAGTCTCCAAATCGATTTGTTGGAATGGTTCTAACCTTGAGGAAAAGCTCCGCGACTGCAATGTGAATAGTGGCAAATTCAAGGTTAACTTGCTTATAGAGTTGGCCGAAGAGCTCATCGGTTTTCCTCGGCACCTTTCACAACATGTTGGCGGGTTTGTATTAAGCCAAGGTCCTCTTTCACACTTAGCCCCAATTGAAAATGCATCAATGGTTGACCGTACAATAATCCAATGGGAGAAGAGTGACCTTGAAGCGCTAAGCCTTTTAAAAATAGATGTGCTCTCCTTAGGCATGCTCAGCGCAATAAGTAAATGTCTTAGCATTATTAATGAATCTACGAATCAAAAAATTACTGTGCAAGACATTCCAGCAGAAGATCCAGCTGTGTACGATATGATATGCAAAGCCGATACCGTAGGCGTTTTTCAAATTGAGTCACGCGCACAGATGAGCATGTTACCAAGACTCAAACCAAGAAATTATTATGACCTCGTTGTGCAAATTGCAATTGTTCGTCCAGGACCTATACAAGGCGACATGGTACATCCCTATCTAAATCGTCGTAGTGGCAAAGAATTGGCGACTTATCCAAGTGAAGCAGTAAAAAAAACCTTGAAACGAACTCTCGGCGTGCCTATCTTCCAAGAACAAGTTATGCAATTAGCGATGGTTGCTGCTGGCTTCAGTGGTGGCGAAGCGGATGCTTTACGCAGAGCCATGGCCGCATGGAAGCGCAAAGGAGGATTAAGTCCCTATAAAGAAAAATTAATTACTGGAATGCTTTCACATGGTTATTCTCAAAAATTTGCTCTGCAATTATTCGAGCAAATTAAAGGATTTGGCGAGTATGGATTCCCCGAATCGCATTCGGCAAGTTTCGCACTTATCGCTTATGTTTCATCATGGCTAAAACATTATCACCCCGCTGCTTTTTGTTGCGCTCTTCTTAATAGTCAGCCCATGGGCTTTTATAGTCCTTCTCAGTTGATTCAAGATGCACGTAGGCATGGTGTAACTGTAAAACCCATTGACGTGAACTTAAGCGATGCGATTTCGAAATTAGAAAAAGACACTAAGACAAAGATGAGCTCTAAAAGCAAACGGCTCCGCGTCGGATTAAATCAAGTGAAAGGTATCTCACAAAAAGCAATTAATACAATTATAATCGCCCGCGAAAACAAAAAATTTATTTCGGTTAGAGACTTTAATTATCGTTGCCAACTCCAGAAGAATGACCTTGAAGCGCTAGCAGAAGCGGACGCCTTTAAAAACTTAGCAGGTGATCGACATCAAGCTTTCTGGCAAATTAGTGCGGCTGAAAGCGTAAAATTGTTCGAAAAAGAAAACAATCTAAATTTGAAAGTAGAGGACGATGACTTTGGAGTCAACGTGCTCTTGCCAACCTCTAGTGAAGGCCAAAATATTATTAAAGACTACAACTCAACTGGCTTCACACTTCGCAGACATCCTCTTTCATTATTTCGTGCTCACCTTAAAAGTCATAACGTGAACACCGCTAGCGATCTAATCGATATACAAGATAAACATCGAGTTAAAGTTATGGGCCTTGTCACTTGTCGGCAACGGCCGATGACCGCCTCAGGCGTCAGCTTCCTGACGTTAGAAGACGAAAGTGGAAGTATGAACATAATCGTGTGGTCTAAGCTGAGCAGAAAACATCGATTAATCATTCGTTACGCACAATTAATCGGTGTCCTGGGGAGAGTGCAAAAAGATAGCAACTCTTTGCACGTGATAGCCAGTGATTTAATTGATCTCAGCCATTGGCTCGGGGAACTTACCGTAAAGTCTCACGACTTTAAATAAATTTCAGCAGAAACTACCTCTGGTAACTACCACAGCAATGGGTATCTATGGTTGACCTGTCTACAACCGAGCTATAATCTGATTAAAGGTGTGACTCGGGCGCATCGCCTTCGAGGCTAAATCAGGGTCAGGTCGATAATAACCCCCTAGTTCTACCCCGTCGCCCTGAGCCTCGTTTAGCTCAGCAACAATTTTCTGCTCATTCTCTGTCAGCGCCTCTGCTATCCGCGTAAATTTATTTCTGAGACCGCTATCAACTTCTTGATTTGCAAGCGCCCGCGCCCAATATAACGCCAAGTAAAAATGACTCCCACGGTTATCGAGCTCCTTAACCTTACGCGATGGCGACTTGTTGTTGTCTAAAAACTCGCTGGTGGCCTCCTCTAACGTGTCGGCTAGGACTTGCGCACCATTATTACCGGTAACTTGCGACAAGTGTTCCAAAGAAGCAGCAAGAGCAAGAAACTCTCCTAACGAATCCCAGCGGAGGTGGTTTTCTTTTTCAAACTGTTGCACGTGCTTCGGCGCAGAACCACCGGCCCCGGTCTCAAATAAACCACCACCGGCCATAAGCGGAACGATCGACAACATTTTTGCACTAGTGCCGAGTTCTAGAATCGGGAAGAGGTCAGTTAAATAGTCGCGTAGTACATTGCCAGTCGCTGAGATCGTATCCTCGCCATTCCCAATACGCTCCAGAGAATAGCGCGCCGCATCCCTCGGTGCCATGATGTCGATCTGGAGGTCATCAACTTCATGTTCTAGCAAGTACATTTTAACCTTCTTAATTAACTCAATATCGTGTGCTCGATTAGAATCAAGCCAAAAGACCACGGGTGTGTTTGAAAGTCGCGCTCGACTGACCGCTAATTTAACCCAATCCTTTATTGGCGCATCTTTCACCTGACACATTCGCCAAATATCACCTTCACTCACATCATGACTTAATAATACATTCCCGTCCTCATCAATAATTTCTACACTTCCGGCAGAGGCAATCTCGAAAGTTTTATCATGCGAACCGTATTCTTCAGCTTTTTGCGCCATGAGGCCAACATTCGGCACACTCCCCATAGTAGTAGGATCCAAAGCACCGTGTGCCTTACAGTAGTCAATGACCTCCTGATAGACTCCAGCATAACTCCGGTCTGGTATTACCGCTTTCATATCTCGCAGTTGACCGTCAGGGCCCCACATTTGACCAGACGATCTCAACGCAGCCGGCATTGAAGCGTCAATAATGACATCGCTGGGAACATGTAAATTAGTAATTCCCCGGTCGGAATCTACCATGGCCATATCAGGGCGATAGGCATGGCAAGCCTCCAAATCATTCTCTATAGCAGTGCGCTGCTCCTCAGGCAAATCTTTGATCTTCGCGTAGACATCACCAATACCGTTGTTCGCGTCCACGCCCAATTCCTCGAACGTAGAGCTGTGTTTCTGGAACGCCGAGGCATAAAACACCTTCACTGCATGCCCAAAAATAATCGGGTCCGAAACCTTCATCATTGTAGCTTTTAAATGCAAAGAGAATAGTACATCTTGTTTTTTTGAGTCATCTATTTCTTCTCTCAAAAATTGGTTCAAAGCTTCTCTATTCATAGCAGAAGCATCGATAATTTCACCGGCTTGGAGAGAGATTCCATCTTTCAAACAGCTTAACTGACCGCTGATACTGTTATGCACAATTTTCACATTTACAGCTTTCTCAAGCGTCAACGCTTGCTCGCTTCCAAAAAAATCACCTTCACTCATGCTCGCAACATGCGACTTACTTTCTGAGGACCATTTACCCATCGAGTGTGGGTGTTTTCGGGCATAACTTTTTACAGATGCAGGCGCACGCCTATCAGAATTTCCTTCTCGCAATACTGGATTTACTGCACTTCCTTTGATCCGGTCATAACGGCCTTTAATTTCATGTTCGTGATCGGAAGTTGGCTCCTCTGGGTAGTTGGGAAGCGCATAGCCCTGTGATTGAAGTTCCGAGATAGCAGATTGCATCTGCGGAAGGGATGCAGAAATATTAGGCAACTTTATGATGTTCGCATAAGGATCAAGAGTAAGCTCCCCCAACTCCGCCAAAGCATCATTAACTCTTTGATCAGCGCTCAGAAAATCCGAAAAATTAGCGATAATTCTCCCTGATAAAGATATATCTCGAGTTTCAACCTCGACTCCACACGCGTTCGCATATGCCTCAATGATAGGAAGGAGCGAATATGTAGCAAGCGCTGGGGCTTCATCAGTTTCGGTATAGATTATAGTAGGCTTCTTGACGGACATGAAAACTCCCTTACTGGTAGTTCTGACGATGTGATTTACCTGAACCCTCTAGTCTTGAGGGACAGCGAAATTAAGGAGGCGTAGTATAACAGCGTGACGCACTTAGGGACAGTAAACTAAGTTTTCGATAAGCTCTTGCGTGTATAATCTTTGTCAGCACCACAACCACCCAATACTTTATAGTGAGATTGACATGTTAATTACGACCGCATTACCAAATTTTATACTCCGAACCGCTACGAAAGCTGATGTGCCCATCATTCTCAATTTTATTACCGAGCTAGCGGTATACGAAAGACTTGCTCACGAGGTCGTAGCTACAGAAGCCATCCTCAATCAGTCATTATTTGGGCCGACCCCTTTCGCAAAAGTTATTATCGGTGAACTATCGGGTGCTCCAGTGGGCTATGCGTTATATTTCCACAATTTTTCTACGTTCACCGGCAGGCCCGGAATTTACTTAGAAGACCTCTATGTCACACCGGAAAAAAGAGGCTGTGGCTATGGGAAAGCGCTTCTTTCTTGTCTCGCTAAATTCGCAGTAGAAATGAATTGCACTCGGGTTGAGTGGTCAGTACTTGATTGGAATGAACCATCAATAAAGTTCTATCACTCCATAGGCGCAACACCAATGGATGGTTGGACGACCCAACGACTCGACGGAAAAGAACTAATAAATTTTGCGAAGCAGTTTAAATGATTAACGTTTTATCAAATTGAGAGCGTAGGCGTATGACAGAAACGGTGTACATTAACGGTGAATACTTGGCTAAGGAGAACGCAAAAATTTCAATATTTGATCGCGGATTTATTTTTGGTGATGGAATATATGAAGTCGTCCCTATTCTCAATGGCCGAATGGCTGATCGTCAGTATTTTCTTGATCGATTGAGAAGAAGTTTAGGTGAGCTCCAAATAAATTTTTGTTTTTCAGATGCCGATTTAATATCAATTCTGAATAAACTTATAAAAATAAATCGGCTTAAAGAAGGAATAGTCTACTTACAAATTACTCGCGGAATTGCCGAAAGAGACTTTATATTTCCAGACGATACCACTCCGTCTATCGTCGCGTTTGTCATGGATATTCCAATTATAGATACAAAAGATTCGGCCGAGGGCATTTCAGTGGTTAGTACGACAGACCTTCGCTGGAAACGCCGCGATATTAAGTCGATCAACCTTCTTGGGCAATGCCTCGCAAAACAAGACGCCCACAGCCGCAATGCAAAAGAAGGCTGGATGGTGGAGGACGGCTACATTACTGAAGGCGTGTCGTCTAGCGCATACATCGTAAAGGACAGACGAATAATCACCCGACCGCTCTCAAACAGAATTTTGCCTGGTGTAAGAAGACGTACATTGTTAGAAATGCAATCAAATGAGGGATTCGAAATAGAGGAGAGGTTATTTACATTACAGGAAGCGATTTCAGCCGATGAGGCTTTTATAACAAGCGCGACCCAAATTGTGGTTCCTGTGACGCATCTCGATGGTCGACCGCTTGGTAATGGGACGCCGGGCGCGATCACGAAAAAATTAAGGCAAATTTATATTAACAAATTAATTCGGGAGACCTGCGATTAGTAGTTCTTTCTCTAAGCTTCAGGCGTTGTAAAGGTAATAACGCGGTCAATTGAATCCTCGCCAAGTTTAGCCATTAGCAAACGATCAACCCCTAACGCTACTCCACTGCAGGCCGGTAAGCCCGATTCGAGAGCCGATATCAGCCTTTCGTCTGGTACAAGTTTCTTCAAACCTCGTACTGAACGGCCTTTCAAATCGTCCGCAAACCGTCGGAGCTGCTCCGCAGGATCGCGTAACTCCGAATAACCGTTTGCCAACTCAAGATCGCCATAAAGTAATTCAAAACGGTTGGCCACCGATCGCCCTTCCGCATCGTTTACAATCTCAGCCAGCGCCGCCTGATCTTTCGGATAATCAAAAACAAAACAGAGACCATCAATATTTGGATCAATACATTTCGCAAATAAAAGTTGAGTATAGTCCTCACGCGCTAAATCTTCCGATCCTAAGTCAATTTTCTTACATGTCTCAGCCTTTAGGGACTCTAAGGTGATCGTATGCGGATCAATTCCTAAATATTTTTGAAACAAGCTCGCATAACTCACACGGGCAATCGGATATTTCTTCTCTGGTAGAACCAACTTCACTAGAGACTCAACCTCGTCCATTAATGCATCCAGTGTGAAATCGACTCGATACCATTCCAATAGAGTGAACTCAGGATTGTGGAGTCTACTCGGCTCGTCCCGTCTAAAAGCTTTGCTAATTTGGTAAATCGAGCCACTTCCACCAGCTAACAGACGCTTCATTAGAAATTCTGGAGATGTTTGCAGGTAACCCTCTGTTTGCAGGGACCTTTCATAATCAAAAGGCGTCACTTCGAAAGAATCAATGTGAACGTCAGTCACAGTTCTGCTTGCAAGTATGGGTGTTTCCACCTCAAGCACCTGAACCGATTCAAAAAAATTACGAATTGTCCTAAGTAATTGCGCGCGTGCTTTGAGCGTTTCTAGAGGCACTTCAGAGCGCCAGTATTCCTCCGACTCCTTCGGTCTCATTCTATTGTTATTCCAATCATTTTCCGACGCGATTCTGATATTCGCTGCTACGAGTATCGACGCGTAACACATCGCCTATATTGACGAATAACGGCACCTTAACGACCGCACCAGAACTCAGGGTCGCAGGCTTCGTCCCACCTTGAGCGGTATCACCTTTTAGACCGGGGTCGGTGTCAATCACCTCAAGCTCGAGGAAGTTGGGAGCCGTTACTGAAATTGGAGCGTCATTCCACAAAATTACAGTATAAAGCTCTTCTTCTTTAAGCCATATTTTAACTTCCGATGTTGCCGTAGAGTCGGCTGCTACCTGGTCAAAGGTATCGTCGGTTTTCATGAAATGCCAGAACTCTCCGTCGCAATATAGATACTGCATCTCGATTTCTAAAACATCTGCAGCTTCGACTGATTCTCCAGACTTGAATGTTCGTTCCCAAACCCTTCCATTACGCAGATTTCTAAATTTTACCCTATTAAATGCTTGACCTTTACCTGGTTTTACCACTTCATTTTCAAGAATTGAACAAGGTTCGCCATCTATTAAAACTTTTAAGCCCGACTTGAACTCACTTGTCGAAAAATTTGCCATCGTTCCCTCTCTCAATCTCTGCTAAACTAAGGTTCTATCGGTGCCGTCGTTATGGGATATCTAATTAATACGCGCTATTATGACACTAAAATTGATTTTTAGGTCCATTGGTGAGCAAGGAAATGACAAATTTAGCAATGCCTCACCCATATCACCTAGATAACTGGCAAAAATCAATATCCGATCTCATTACTAATCCCAATGAGCTACTTGCTATTGCAAAATTAGATCCTAAAAACTCCCGTTTCAGCAAATTAGCAACTCAAGTTTTCCCGTTAAAGGTACCTCGCCAATTTGCGGCGCTAATAAGGCCAGGAGACTGGGATGATCCTATCTTAGCCCAAATATTACCCAAAGTTGATGAGAATACACACTCAACATCACACTCTCATGACCCTCTTAAAGAAGCTCAATTTACGCCCGAGACCGGCCTCCTCCACAAGTATAAAAACCGGGTGCTCTTAATTACCGCGCCGCACTGCGCAGTAAATTGCCGCTACTGCTTTCGACGCCATTACGATTATCAAAGTAACTCCCCGTCACAGATTGAATGGAAGCAGACATTCGATTATATCCACCGGAATAAAGATATAGAAGAAGTTATTTTTAGTGGAGGAGACCCACTCGCATTGTCCGATCGTCGCCTCGCTTGGCTGATCAATCAAGTAGAGGGCATCTCTCATGTCGCAACGTTAAGAATTCACACCCGCTTACCGATTGTTATTCCGCAAAGAATAACTAAAGAAATATTGGAAGAATTTGAAAATTCTAGACTTAAAATTGTATTAGTTACACATTGTAATCATGCAAATGAATTAACAAAAATAACAGAACACGCATTCGCTAAACTACATAAAGCAGGAGTTTTGTTACTAAATCAAAGTGTTTTACTCGCAAATATAAACGATAAATCATTGACTCTTGCCGCTTTAAGCAAGAAGCTTTTCTCACAAAATATATTGCCATACTATTTGCATATGCCGGATGCAGTGCAAGGCACTCAGCACTTCGCAGTAACAGAGCTTAAAGCAAAGGAAATTATGGAGGAGCTCAGAGGTATGTTATCTGGCTATCTGGTTCCAACACTCGTCAGGGAGGATCCGGGAGCTCCGAGCAAAACCAGAGTTTAGTAATTTTAAAAATCACAGTCGCCGCTGAATCGCATTGGAGAGATATCTTATCATGGCTAAGAATGACAATTCTAAATTAAATTGGCTTTCTTCTACCTCTACAAGGTTTTCAATTTCAGTCAGCCTACTTCTGGTTTTAGCTATGTGCTCGTTCTGGTTAATTACAAGCACTATCATGCAAAACCTTCTTTACCGACAAGGAGAAAGCTTAGGAATATCCCTAGCCCAACAAACGGCAATTCAGATGACGGAATTTGTACTTGCGAACGATATGGTAAGTATGAACGTCGTCCTTGCTTCTTTGATTCGGGACTCAGGCGTAAGGGAGCTCGCAGTTCTTAATGTCGATGGCGACATAATCGCTGTCGCAGAGAATACCGAAGGTCCTCTGTCTCCAATAATACCGATATCATATACTTTGCGAGACGACTTAAAAATTTTTACAGCTCCCATCTTACTTGCTGATTCAACTGCGGGCCTAGTTAGATTGACACTCAATTTGAATTACATTGAGGCCGGAATGATTGATAACCTTTTGTTGGTCGCGCTCGCAACACTTGTACTTATTTTCGTCGGCGCGGCACTTACTACAACGTATTTCCGTTATCTAATTGTCTTTCCACTCAATCTGCTGGCGTACTCGATAAGCAGTATTCGGAAAGGCAATATAGAGGCCTGTGAAGTTCCTAATGAGACAAATGAAATTTCACAGTTAGTAAACCAATACAACACAACCGCTAAATTTCTCTCACAAAATACATTTCTGGACCGCCTTAATTATGCGAAACATAAATCTGACCAAGTTGATTATCTATCTTTAACAAACACGACTGCAAACCCGGAGTTCAGCTTGTTGTGCATAAGACTTGCAAATTTTGAGTATTTGTCTTCAACTAGGCACGAAACCGAAATTAAACTTCTTTTAAACAAATTCTATTTCTATACAAGCCAAATTGCAGAGCTTTATAGTTCCGACATAAGTTACTGCCATGAAGGGGAAACCCTGTTATTTTTCAATGAAAAGATGACATGTGAAGAACAAGCATTCTATGCTCTTTGCGCAGGTCAATTATTCCAGATGCTTATACCGGCCATATGTTCAAGCTCTAGCACCATTGATGAAACAGAAAAAGCTGAAAAAATAGCCGCAAAATTTACGCTTGGCGCGCACACATCATCTGAGATCCTTAGATTTTATTCACCGTTTACCAATAAGCAAACAACGTTAAGCGGCGTAATGCTTGATCACACGCGCGAAATTTGCTCGCAAGCACCTGATAACGGCCTTGTTATAACCGAGCAATGCTTTAAGGCGGCCGGAGACGGCAGCAGAATTGATGCCGAAGAGTTTTCTAAGAACCCTTCATCCCCCAGCCTTTATCTCGGCCTTGAACCGATGACTGAATATAAAACCGTCCTTGAAACTCAATCTGGCGAATTACGTAAATTGTGGGCGCACCAATAAAGAAAAGTAAATGATTTTTAATGTAAGTGATATTGCCAACTAAACGCTTGAGGCTTTTGGCACAACCTCAATTCTATCAACATTCTGAAAACCTCTTGGTAACTTATTACCCC
>PAEL01000039.1 GCA_002700775.1 Gammaproteobacteria bacterium | reverse complement strand
TTATCCCAGCCAGTAGCGGCATAACACCGTAGAGTAAAAACTTGAAAGCGAGCCCCTTAGTTTTCTCATTTTTTTCAGCGTTACTTTGTTTTTTAAGTTTTCGCTGGCGCTGTTCTTCTCTTTTTAGCTGATTCGCCTTGCTCATTTAATTTTTCCTTTTCTTTAATTTTTGCCTACCAATCAAGAGCACCTACAAGATTGTATAACTCAAACCTTGGTTCTTAGTTTAGAAATAATACTGGATCAACTCTTGACCCGTTTAGATTAATGCTCCAGTGCAGGTGAGGTCCTGTGACTCTTCCGGTTTTCCCAACTTGGCCAATTTGTTCACCGGTTTTTACTCTCTGACCGTTGGCTACGTCTATTGTATTCATATGACAATACAGGCTGATTAAGCCAAAGCCATGATCTAGGATTATAGTATTACCATTGAAAAAATAATTTCCTGTGCTTAAGACAACGCCATCCGCGGGAGCTGAGATTGGAGCTCCTTCCGGGGCAGCGATGTCCATTCCAGAATGCGGTGCTCTCGGTTGATCGTTAAAGAACCTTCGGAGACCAAATGAGCTACTTTTTACTCCATCCACTGGAGCAATCATCTGAAAATTCGGAGTTAACTCTTCAGTCCAATGCGCAAAAGCGGCACGCATTTCTATGCTCTCTCGATTAATGCGCTGCATGTCGTTTTCATTTGGGTTTACTTGTCTGTTGTTGCTGATCGTAAGTCTCTGCTCTTGATATCTTTTTTCTTTTACCGTGAAGTCGTGATTTGAAGTGAGCCCAGAGGAATGTTCTACTTTTAATCTTTGTAATCCTGGAGCAGTGTCAAGTGGAATTCCGATCACTGCAAATTGCGACTCTTCATAGTCGACAAGCATTACTTTCTTGCCAATGTAGCTTGCGCTCTTACCGATGGGTTGTATTCGTATTACCGCAATACCGCCTGGGACAAAAGAGCTTATGGGAAGATTGTCCACCTCTATCGCTTCTAAAGCTGAACAAAATATAGTCGTCCATAAAAAGAAGTTAGTAAATGAAAGGGTAACCGAAAATTTCATAATACTTTTTAGGTTCCTATGTTTGGTTTTTACTGAAATTTTTATTAAGGCAATTAACAAACCGATTTTATCGGTCTAGATGCAGTAGCAGAATTATTTGCTCTTTCTTGTGTCCGAATTATTTTGAATTGTTTCTATGGTCGATATGACTCTTCCTTTGTTTAAGCGCGTGCAGATTTGGTCGCCGATGTTTAAGTTACTAGTATTCCGAACAACACGTTCCTCACCGATCGTCGTTATACTATAGCCTCGCGCCAGAGTGTTCAATGGGCTGACCCCGTTCAGTGAGCGGGTTAGTTGGGCTAAATTAATCTTTCTTTTGTTTATTTCTACCTCACTAATTAGTTCAAATCGCCTGCGTATGTCGCTTACTTGCAGGCTGATACGTTTTAAAATTTGTTGAGGCGAGTTACTTAATAAGTTTCGTTGGGCTCCATTTAGTATGCCGCGTGTTTCCTTGATGCGCGAAGTTGTGAGGCGAATCAATTGAGATTCGAAATAGTCGACCTGTTGGGCTGATTCGCTTAGCTTCCTTCGTGGCTGCTTTAATCGTTGCTGGAATGCGTTAAGCGAAATTAATTTGGTTTTTATGTACTGTTCAATCAATCGTTCGAGTTTATTGTGATATTGCTTAAATGAAATAGAGTATTCATCCTTGTCTCTACTGAGCATTTCTGCGGCAGCTGACGGAGTCGGTGCCCGCAGGTCGGCAACAAGATCTGCGATCGTGAAGTCAATCTCGTGGCCCACTGCGGAGCAGATAGGGAGTTCACTAGCATCTATTGCAAAGGCTAAATCCTCGTTATTGAATGCTTGAAGATCCTCTATTGACCCGCCGCCTCGGCCGACGATTAGCGCTTCGATACCGACGGTTGAGGCTATTTTGTTAGCGTGTTCAATGGCGCTGATAAGTTCTGAGGGAGCGTTTTCGCCTTGCACAGAGGCAGGTATTAGTGTGAGCGTCGTTATTGGTAATCGGTTACGGAAGACGCTTATCATGTCTTGCAGCGCGGCACCTGATTGAGAGGTTATTAAACCGATATGTTTATAACGAGTGTGCATCGCTTTTTTACGTTCACTATCAAACAGTCCGCATTCCTTAAGTTTTAGCTTCAAGACTTCATATTGTTTTTGCAGGTCGCCCGTGCCGTATTGCTCCATGGTGTTGATTATTAGTTGGTATTCCCCTCTCCCTTCATAAAGGCTTATTCGACCACTCAATTTTACTTGTTGTCCGTTTTCAACTTGAAATGAGACGCGACGGTTGTTGCCCGCGAACATCGCGCAACGAATCTGTGCCTTGCTATCCTTCAGAGTGAGGTACCAATGACCTGAGGCAGGTTTTGCTAAATTTGAAATCTCACCTTCCACTAAAATATAGCCGAGATGATTTTCCAGAAGTGATTTTGCTAATCTATTGAGGCTAGAAACAGTAAACGTCTCTTGAGGGGTTTTAATTGGGTTCTCTGTATCGCTTTTCATCTCTGAGGAGCCACCTTTCTCGAATTGCAGACTCCATTGTAGGTAAGTGCTGGAGTAACTACAAAACAAACTTGAGGGAGGTGCTCAAGTTTTCAATTTGGGGGATTGAGCCAAACAGAATCTGTTGCGGGGGGTGCGCTAAGTGTTCGAAGAAACGCTTCTAATTGTTTCATCTCCGATCGACGCAGCTTTAGTGGCTTAGCCTCATTGTGGGAGACCATTGCAGTTGGGGCCTCGTTGTAATGTTCTATTACTTCCGCTAGGGATTTCTGTTGTCCAGTGTGCATGTAAGGGCTTGTTTTGGCGATGTTCCTCAATGTTGGAGTTTTATGCGCGCCCACCATCTCGCTGGTGTCGCGAGCAAACTGTAGTTCAGCACAGTCCTTTGGATTGGCATCACTGTATGGACCAAAGCAATTAAATGGGTCTTCACGGGCAATCCTTATGCCATCAAAACGTCCCATCGGAGGAAGTTCTCCGGGTAATGGTATTACACCGGTATTGTGAAATTCATGATTTGTAAACAAAGGTCCGTTATGGCAGTCCACACAGTTACCCTTGCCTAAGAATAACTTAAGGCCCAAGCGTTCTCGCCGATTAAGGATAGAGTCTTTCGGGTCTTCCCTTAACGATGCTGTTTGCAAAGCCCGGGTGTAGTCGTCAAACCGCGAGCCTCCCGGTTGGAGCTGTCTTTGGTAGGCGGCTAATGCCTTGCCAATATTGCTGAAAATTTTTGAAATTTCTATTTGAGTCTTGCTTTCGAAGCTCTGCCAAGTTTCTTTTTCAGTCGAATTTCCAATCGGCGAGGCAGGGCTATTTGAGAGGTCAGTATTTTTGAGATCAGGAGAAATTGCGCCAAAGACTTTTTCATATTTTTCGAGGTGTGGTTCATCATGCAAGATAAAATTTACGAGTGAAGTTCGGTCCATTCCTTGTTCGTGCTTGGCCTCGAGCGGAGCTAGGGCCTGTGACCATTGACTGTCCCGCCTTCCGTCCCAGTAATACCAGGGACTGTAGCTCAGTCCGACTAAACTTGGCGTATGGCGTGTGCCCAGTCCTATGCCCATTGCCAACGGAAGCGAGTCAGTGAAGTAATTGTCTGGTTGATGGCAGCTTGCGCAAGAAACGCTTTGATTTGCACTGAGCCTTTTTTCGAAAAATAGTGTATGGCCAAATTCTGCAGCTTCAAGACTCCCAGCGACAGAGTTGCTCAAATCTAGCTTTAAAGGTTCAAGCGAGTCGAGTGACAATGATTGTATCAACATCAACTCTTCTTCATCCCAGTCAGTTTTGAGCTGCCAGGGAACCCATTCCCACGCTAGCCATCCTGCTGTAGCCAAGAATCCACCGAGGAAGATTTTTAACCCTGTACGCATCGCGCATCTCGCAGTTATCAAAGTTTAAACTCAATGGTTGCTGTGTCCTGAGGTCCGTCTCCAGAAATATCAATAATTATTTCCCACAACCCAGGCATGTGAAATCGGATGCCTTCGAGAATGTATCTTCCCGGAGCGGGTTCTGAGGTTATCTTGGGCTGTGTTGGTAATCCATGGTCATGATTTGGCATACCGCCCGTTAGTACGATACTTGCTCCAGAAACTGGTGCGTTGTTCCGCTCGATGCTTAATTGCCACTCGTGAATTTGATTTAATAAAATCGGATTTAAACTGCTGAATATCTTCACCGTGTAACCTTGAGTAGAATTTGTCTCAAAGATCGGCGGTGAGTCGTTAGCGTTCACATTAACTCCCAGGGCAAGTAAAAATAAAATTGGGAGGGCAAACGTCTTAGTAATCTTGCAGATTTTCATGACACCTCTCAGTTCGGGACCGCGAATAATAACAATCAACTATGGTACGTGTCCTGTCCTGAATTAGTTGCACATTGGCGCGATGCAGGCGCCAGTGAATAGATAGGGATCATTGACAGGTGATGGAGTTATTACCGAGGCAAAAAAAAACGGCCAGATGGCCGTTTTTTCAGCACTCTATCCCCAGTGAATAACTGGTAAGAGAGAACTTTCGGAATCACTCAATCAGATAGCGACTATCTGCTCCGCTTGAGGACCTTTTTGTCCGTCAGTCACAATAAACTCAACGCGCTGACCCTCTGCTAGGGTTTTGTAGCCTTCGCTTTGAATTGCACTAAAGTGAGCGAATACATCTGCACCACCTTCGCGCTCAATGAATCCAAAGCCTTTGCTTTCGTTGAACCACTTAACTGTTCCAGTAATTTTTTCTGACATTTTTACATCCTGTTTATTAATAAATTTAGTAACCTTCCAAGGAAGGTCTGAGCTAGAATTCGCTAAGGTTTACTCTACAGGACGAGGTGTTGCATAGGCGACATCGAAATGGGGAATAAATAGGCTTAGTTTCAAGCTAACGCCAGTTTACAGGCGATCTCAGCGTTGTCAAGCAAAAAAGGGAGCCCATTTTGGTGCTCCCTGTTCTACATTTTACTCCGGCTTTCTAAATTTCATGGTAAATCTGTCGGTGGCGCCTCTAACCCCCGGCGTGCCTACCTCTTGGTCAAGGCCCTCCTCTGGGTGATAGTGCATATCACTGAAATCAGCGAGCTCAAAACCGACATCGAGAAGCTCCTTAATAACAAGCACTGGGTCGAGTCGACGCCCGACGGGGCGCGAAGTTGGCTGCATATGGCGTCGTGTATGGTCTACGACTCCATATACCCCACCTGGTTTGAGGGCTTCGAACACAGCCTTATTAAGGTTTTGGCGCCCTTCCGGTGATGGGTTATGAAGGTTCCAAAAGGTAAGCACTAGATCAAAGTTGCTCTCTTCGAAATTGAATTCGGGCAATTCGCGCAGCGATACGGCGTCGTTTATAGCTGAGACGCAGTCCATTCCGGGAAGGCCCATAACACCGTTCTTGAAGTTATCGCTGACACTGACAGATACGAGGAGTTCGCCACCGTTAGCGCAAAGAGTTGGGCCGACAAATTTTGACCAGTAGCCTGTCGCCGGCGAAATTTCTAACACTTTCATGTCATCTTCCAATTCAAAGAATTCTAGAACTTCTGCCGGCTTGCGATTTGCATCCCGAGCAACTTCCGCTTCTGAACGATTGTCGCCGCCAAGTGCCTGCTCTATTTTCATTCGAGTAGCTGCCGTATCGGCGCTTATCGCCCAGCTGCTCATTAAAGCGACTGTAACTAACGCGATTAAGTTTTTCATGATTTTTCCCTTTTAGTGAACACGCATTGGAGTATATCGTTTTAGGCGACGAAGGCTAGGGAGATCAATAAAAATATCAGATTCTAAGCAGCCAAGAGGGCGGGTTGTGAGATGTAATTGCTCAACGTAGTGCGCCCGCAGTGACACAGGGGGCTTTTTGCTTTTTTCAGGTTGTTACTTAGACTTTTTGACTTACGCTGGCTGATACGGAGTTTGCTGATGGAACGGCGAATCTGTACATGAATCTCGTAAATCTGTATACTCCTTTTTTTGTAGAAGGTGTGAATTTCTATGTTGCGAATCGCCCAAGAAGCCCTTACTTTTGACGACGTTCTCTTGCTGCCTGCACATTCCACGGTGCTTCCGAAGGCAGTGAGGCTTGAATCCCACTTAACGCGTTCGATAACGCTTAACATTCCATTAATATCCTCCGCAATGGACACGGTAACTGAGTCTCGCCTTGCGATTTCAATGGCGCAAGAAGGCGGGCTTGGTGTGATACACAAGAGCATGACTATCGAACAGCAGGCCCGCGAAGTGCGCCTTGTGAAAAAGTTTGAAAGTGGTGTTGTGCGCGATCCGATCACAATCTCGTCTAAGGCGACTATTAACGAGCTAATCGCCTTGATCAAGGAAAATAAGATTTCAGGCCTTCCCGTTATGGATGAAGGCGAGCTCGTCGGTATCGTAACTAGTCGCGATGTCCGTTTCGAGGCTAATTTTGAAGCCCGAATAGAGACGATAATGACACCGAAAGAAAGGCTAGTGACAGTTAAGGAGGATTTTGACCTCGCTGAAGTTAAGGAGCTGCTGCATCATAATCGAATCGAGAAGATTTTGGTTGTCAGTGATAAGTTTGAGTTACGTGGGCTGATAACGCTAAAAGACATTAGGAAGTCGGAGGATTATCCTAATGCGTGTAAAGACGAGCTCGGGCGGCTTCGGGTCGCAGCGGCTGTAGGAACCGGTCCCGACACTGCTGAACGGGTCTCGGCTGTAGTTGATGCGGGCGCGGACGTCGTGGTTGTCGATACCGCTCACGGGCATTCGCAAGGTGTTCTTGATACTGTTCGTTCGATTAAAAGTGCTTATCCGGATCTGAGTGTGATCGGCGGCAACATCGCAACGGCTGATGCAGCAAAGGATTTGGCGGCGGCGGGTGCCGATGCGGTTAAGGTTGGTATTGGCCCGGGATCTATTTGCACAACCCGGATCGTGACTGGGGTAGGTGTTCCACAAATCACAGCGGTCTCCAATGTTGTAGACGCTCTGAAGGGCACCGATGTATGCGTCATATCCGATGGCGGTATCAGGTATTCTGGTGACATAGCTAAAGTAATAGCCGCTGGTGCTCATGTTGTGATGGTTGGAAGTTTGCTCGCGGGATCGGAGGAGGCGCCTGGTGAGGTAGAGCTTTATCAGGGAAGAAGTTATAAGGCCTATCGCGGGATGGGGTCTCTCGGGGCGATGTCGCATTCGGCCGGTTCAAGTGATCGCTACTTTCAGGACACTGATTCCGGGCCAGAAAAGCTCGTGCCTGAGGGGATAGAGGGGAGGGTGCCTTACAAAGGTCCCATGTCTGTCATTGTGCATCAGATGATGGGCGGTCTGCGATCGAGCATGGGTTATACAGGTAGCAGTGATATTCAGACAATGCGGACCAAGGCTCAATTTGTCAAAATTACGGCCTCTGGAATGAATGAGTCTCATGTCCACGATGTTTCGATAACAAAAGAAGCACCTAATTATCGTGTGTCGTAATTTATCATTTTTTCTTTATTCAAAGCTGTAGTTTTCCTCTAAAGATTGTTTTAGGCCCAAGTAAAATGGGATAGGTGTTATATGCGGTTTTATTTCAGAACAGAAGCCGGAGGTTAAAAGTCGCATGGTTCGTAACGACATTCACGAGAAAAAAATTCTGATAATTGATTTTGGTTCTCAGTACACGCAACTGATAGCACGCCGTGTGAGAGAGATTGGAGTGTATTGTGAAATCTGGGACTATGCGGTTGATGAAGATCAATTTTTGAATTTCGCCGCTTCAGGAATTATTTTTTCGGGGGGGCCAAACTCTGCAAATACCGAGAGTTCACCTCGGCCACCCGAATTTATATACGACACTGGTGTGCCAATTTTAGGGATTTGTTATGGAATGCAGATTCTGGCTGAGACTTTTGGCGGCAAGGTTGAGAGCTCTGCTAAGTCGGAATTTGGGGCAGCTCAGGTATTAGTGAATGATTCTTGCCCACTGCTCAACGGCCTTGGTGAGGGCTTAGTGGGTAAAGGCGAATCGTATTTGGATGTATGGATGAGCCATGGCGACAAAGTTGTTGAGTTGCCGAATGGTTTTAATTTGAGTGCATCAACACAGAGTGCTCCGATCGCCGCTATGTCTGATGAGGAACGGAAGTATTTCGGGATTCAGTTTCATCCTGAAGTTACTCATACCGACCAAGGCGACCTCATATTGGAGCGTTTTGTTTGCGAAGTTTGTTGCTGTGAGGCGCTTTGGAACTCGGAAAATATTGTTACGGATGCAATTGAAAATGTTAGGACCTTGGTTGGCTCGGATACTGTTTTGTTGGGTCTCTCCGGT
>PAEL01000038.1 GCA_002700775.1 Gammaproteobacteria bacterium | reverse complement strand
TGATAATTTCTATAATTATTTTTAAAACAGCTCAGGCTGCTGCTCCGCAAATGGAAATAACGGGCCCGATAGTTGCGGACTTTCCAGGTTCAGGAGGTATCAATGTTATCTATAGCGCGTCAGCGATCGAGCTTATAGATAAGGGCTACATTGAAGAAGAATTTTTTATTGAAGGGCTTGCTAACACATACTCAACAGGAGATATGCGCAGCAGTGAAGTGCTTTCCAGCGGGCATCACTATCGCACGCGTATAGTTGTCCGCAGGCCAAAGGACGTAGTCGCGTTCAATGGTACTGCTGTAATTGAATGGATGAATGTTACGGGGGGCACTGACAAAGATATCGATTGGTGGTTTTCTGGAGACCACTTTATATCTGAGGGATACGCTTATGTTTTTGTATCTGCCCAGCAGGACGGAATCAAATCTCTGAAAAATTATAACTCTGACCGATATGGAAGTCTGAATGTCAGCCATGATGCAACATCGGATAAAGATGCTCTGTCTTACGATATTTTCACAGCGGTAGGATTTGGATTGAGTGGACAAAGCGGTGTGTCTCTGCAATCTACGTTATTAGGTCCATTGAAACCGAAGACCTTGATTGCAACGGGCCATTCGCAATCGGCGAGTCGGCTTGCTGTTTACCTGAATAATATTCACTTTCTTAATCCGATATACGATGGGTTTATGATCCATGGCGGAGGTGGTCGTATCCGTGATGATAAGCCGGTAAGGGTTTTTAAAGTTATGTCTGAAACAGATT
Organism: Gammaproteobacteria bacterium; assembly: GCA_002700775.1. Taxonomy (GTDB): domain Bacteria; phylum Pseudomonadota; class Gammaproteobacteria; order Pseudomonadales; family Pseudohongiellaceae; genus UBA9145. The sequence continues at coordinate 10,798 of PAEL01000038.1, read as the reverse complement.
TGCCAATTTTTGGTGTAAATCGTCAGCCAAACACCGATAGATTTAGGCAGTGGGAGGTCGCTGGAAGCTCTCATGTTGATTTAGATTTCGAGCTTGAATATGCGAAGGTTAGGCTAAAACGAGACGGAAAGTCACCAGAGTTAGCGGAGCCGCGGATGCCAGATTGCGCCTTGCCTTCCTTTTCTCGAATTCCTTTTAGGCACGTCATAAATTCTGCGTATGAGCATTTAGTTGTATGGGTACAAGAAGGGGTCGCCCCTCCAGAGGCACAGTTTTTAAAAACATCGCAAGGGATTCCTGAGTTTGAGTTTGCTCGAGATACTTTTGGTAATATCTTAGGGGGAATCCGACTTGCTATGCATGAAGTCCCAACCGCAAAAAATACGGGTATGAATAATGGGAACAGTCCATTTTGTTATCTCTATGGCTCTTATGAGCCGTTCTCAAAAGAAACCCTCAAGAATCTATATCCGACTGCTGATAGTTATGTGCAGGCTGTTAGAGAAATTGTGGAAAGGAACATTGACGAAGGGTTTATTCTTCCCACTGACGGACGCAAGACTATTGATGAAGCTAAAAGAGTCGAGTTCTAGTAAGACAACCGTTTACTGTTCGAGTTTTGATGCCAACATTTTGCAGCGCAGGGCCCAAAGTTCTTTGATAGGTCGCGGATCCTCTGCTTCGTTCTGATCTATTTCAAGGCTTAATTTCAATTGAGTTTTCTCACCAAGGGGGATTAGCTTTAGTGAAATATACTTGAGTCCTACACTTTGATTTATGGCTCCGCCGGATTCTGACCACGAAAATTTTAGAGAATTTGGTCTGTCAATCGCTTCATAGTGTCCTGAAAAATTGATAAGAGCTCCGTTACGGTAAACATCATAGGAATATTGTCCACCGGGACGTACTTCATTTCGCATGTCCCCAAGGTCATCATCACCGACATGAGGGCCAAACATCCAATTTCCAACAAATGTCGGAATCAGCCAACGATCGAATATTTTCTCAGGCGATGAACTAATTGTTTTGCTGATCGAGATTTTTACTAACTTGGTGACATTTTTTTTGTTGGGCGGTGTGTCACCAAAGATAGAAAATTGCCTCGTCATCCCTGAACTTATTCTTGCAAATCATATGGATTTTGAGGGAGGAGACTGGAATGAAGCAGTGGACGCCTTCCAGAGGCTTTCTGCCCATAGTTGGCCGCTAAGTAGCTGAGGATAATGCCTTCATCAGTCGGGTCAAGTGATGGCATGCCTTGGGTTTCCTGCATCCACCTTAATCTGCTCACCCAGACAGCTCTTGATCCTGAGTTCTGTGTGACAAGTTGAGCGCTGTGACAGCTCGTGCAATTCTTGCGAACCACTTCAACACCATCTGCTTGTTTAAATTCAGGTTCTTGAGCGAGCGATGTTGTAATTGGAATACTGAGCAGAAAGAGCAACGTAAAAAATCGATAAAGATATGTTATTTTAAATAGTGGGTTCATGATTTAAGTTACCTGAACAGCAATCCTATGTGCTGCGTTGTTTAGGTAACCCCTCGGGTTCCAACTCGGGGTCACCATCGGTTGTGATCGGCCCAGCTGGTCCATTGCCCGAGCCCAAATCTCATAATAACCTGGCTCAGGGAATTGAACCCATCCTTCCCAATCTTGCCAAGCCAGCCTGTTTGCTGGACCGTTAAGCCCTGTTGGAAGCCAGGTCGAACCAAAGTCGATCGACACAAAGACGGCAGTAATTTGATTATCGCCAGCCCAAGCGTGCCCGCGAACAATGAGGCGCTCACGCAGATCATGGGTAATTCCAGATTGTGGAAAGGTAATCAGTGATTTGACTGGCATGGATTCGATGATTTTCATTTCTTCATTCGGGACTTTACTCCCCGGAGCAACAGAAACCTGAGGCACCGAATACGAGGGAGCAGCCATTTTTTCACCATCGTGAATGCGGTCTCTGATAAGGAGTTTGCTCAGCCACTTACCAGAGACTGAAGCCGGCCAACCAGCGCAGACTAAGCGCAGGGGAAAACCATTTTGAAGCGGTATATCTTCTCCGTTCATTTTCCATGCGATCAAGGATTCTCTTTCTAACGCTTTCTCTATGGGCACGCCACGAGAGATCGCTACGCGGTCTGGATCCCCGCTTAAGTGGCTATCTGCTCCAACATAGCCCACGTATTTAGCAGTTGCTTCCACACCGCAATAATTTAAAACATCTCTCAAGCGTACACCGGTAAATGTAGGACACCCCACTGCTCCGGTTGTCCATTGGTTGCCGCTCGCCGCGGGGCTAAATTCACTTCTTCCATTGCCGCCGCATTCAAGCTGCAGTTGAAGCGTTACTTCTTCAAAAGTAGCCTGAAGATCGGCAATAGTAAAAGTTTTAGCTTCCACACAAGACTCTCCGCTGACCTCAAGTGTCCAAGTTGCTGGGTCAACGCTCGTCGGCGGGATGCCGTTATTACGGACGAAGAGATACTTATTCGGTGTTACGGAATCGTCCAAAAGGTGAGCCGGTGTTTCAGCATTAATTGGTCGATCATTTAAAAGTCGTAAACCTTCCTTGCCTTGGATGTCGAAATTTAAATTATCGGCCGCGAATGCTTTTGGAACTAAGCCCGGCGGCATCAACCCAGCAAAGGGGATGTTCATACCCAGGGCCGTAGTCATTGCGATCAAGCTGCTTTTCTTTAGGAACGCCCGACGGTTTAAGGAGTTTAGATTGTTGGCGTCAAAAGCGACGTCAGCCGAAAGCTCGCCGCGAATTTTAAGCTTGTTTTCTGTCTTGCTTTTTAAATCATTCATTTTTTCTCTGAACTTTCTCAAGTAATTAGATTTGAGTTTTCTTATTGATGACTTGCCTCTGCGCGTCTTGCCCCTGCGAGAACACCCGGGAGTGAGTAATTTCCTTCGTGACACGCATATTCATAAAGCTTTTCCTGTGTCGTATTCAGAGGAATTTCTGCTGACCAGGAATTTGACCAAGTTTCCGGGTCACTTACCGTGAATTCATAGTTTATACGATTTTTTGCCACTCGAGTAAATCGTTCTTCAATTTTAAAGCTCTCTGAAGAATTTCTAAAGTGCTGTAGAGGATGAAAATTTGAGGTCTCAACGACCAAAGTATTGTTTTCCCAGTGCGCGAGCGAGTCTCCAAGCCAAGGACGTATATTTGACGGCAAAGGCGTGTCGTTGATGCGAATGATCCGAGTGTCATGGACCATTTCAACATGAATTACGACGTAGCCCGGAGACTGAACTATTTGATAGTGATTATTATAAAGGATGGGTAGCATCGGGGGGCCACCGCTTGAACTGAACGACAGTAAGCACCTTTCAGCAAGAGGCCTTGCCTCAGGGCCAGCATACACGCCTATCGATTCTCTGCGCTTGCTAGCCGCCTCAATGCGGAATTCTGCTTGTGAGTTGTATTGAGGTAACCTTCCATTTGTTGGGTCGATAATCAGTGAGCTGCGAAATTCGCCATTGTATTCAGCTACCAGGGTTCCGTCATCAAACCAAAAGTCGTTGTAACTGTCCTCTAAATCTATCTTGTTTTTTTTTGGTGCAGTTCTGTCTGGATTGCTGGGTTCATCCTGTTGGGCGGAAAACTCCGAGACCTGCCGTTCCAAATTCAAAGCCTCCTCAGGAGTAAGTATAAGTTTTTCACCCCAATTTTCGTCACGTTGCAAAGGTGTAATTGTGTTATTTGTCCACATGCCCTGGAGGTCGGGTGCATCATCAATGGTTCTCGGAACTACGAACTCAGCTGGTGAAAGCTGGGCAAAAACACATGTAGAATAAAACAAAAAAACCGTCTTTGTAGTTACTCGAAACCATCGATGAAGAGCCTGCACTCTAATAAATAACATGTATTTCCCTCCCGCCTTTCTTAGTATTAGAGTAAGGGTTATTCCTATGATGAGCACTAAGCTAGCTGTTGCGGTTAAAAAGAGAAAAAACCTAAGGCTTTCTCAGTCTTATTAAAAATCGATCTGTTTTACGCGCGAGTTTCGGATCAAATACGCTTCGAATATGGTTATCATCGAAATTGCGAAGGAGGTTGCTGCTCTCAACCGAGAAACCAGCTTTGGTAGCTAGCTCAATAGCTTCAGTTGGTTCCATGCGATGCAGCGATTGGTTATCCTGACCCGGCAAGCCAATGTGATCGCTGATCCCGATACTACCGCCTGGCTTAAGCCACCCATATAATTTCCTCAATAAATCTATTGCTCTAGAGGAGTAAATTAAGTCATGCAGAGTTAACATTAGAAGGGCTGCATCTAATGATTCTTTTTCGATCGAAATTGCATGTAAATCTCCGATAATTTGATCTACGTTTTTTAACTCGGCTTGAACGATCTTGCGGTCTAATGCTTTTCCTTGAGTTTGATCCTGCCGGTCCTCGACGAAGGCTCTGCCGCGCTCAGTGTTTTGGGATAAGATTTTTCCCGTCGGGCCGACGGCTTTTGAAAGAATATAAGTGTAGTACCCTCCCGCGGCATAAACATCTAATATTGTCATACCTTGTCGGACCCCAATGAATTCAAGAGTTTCAATTGGCTTGCGGGTACTGTCGCGGGCTAAATCACTCGGCGCGCGGTTGATTTATGTCAGTGCTTCGTTCAGTTCATCAAGATTTAAAGTTTGATGAGGCGTCGCAAATGTGACGGCATGATAAAAACTAATGGCTACAATCAAGCTCGAAAGGTACAGGTGCCGCTTGTCAGTTTTTTTTGTCCTCATTAGCATTATTGTAGACCAATTCCACGTGCAACTAGAAATGCGAGCAAAAGTGAGATTATCATTGGTAAGAACACTGCTTTAGTTGTTAATCTCAAAATCTTTGGTGTTTCGATGCGATTATCAGGGCTTTTTCGAGCCTTTAGTAGAAAGGCAGTGCTTGGAAAAGTTAGAAAAATTGCGCTGATAAAGGCGACTATTTTTGCAGTAAAAATTGGGTTGTTTAAGTAGAATTGACTGGGTTTCCCCACAAAGAATAATAGAATTGTTCCACAGACGCATGTGAGGCAGAGGCTTAGCCAGAACGTGGCCTGCACTCTCAATACGTTCCTCAGGTCCTCCAAAGACAGATTGTTATGAAGTACTGCTGCGTTGAGACCTAAAGAGCCAAACATAACTACTATCGAGATACTATGGATGAATTTTAATAATGAAAATAGCATGATTTGAGTGTACTGTAATGGGTGGCTTCACGGCCAGTGGTAGGGTTTAAAATCCACACTTGTTCGCTCGCATTTATCTAGAGGGGAGTCCATAGATAATTTTGGTTTTGTGATACAACAAAAATACAGGTAAAGAGGCTCGATAATGGTAAACACGGTAGAAACTAATCTCGAAAGTGTAAACAACAATAAAAAGAACATGAGAGCTGTTGCCCTGACATCGCTCGCAGGTACGAGTATAGAGTGGTATGACTTCTTTTTATACGGCACCGCGGCGGCACTTGTTTTCCCTTCAGCATTTTTCCCTGAAAGCACCCCTACAATGGCCTTGATCTTATCTTTTGGTACTTTTGCTTTTGGTTTCATTGCACGACCTGTGGGAGGAATATTGTTCGGCCATTTTGGCGACCGCGTTGGTCGCAAAAGAGCTTTAGTTATAGCTCTTTGGATGATGGGCCTTGCCTCGACTTTGATAGGATTGCTTCCAACTTTCGCAACAATAGGGATAGCTGCGCCGATTCTTTTGAGTTTTCTGCGATTTGTACAGGGGTTGGCTATTGGCGGGCAGTGGGGCGGCGCGATGCTTTTAGTCACAGAGAGTGCGCCGGCTGATCAACGAGGCTATTACGGTGCATATGCTCAAGCAGGCGCGCCAGCTGGCGTAATTCTCGCAAATCTTGCTTTTATTTTGGTCAGTTCGTCAATGTCTGAGCAGGCTTTTTTTGATTGGGGTTGGCGCGTCCCCTTTCTTTCCAGTGTAGTGCTTATCGGTATTAGTATGTACGTTCAGTTGAGCATGGAAGAAACTGCTGCATTTAGGGCCTTGCAGTTGGCAAAGGAAAAGCGTTTAAGTGAGCAGGGAGGACGTCCTGAAATACGGCGCTCGCCAATCATCGAAGCGTTGATAAAGTATCCCAGACGAATAGCGTTGGCAGCGGGGGCGTTCTTATCGATCCAAGTAGCCTTCTACATACTAATCGGTTTCATTCTGGCTTACGGGAGTGACATCGCGGGGCCCGCGATTCCGAGAGACACATTACTTTGGGCGGTTTTGATTGCATCGATAATACAAATTCCCAGCCAGTTCTGGGCTGCATCTTATTCTGATCGACATGGACGCCGCGGCATTTTTATGTGGGGTGCGCTATTGACAGCCGTTTGGTCTTTTTTGTTGTTTCCATTGGTAGACACCGGTAATTTTTGGTTAGTTGTTTTAGCTATAAGCGGCGGATTAACTTTCTTGGGTCTTATGTATGGCCCTCAGGCGGCTTTTTTTACGGAACTTTTTAGCACTGAGGTACGTTATTCAGGTGCTTCATTGGGCTATCAAATAGGTGCAATTGTGGGGGGAGCTTTTGCTCCGACGATTGCTACGATCTTGTGGCGAGAATATGCGATTGTCTGGGTTTCGGTTTACATGGCCGTCGCGTCGCTCCTGTCACTCTTGTCGGTCAAACTCTTAACAGAGACGTTTGATTCTGAATTAAACTAGCACGGCTGCAAGCGGGAAATTTTTTGATGCAATTTTCGAAAATCAGCACTTTTTTTATTTGTATTTTAGCTCTGTCTCGAGTGCTTAGCGTTGAGTCAGAGATTAATGGGTTTTCAAAAAAAGGGTTGGATGAAGTTGAGTTATGGTTACGAGTTATGGCTGCGGAAAAGAAAATTGCTGGTGCTGTTTTTGGGATTATGCAAGGTGGTGATGTCGTACGAATTGCCGCGGTTGGGAAGCGAGATATTGAAAGAAACCTACCAATGGAAGTCGACTCTCTTTTTCAAATTCGCTCTATGAGCAAACCGATTACGGTCGTCGCTGCCCTTCAACAGATTGAGGAAAATAAATTAAGCTTAGACGATAAAGTGGCAAGGTATATTCCTAGTTTTGGAGCCGTGACGGTATTTAAAGACCCTGACACGCAAGATTTTTCTCAAACAAGGCCGCCCAATCGAGCTATAACCATCGCAGATTTGATGAAAAACACAGCAGGTTTAAGTCATCGATTTAGTCAGTTGTATCGAGAAAATGATGTGCGGCTCCGCTCAGACTCATTAGCAATGTTAGTAAATAAGGTGGCCGAAGTTCCGCTTATTGCGGATCCAGGTGAGAAATGGGTCTATAGTATATCCATGACTATACTAGGTCGAGTGATTGAAATTGTGTCAAGACAGCCTTTAGATGTGGTTTTAGACGAGAACATATTTAAGCCATTAGGTATGCCGAACACTGGGTTCTTCGCTAACAATGCCGACAGAATCGTCAGAGCTTACAGCGCACGATCCGATACCTCTAGCCTGCGACGGTTACCACCAATGCAAATTCCGATTGAAGAAAAACCACCGCTCCTTGAGGGTGCGGTCGGTTTAGTGAGCACCGTTCCAGACATAATGAATTTTTTTCAAGCCCTGATAAATGAGGGAGAGCTTGCTGGGCAAAAAATTCTAGAGAGTGACTCGGTTCAAGAGATGACGCGTAATCAGATTGAGCCTCATCTCATGCCTTTTGGAATTAATCCTAACTCGCCGATGCTTGATCGGGGTTGGGGTTATGGCATAGGAGTAGTCACTGATTCGAGTCAGAGCGCTTTTCCCGTAAATAATGGTGAGTTTGCTTGGAGTGGTTCTCTAGGAACATTTGCTTGGGCCGATCCTTTGGACAAAACTGTTTATGTTTTGATGTTGCAGCAATCCCCTTCAAATGCTTTTGACGTCAGTAATGAATTCCGGCGGCGTCTGATCGAGGCTCGAGTGAGGTAAAAATTAAACGTCGGATTTGGTCATTATTTTTGTACCCAACGGCCTTGTTTGTTTTGAATGTAAAATCCTTGGGCTGTTGCCTCTGCAGCTTGCTCGAAAGCGAGCCGCTGTACTTGCTCTAAGTCAATGCCATTTCTTTGTGAGATCTGCTGATATCGCTCGCGCCGAACTTGATTTACTTGTTGGATCAGCGTTCTTACTTCCGTATTCCCGTCATTAACAACCATACCTAAATAGCCGTCGTTTTTTTCTCCAACTAAACCTTGCTGTTTCGCTTCTTGAAGCGTAATGGCGACTGATATCGGAGCGAGGAAAATAAGCATCGAGAAAACTAGCCGTTTCAAAAAAATCAAACCAGATTTATTTTGTGTAATTATTAAACATCTCGATCTATCAAAATGGTTCTTTCTCAATGTTCTTTCCTCTTCATTCCAAATCAGAATAATCCGCTGTCTGGCGAAAAAATATTTTCGAGTTCTTCCTCAACCTGAACTCTTATTTCATGCTCAATTCGTACATTTAGGTTGATCGTAATAGGTTCGTTTGGAACTGCAACCTTTACCGTTGGCGCACACCCGCTCATCACTATTACGTTGCATAAAAATATCGTCATTCTTGCTCTGTGCATCGTTTATCTGTTTCCATTTTTTATCTTTGAAACCCGCTCATGTTGCATTTTTAGCGAGAGTAACGCAACTCAAACCCTTCTTCAATTTGACGGCTTGCTAATAGACTCTGCAACAACGCGTTGAGGTTATCATTTATATTTAGATTAAGGTTAATTTTCTGACCACCGTTCATGGCCGGGCTCTCTCCAAGTAGTGCAACTGCAATTTCGATCTCCCCATCGTCCTTTAGTGTTAAAGTGCTGTTGAGAGTCTCAAAGTTATAGTGCTCTAACGCCTCGTTTACGAGCTGCATACTGGGATTTATATCTTCTTTATTTTGGGGCGTATAAGAAATTGAACCTCCGGGATTCAGAGCAGAAATATAACCATTGCGTATTTCGAGGTTCTCGTTGTCAAGAATGATTGGGATATGCCCGCTGACACGCCCAGTAATTTCTAACCCGTCGTAAGGCATTAGCGCCATAATTTCAGCTAAATCGATCCCGGTGAGTATCAAATCAAATCGTGATTGGGATTTTTTTTTTAGAAGAGTGATTTCCTGAAGATTTAATTCACCCTGAAGGAATCGAGCCTTCGTATCGAGAAGATTAAATGACTTTGCTTGACTATTAATGTCTAGATATGTCTCGATGTTAGTGAGGACAAACCCAGCATCGATTTTATCTACATGCAGTGCCTGATAATTTAATGTGTTTAACGAAAACGGGTTCTCAACGGCTAAGGTTATCGTCCCGCTTGCACCGCTAAAAATTGTATCGTTGTAATAACCGCTTACGTCATTAAGCTTAGTTATTAGTGGGCCTCCAAAGTCCCAAGATCCATCAATTCGTTCTGTCCAGCCTATATCTGAGCGTAAACTTATATCGCCACCTGTGAGGTCAGAATTTAAGTTGGCGAGGTCAATGTGCTTAGATAGGGGTTCGGAGGTCGTAAGTTTGGGTAGGTCTAGTTGAAGATCCAAGCTCCCAGTAGTTCTCATCCAATCGTGTTGAACAGAGGCCCCGAGAATGGCCCGATCGCCAGAGCGCAACTCAAAAATTGCGCTAATTGTCTCAAGGTCGGATCGCAGAAAACCACTTACTAGCGGTTCGATAGGAGTGATAGGAGCGTTTTCAAAATTTATGTACTCGGATTGGACTTCGCCTTTAATATTGGGAAATTTTGTTTTACCGATACCCTCAAAAGAGAGATCTGTAATTTTTGTCCTAAAAGAGATAGAACTGTTGACCATTGGAGATTTAAGGCTTTCCACCTCAAGAGTAAAAGCCTCTGATGTGAAATTTAGGAATGAATTGGCATCTAAACTCAAAGAGAATGGGCCGCTCAAGGAAACACTATCAGCGGAAATGGACACGGGGTTACTCGGAAACCAACTAAGCTTTAATTGAGGGTGGGTGTTTTGCAATTCCACTATCCCTGAAAGCTCGCAGTGGAATAACAAATTACATTTGGCTCTAATGTCATCGGCCGTGACAGTAATCAAAAGATTTGATGCTTTTAAAATTGCGCTGATATTTTCTATTTCAATCGATATAGGGTCCGGCGAAATCGATAGGTTTAGGAAGGTTCCTTTTGCCTTTAATTCAATCACTCTTGGAGTTTTTACTAAGGGTGGGACGCTTTGAAGACTGGGGGAATTTAAAGAAACCGTTGAATTTTTTGCGGCGGCTTCGACTAGTTCAATTTTTCCAGAATAAAAGCCAGTCTCTACGCTGGATATATGATTTAACTCTAGGCTGATTCGCTCAAGTGCAGCACTGATTGCATAATTTGAGATTAGGCTAGTCGAGAAGCCGAGCAAAAGCCAGATAGCCGCTAACGTGACAGGTACAAGTGAAAAAAAAACTGTCGCAAACTTTTTAAAGGTATGTCTCCTCTCAAGTCACCCAAGAAGGGTTTAAAAAATCTTCACCCTTTGTAGTCGTATCCTGAGAAAATTGGGAAGTGGTTTTCGTGCGCCATTATTGTGCTGTGGACATAATCATAGCGTGTTTCATGTCCATCATTTCTCTCGAGCGATTTCTCTCAGACTGCATGAGCTCTCCTACAGCCGGCCCCCCTTGATTGTAAATACCACCTCGCAAGGCGAACAGTAAGTATTCCTCTGGGGCAATTTCAACAGCACCTTTATCTGTAAAGTTATTTACGACGTCGCTAATGCGATCTGATCGATTTTCCAGATTTGGGTAGGAAAGTATGTCAGCGATCATCGTTTCCAAAACATTAAG
>PAEL01000037.1 GCA_002700775.1 Gammaproteobacteria bacterium | reverse complement strand
GGCGAAAAAAATAATAGGAGCCAGCCGCTACTACTGCCATTGGGCAGTTGAGATTACCTGCGACAGCTTCTGCACTATTTGAAAAGTCTAATAAGATCCTTTTATTTGTTGGTTCACCCATGACTTCTAGCTTTAATTTAATGGGTACCTTAGCTTGATTTAGCCCGTCGTTATCCAACCAATCAGTAAACTCGACCGCACAGTTTGGAAAGCTACTAAAAGCCGAAGTCGCAATCCTATCTCCATAATTATTTAAAGCCTCTACTGCAAATTTAAACCTTGTTTTACCTTGTTCAGCAATCATCTCAGAAAAACGTGAAACACCGACTTGATTTGCACCTATTTGAGCTGAAAAGTCGCCGCAAAGCGTTTCGTAAAAATTTTCTTTATCAAAGACTAGCGACCTCAATGGCTCTTTCAAATCTCGTTGAAGCTGACCCTGCGCGTAAAGCAGCGTTGGTTCGATTAGAACCCCCTCTTCGTCAATGTTTTTAGAAAGAGGCATTGATCCAGGGGAAATCGCCCCAATCTTTGCGTGATGAGCTCTATTGGCAACAAAACCAACTAGCTCTCTATTGTTTGTAAATACAGGGCAAACGACGGTAACATCTGGCAGGTGCGTCCCACCCCTGAACGGGTCATTTAACGCAAGCACATCGCCGGGTTGCCAAATTCTTTGCGACACAAGGTCGCGCATGGTGTGGGCCATACTCCCAAGATGTACCGGAATGTGCGCAGCCTGCGCGCACAAAGACCCTTTCGCATCGAACAGAGCACAAGAAAAATCCAACCGATCTTTAATATTGGGTGAAAAAGAGGTCCGTCGCAAAACTAAGCCCATTTCATCGCAAATGGACGTGACTCTCCCTGAAAACAATCTTAGATCAATCGGATTCATAGGCGTGCTTTACAACCCTAAAAAATAATTTGCAGACGCAAACAGCATGTGGTTTTCCTTACTCAATCAGAATAACATAAGCGTTGTCTCTGCCAGTAAATATACGAGACTAATCAATGTTATTAAATCCGACAACATACTTGAGAGAGCTCTAGTGAAAGTAAAACATTTTCTGACCCTGCGCGACCTTACGGCGGATCAATTGGTAAGTATGATTGATAGGGCTATCCTTTTGAAAAAAGATCCGCGACAGGCTGAACAGGCTGAAAACAAGACACTGGGGCTTATTTTTGAAAAATCATCGACCAGAACTAGAGTTGCGTTTGAGGTCGCCATGCGTCAGTTGAACGGAGGAGCAATATTTCTCTCTAACGCAGACGCTCAATTTGGTAGAGGTGAGCCACTAGAGGATACAGCAAGAGTTATGTCCAGGATGGTCGATTGCGTAGCAATCAGAACTTTTTCACACGAAAAATTAACAGCCTTTGCTGAGCATTCCACTGTACCAGTAATAAATGCGTTAACCGATCGATTCCATCCTTGTCAACTTCTTGCTGACATTCAGACCTACAAAGAGCATAGGGGAAATATCACTGGTAAAGTCGTCACCTGGGTTGGGGATGGAAACAACATGTGTAATTCATACATAAACGCAGCGAAATTGCTTGATTTTGAGATTCGAATAGCTAGTCCGGAAGGTTTCGAGCCAGATCCGGAATTAGTTGCGGATGCAAAAAGAAACGTAGCCCTTATTAGAGACCCACGCGAAGCTGCCAGGAATTCTGACTTAATCGTGACCGATGTTTGGGCGTCAATGGGACAAGAAGCTGAACAAGAAAGGCGAAAAGAGGCTTTTGAAGACTATAAAGTAACTACCGAAATAATGGATTTAGCCAAACCCTCGGCTTTATTCATGCATTGCCTGCCTGCTCACCGCGGCGAAGAGGTAAGTGGAGAAGTTCTGGATCATCCCGACAGTGTAGTTTGGGATGAGGCCGAAAATAGGATGCATTCTCAAAAAGCTCTCATGGAATACTTGCTTCACAGCACCTAACAAGCAGAGAGGCATAGGGTAAAAAAGTTACGAAGCACCAACACTACATATAGTGTTGCCACCCCCATACCCAAATGCTCCAAAAATTCGCATACTCCGAAATTGAAATAAGCGTAATCATCGTAAATCAAAGGCATGACCGAAGGTGTAATTATGCTTTGCAAGGCCAGTCATCTTAACCTATTTTAAGTAAACCCCAACTCACAGGTTTTGTCGACGACAAGCAGCATTAACAGCGCTGAGTCAAACGATTCACATTATATCCACAGAGATACCACAAAAAATCCACTTGCATTTCTTTAATAATATCATTATCTTGTAACGTGAAGAGAAATTTTGTCCATATGTTGTGGTTTTTAGTCGTACAAAAGATGAAAAAATTAGTAAAAAAATCAATGTGGGCGCCTCGAGTACTCTAAGGGGAGATTAGATACAAAGGCAAAAAAAAACGAAGTTCGTCAGTGAAGTGAAACGCTCCGCGCAAAAATAATATAAAAAGCCGTTTTTTTGGATCAGGAAAGGGCTTGAAAACCGGCTCTCTGAAAGTTTGAGGAGAGAAGAAATAAAACGATAGCGAATTAATAAAAAAAACTAAAGATTGGAAGCATACATACTATATATTGTATATAACAAAAATAACGGAATTGAAAAACTGTCGAACGCCAGTGCCAGCAAAGCAAGGCAGCTCAGAAAAACAAGGATTAAAGCGGAGTAAAGAATGCAAACAGAGGCCATCCCTACCAATCAAGGAAAAAACCCCCAAACAATGACACCTAGCAACGCGCCTAACATGCAAGCTACGGCACCTGGACAGATAAGAGTTATTAAGAGAAATGGGACTGTCGTAAGCTATGATCAGTCGAAAATAAACGTCGCGATTACTAAAGCATTTCTTGCAGTAGAGGGAGGTAATGCAGCGGATTCGACGAGAATACACGAGTCAGTATCAGACCTTTCAGCCCAGATAAGTGAAATTTTCGCTCGCCGAATGCCGTCTGGGGGCACAATCCACATCGAAGACATTCAGGATCAAGTAGAACTTGCTCTCATGAGGACAGGCGAGCACAAGGTAGCGAGAAGTTACGTTATTTACAGAGCTGAGCACGAAAGATTAAGGGTAGAACAAAAAGAGGCCTCAAAGGCAGAAGAGCCGATTGTACAAGTTACATTGGATAGCGGAGAAAAAGCCAATCTCGATACGGAGAGACTTAAAACAGTCATAGAAGAAGCTTGCGCTGGGCTAAAAGACGTTTCAGCAACCACAATATTTAGCGAATCACTAAAGAATCTATATACCGGCGTAAAAATGACTGATGTCCGAACCTCGCTTGTGATGACAGCTCGGACAATGGTGGAAAAGGATCCTAACTATTCATATGTAACTGCAAGACTGCTAATGGACACGATAAGAGCTGAAGCCCTCGCATTCTTGGGAATAGCGGCCGAAGCAACTCAATCTGAGATGCATTATCGGTATGGAGCGGCGCTCAAATCATACATCGAAAAAGGAGTGGAGTTAGAGCTGCTTTCTCCGCACTTGTTAGAATTCGATCTGGATATATTAGGAGAAGCGATACAGGCAGAGAGAGACCAGCAGTTCACATACCTCGGTTTGCAAACACTATACGACCGTTATTTTATACATAGCGAGGGAACACGTTTCGAGCTCCCGCAAGTGTTTTTTATGCGGGTGGCCATGGGACTAGCCACCAACGAAGAAAAAAAGGAAGAGAGAGCCATAGAGTTCTATAACTTACTTTCGAGTTTTGATTATATGGTTTCGACCCCTCAACTCTTTAATTCTGGAACACTTCGCCCTCAACTATCGTCATGTTTTTTAACAACAGTTCCAGATGATCTTTTTGGTATTTATTCTGCAATCAGAGACAACGCAATGCTTTCCAAATGGGCAGGCGGCCTTGGAAACGACTGGACTCCGGTAAGAGCACTAGGAGCTCATATCAAGGGCACCAATGGAAAATCTCAAGGCATTGTCCCATTCCTAAAAGTAGTCAATGATACGGCTGTCGCAGTGAATCAAGGTGGGAAAAGAAAAGGAGCGGTTTGCTCATACCTTGAAACATGGCATCTAGACATAGAGGAGTTTTTAGAGCTTAGAAAAAATACCGGTGACGAGCGCCGAAGAGCGCATGATATGAACACGGCAAACTGGATCCCTGATTTATTTATGAAGCGTGTTTTCAACGATCAGGAGTGGACTCTTTTTACGCCTGACACGGTTCCGGAACTTCACGACTTACACGGAAGCGCATTTGAGAAAAAATATGAATACTATGAGCAAAAAGCCAAAGAAGGCCTGCTAACGCCCTTCAAAACTGTTAAAGCAAGTGATCTGTGGCGAAAGATGATTTCAATGTTATTTGAAACAGGCCATCCTTGGATGACTTTTAAGGATTCTTGCAATGTTCGATCGCCACAACAGCACGTGGGCAGCATACACTCCTCAAATCTATGTACTGAAATAACGTTAAACACAAATAAAGACGAAGTGGCCGTTTGTAATTTAGGCTCAATAAATCTGATCAATCATGTCGATACCGACGGTCTCATTGAAGAAAAGGTCGCTAGAACGATAAAAACAGCAATACGAATGCTTGATAACGTCATAGACATAAATTACTACTCAATACCGCAAGCGGAGAACTCAAATCTAAAGCATCGCCCAATAGGAATGGGCATAATGGGTTTTCAAGATGCCCTGTATCACCAACGAATTTCTTATGGTTCCGAACAAGCCATAGCGTTCGCAGACACCTCGATGGAAATTATCAGTTATCACGCCATAACAGCCTCAAGTGATCTGGCAGTAGAGCGCGGCAAATATGAATCCTATGAAGGTTCGCTATGGGATCAAGGAAAGTTCCCTATCGATTCGTTACAACTCCTCATAGACCAAAGGGGCGCAGAGTATGTAGATGTTAATCTTGATAAGCGACTAGATTGGAACTCCTTAAAAGAAAAAATTAAGACGAACGGAATGCGTAATTCTAACGTGTTGGCGATAGCACCGACCGCAACCATAGCCAACATAACAGGCGTCTCGCAGTCAATAGAACCCACCTATCAGAACCTTTACGTAAAATCTAATCTGTCGGGGGAATTCACAGTAGTGAACCCTTTTTTGGTTAGAGACCTGAAAGCACTCGACCTTTGGGATAGCGTTATGGTCAACGATCTAAAATACTATGAAGGAAGCGTCCAAAAAATAGATCGAATCCCAAACGAAATAAAAAATATTTATGCCACGGCTTTCGAAGTAGAGCCAAAGTGGCTGGTGGATGCTGCAAGTCGCCGTCAAAAATGGATTGATCAAGCTCAATCACTTAATTTGTATGTGGCGGGAGCCAGCGGCAAAAAACTTGACATTATGTATCGAATGGCCTGGCTACGCGGCCTTAAAACGACTTACTATTTGCGAGCATTGGCGGCTACAACAACGGAGAAATCGACCGTTGCTGACAATAGCCTCAACAAAGTGACGTCCGAACCAGTAAGCGCGGCACCCGTGCCGCAAGCTTGCTCGCTGGATGATCCAGATTGCGAGGCTTGCCAGTAACTAAAACCATATTAACGAAAACCAATTAACTAATGAAACTACAAAATGCACAGCTTGAATAAGCCAAAAAAGCTACGAAACCAAACGAGTTGAAAAGCAAGAGGAAAGAAAAATGTTGACATGGGAAGAATTTGACAAAGAAAGCAGTGGCCATGATTTCACTCCGGCAAAAATACCGAGTAAAGATGAGAAAGAGCAACCAAGTCCGCTTGATGAAACAAAGGAAGATTATAACGAAAGCAGCTCGGAAAATATTTTAAAAGCTGTTGCGGAGGACTTGGAAGATCTAGATGTCTCTGCAGGTCTTGCAGAACTCGAGGGAACAGCGGCTAGAGTCGCTGTAGACGATAAGGCTATGATCAATTGCCGAGCAGACCTAAATCAGCTCGTGCCATTTAAGTACGATTGGGCTTGGCAAAAGTATCTGGACGGTAGCGCAAATCACTGGATGCCTCAAGAGGTCAACATGACCGCAGACATAGCTCTGTGGAAAACCCCCGACGGTTTGACTGATGACGAACGATTGATTGTTAAAAGAAATTTAGGCTTTTTTTCAACCGCAGACTCACTAGTGGCCAATAACCTAGTTCTCGCAATTTACAGACTTATAACAAACCCTGAATGTAGGCAATATATTCTTCGACAAGCTTTTGAGGAAGCGATACATACCCATGCTTACCAGTACTGCATAGAGTCGCTCTCAATGGACGAGGGTGAAATATTTAATATGTACCATGAAGTGCCTTCAGTTGCGAAAAAAGCGGCTTGGGGCTTGAAATACACCCAACAACTGAGTGATCCAAAATTCGAGACCGGAACAATAGAAAACGATCAAGCCTTACTGCGAAATCTAATTGCATTTTATTGTTGCCTAGAAGGCATTTTCTTTTATTGCGGTTTCACCCAGATACTCTCCATGGGCAGACGGAATAAAATGACGGGAACTTGCGAACAGTTTCAGTATATTTTACGTGACGAATCCATGCATCTTAATTTTGGCATAGACATGATCAATCAAATAAAGCTAGAGAATCCCAGTTTGTGGTCAGAGGAACTACAGCAACAAGCGACTCAAATGATTCTGCAGGCAACACAGCTTGAAATTGATTATGCGAGAGACACAATGCCAAGAGGAGTTCTCGGTATGAATGCCGCCATGATGGAAGAATATCTTCAATTTATAGCGAATCGGCGCCTCGCACAAATAGGATTAAAAGAACAATTTAACGTTGCCGAAAATCCTTTCCCGTGGATGTCTGAGATTATGGATTTACGCAAAGAGAAGAACTTTTTCGAAACAAGAGTAATCGAATATCAAACTGGCGGAGCTTTAACGTGGGATTGATCTAATAAGAATGGATATATGCCCACAAATAATAAGGGAAAAAATTGAAGGCGAAAAAACACAAAGATGCTGATCCGACGAGCACACTGATCACACTTGACCAACTCAGTCAAACCATTGAGGTAATGACCAATGTGGTTAACCGCTTGCGTGAGCATCTCAGTGAGCAAGTCTTACAGAGATCAGAAAGCAATAAAAAAGACGGTGAGATAAAAAGCGAGGAAGAATTGCCTACTTTGAAAGCAACAAAAAAAAGCATTGATATTGTTGCCCAAGAATTGTCAGAAAAAATCCAAAAGATAGATGCGAAGAGCATAATTGTTGAAATTCGCAATGAGAACCACACAAACAAAAAAGATGACCCAACCACTCTGCATTAGCACTCAGCCATCAAAGATTTGCCCAGAGACAATGATCTACGTTGTCTCTACATATCGCTCTGCATGACAGCAATCGTTGGAGCCTTAGTTCTTGCTGCTGGATATAGCCGTCGGTTTGGGAGCCAGAAACTATCGGCTAAACTCAACCCAAAAAGCTCAATCACAATATACGAAGAAACAATTAACCAGCTTACAAACGCTCACCCAGCGATCTCAAAGATAATAGCTATAATTCAGGGTGGAGCCTCATCCGAACTCGCGCTAACCAACGCTACGACCATCAAATTTCCCTCGGATAAAATTGGACTGGGGGAATCCATAGCTTTTGGAACCCAATATATATCATCCTGGGATGGCTGTTTGATTTGCTTAGCGGATATGCCATTTGTAAGGCCAGAGACATATAGAAAAATTGCCAGCCAAGTGACTAAAACGAACATAGTAGTTCCGAAATTTAACGGGATTATCGGGAATCCGATCGCTTTTGGGAGAGCTCATTTCCCGATTCTTGAAAAATTACAGGGCGATGAGGGTGCTCGAAGGGTTCTTAAAAATTATCGACGGGTTACAATAGAAATAGAAACTAACGATCCCGGAGTCTTGTACGACATCGATACCCCTAATGACTTAATTTCGGCGGTTCGGAACGTCGTAGATCTCGAATAAAAAATAAGACCTCGATACTGGCTAGAGACCAGATTTGGGATTACAACATGACTTTCAAAAGCGAACTACCTAATGATAACCTCGTTACTCTCGGGAGCACAGATATAGAGCGAAAAAGCTAATGACTATGAAAATTAAACATCAGATATTGCTAATGCTAACTTTGTTGTCTTTTCTTATAGAAACTCCATCAAATGCAGGAACCGAATCTGCAAGACAAGCCATGCAGAACAAAAACAGCCCCCTAATCGTAATGCATACTGAGTTAGGCTCAATTTACATTGAATTATTCCCCGCTGAAGCTCCGGAGAACACCACATATTTTCTGCAACTAATCGAAGGTAAAATCCCAAGTACATCAAACCCTGGTTACTCACCGAGATACCTTGATAATCTCCTAATCAAGCAATCGATTCCAGGTGCATTCGTTCAGGGTGCAGATTCACGAGACCATCCTTTTGGTGGACCAATTGCTAAACCGGACAAGGAAATAAACGCTAACGCCCTAGGGTTCGATAAGATGAAGCTGATCGATGCTGAAGGTTATTTACATCCAAATTTGTCTATAAAAAACACCACCGATTATGAAGAGAAATTACTGAAACCTTTTTTAGAAAGTAACAACATAACGTCTCCCGACATGATACAGAACAATCAATTCTCTTTGTTTGAAAAACTTAGTAATTTGTCACTTAAACAAGGCTTAGAGCTCCAAGGTCACACATTCACAGATGATTTAAACTCGCGCGCTATCTCTCGTGGGAGTCTTGTACTGATTGAACCTGGCGGGCCGGGATTTTTGTTGGCTCTGAAAGATTTGCCTCATCTCGATGGACGCTACACTGTGATTGGACATATAGTTGAGGGAATTACCTTGGCTGACAAAATCTCACAGAAGACAGAAGAATTAAACGCTCCTGTGCTGCTATATTCAACACGAGTAATCCAAAACTCTTATGTTAACGATTATTAATAATACTTACGATTACGATACGAATTTTATTAATCATCATTACCACTAATCCACCGTAAGTATTGTCGAAAAAAGCTCTTTTTTGTAGGGAGGTAGTGCGTCAAGCATTAGCTTTCCGTAACGCTTTGTCACTAGCCTCTCATCAAAAATTGTAATTCGACCTGTATCGGCCTCATTGCGAAGCAACCTACCGCTCGCTTGAAGAAGCCGAAAAGTCGCATCTGGAACAGATAAACTCATAAATGGATTCGATCCATTGGACTCAATCCATTTCGACAAAGTAGATTCAATAGGATCATTGGGAACAGAAAATGGAATTTTTGCAATGAGCACATGTCTACAATAATCTCCGGGCAAATCAATTCCCTCAGCAAAACTAGCCAAACCAAAAATCAGACTGCACTTCCCTTCATCCACTTGTTTACGATGAAATGCTAACAGTTGCGATTTTTGAAAGTCATCCTGACACAGTATTTTTTCTCGCCACTCCTTTGGCATACTTAAAATGACTTCCTCCATCTGTCTTCGGCTCTGGAAAAGCATCAAGGCCCCACCGGGCTCCGAGACAAGCCTCGGGATAGCCTGTGAAATCATTGCTGAGTGAAGATTTGTATTACTTGGCTCACAATGCATTCGAGGAACCTCTAGAACAGCTACATTTGCGAAATCGAATGGGCTCGGTATCGACAAATATATTCCATCCAGCGGAGTCCCTGCACGCATTTTTAGCATGCTAAAAGCACCCATATCGGACAGAGTTGCGGATGTAAGAATCGCGGCCCTGCACGAAGACCAAAGCTTCTCAGTCAAATCATCGGCCGCCGATACTGGACTTATAGATACCTCAATATCTGGGATAGCCGCACCATCAATAGCAGATAACCAGCGTGCTTTGGGAGCAACATCTGACTTATCCTTTACGGAGAACCCTTTCCACAACTCGTAGTTGGCATCAGCTCTTGATTTGATACTGCTTAACAATGGAAACCACAGCTCAGCTAAATCCCGAACTAACTGCGGCTTAGAAGCTTCTAAATTTTCTTTTACCGCATCAATGTACTCACTTAACATATCACTGAACCGTTTAAACAAAATTGCTAGATTTTGGGATAAATCCCGTAATTCATCTGGCACCAATCCAAGATCGAAAACATATTGTCTATCATGTACAGAATTTCCAACTTTAAATTCCTCAAAATATTTAGACACCAGCGGCCAAAGATCATCAAGATCTCTTTTCATACTAGAGACGACCTTATTCACCGTAGCATGAGTGATAACCTCAAAGTTCTCATCTGCATACACAGTTTGCATTAACTTTTCCGACCTCTCTAACCAATCTATCACGCTTTTCAGCCGTGTTGAGTACGCAAAGTGTTTGTTACTCTTAATCGGTAAGTGATGTGCCTCATCAAAGACATAGATACATTCCTCAGGCGGCGGAAGTATTGCGCCTCCACCTAATGCCAAATCTGACAGCACGAGATCATGGTTACTAACTATGCAATCCACCTGATCCAAACCATCTCGCGCCTGAAAAAAACTGCAATTATGAAAATGACTGCACTTCGAACCAACGCACTGACCAGAGTCTATGGTAAGCGAGGACCAAACGGAGTTATCAAGACTGCTAATCCAGTTATCCCTATCTCCGTCCCAATCTCCAGCAGTTAGAGCTTCAGACATTTGATCGAAAATAAGCGCGTTCTCGGTTTCAACTATTTCTTCACCGTACAGATCTGATAGGGCCTGTAGGCTGTCATCACCCCTCAGCAGTAGATCTAATTTCGACAAGCATAAATACCGAGCTCTACCTTTAGCTAACGCGAAACTAAAATCTAAGTCACAACCCTTTAATATATCCGGAAGGTCCTTTAATACAATTTGCTCTTGTAAAGCTATGGTCGCAGTAGAAATAACAACTTTTAAATTTAAGGCTTTCGCTATTGGTATAACTGACACAATATAAGCAAGAGTTTTTCCGGTTCCAGTACCTGCCTCAATGGTAACAATAGGAGACTTTGCCTCAGGTTTATCAAACAGCGGCTTCAAGGAATTTACAATTTCAGCGATCATCAAGCGCTGACCATACCGAGGGACATGACTATAAGTCGCAAGAAGAGATCGGTAAACTTCCTGAACGTAATTTTTAACTTCATTGAAGTTCATAAATTTCACTTAACGTTACGAACGTAAATATTATACCATTGTCAACCTGTACCTACGAGTTGCTAGATGTTTACCGCTATACAGCTTACACACACGCCCTGAAGACGCCTACACCAAAACGAGAGCGTTCTCATTTAAAAAACAGAGATCAATGTGACAATTACGACTAAACACGCAGTAACGCTTAAGTTAAACACAAAAAAAAGCCAATCAGCTTTGACATTCAGCACCCCGGCGCGCTCCGCCGATGTGGTGCTGTGCCCAGCGAATCCAGCAACCGCGTATTTTAATCGCGGTGAGTCTTTTAACATACTGAAATCAGATTTGACTATTTCTTCCTCGACAGAAGAGGTTTTTTGCCTACCCTCTGGTTCAACAACAGTTAATGATCAAACCCTCGTAATCGATGAATTAAAGAAAAGCAAAACCAATAAAATAACTCAACCGATATATCAGAATCCTGCAGCAGAATTAAAGAAAATATCAGACGAAATACTTGCGGTAAAAATAAGCGAAAGTAACAAAATCAACGTATTAAGCAACCGTCTTGGCGAACTCAGGAAACAAATTCCAAAAAATTCTATTGAAGACATTGAATTAGGCAATGTCTTACACAAAAATTTCTTAGAAATCTTGAAAAAAAATCAAGCTTACCAAGAGGAAAAAATACGTCTAATTACATCAGGAATTAAAGACATTAGCTCACACATCTTGCAAAATAATTTTAAAAAAGCTCAGTCTAAATGGAGCCAAATACAGTCCGCCAAAAAAGGTCTTAGCAGTGGGTCGTTGAAGAAGATAATCAAAACTGAAACAGAAACGAAAAGATCATTCTATAATTTTCGAGACTCAACTTTGAAAGAGAACGCCAGAAAAAAAGAAGAACTCATAGAAAAAATGCTTTCACTTGCATGCTCCGTGACACATGAAGCAGAGCGAATGAATCAACTCAAAGAAATCCATTGCCAATGGAAAGACATTGGAGTTGCAAAAGATGAGAGCAAACTTTGGAACAGATTCAAAAAAGCATCAGATCAAACTTACAAATCATGCAAAGAATATTTTCGAAGACGAGACGAACTTAAAATATCGAACGAAAAAGAAAGAAATAATTTATGCGATATTCTTGAGAAAAAACTTGCTGCTCTGAAAACTCAGGAAGCAGACATAAAAGAAATAACGTTTTTATTAAAAGAAATTGATATCACTTGGAAGACGCATTCCCCAGTTAACGATAATAAAGCCAAAGACCTTAATAAACGGTACTATCAGTTAACGTCCGCTATATGGAAGACGAGAAAATTTGAATTCAAGAATAACGAAATTTGTAAAAAGAATTTAATTACTGAAGCAAAATCGTTGAATTCAACGAACCCAGAGGCAAAGAAGCAGATTAAAGAGCTGCAGGCTAAGTGGAAAAGCACCAAAACAGCAGGAGCAAAAAAGGACAATGACCTTTGGAAAGAATTCCGAGAGATATGCGACACATTCTTTAACCAAAATCCAAAAAAATCAAAAAATCAACACACAAATGCCAATGGGGAGAAAGTCAACTCCCTCCTCTCAAGCTTCAAAGCTTTGGCTGACGCGCCCTTTTTAGAACTCGAAAACTGTCAAGCTAAAGTGGGTGAACTAAAACTGCAGCTCAAAGCCTTGCTCGATGGTTACCGCGACGATAAAAAAAGTTTAATTACACGTCAATTTCGTGGATACCAACATCAAATAGACCTAAAAATGAGCGCACTCCCCAACCCAAAGCATAAAGATGAGTTGAATTCAGTTATCTCGGCAAATGAACAGTTCGAAAAATTAGAAAAACAACTATTAGAAACATCGAGCAGTGAAACTTATTCCGCGACGTTTAATAGGCTTAAATCCCAAGAAATTCCTCCATTTCAGCTACCAAAACACCCGCAAGCACAAGAAGCTTTGCAGTCGAGAGCGCAAAACATTAAGTTTATGTCGAGTCATGAAAGCTTTTCAAATGAAATAATGAAATCAGAAAGAAAAATGAGATTATTATGTGTTGAGCTTGAACTGTTGATGGGGTTAAAAACACCGGAAGAAGACCAAAAAATTCGCACCGAGATGAATCTTCAACAACTAAAACAAATGTTCGGAAAAGGAAAACCCACAAAATCCGAGATAATAAAAAAATTTCATAAGAATTATTTAACAGTCAGGTCACTGGGCCCGATACCATCTAAAATCAAAACGGAACTGCAAAGTCGTTATGAGGAGGCTTTGGCAAAGTACTTGTCTAGCTCAAGCTCATAGCCGAGATATTTCTAGAAGCGGATTTGCATAGGTTTTCAACAAACGTAACTGTATGTTATCTGGAACGGCATTAAGCCTCGCTTCAAAGTCTTCTCTATCTCGGGTTTCTATCGTCAACTTACCAAGGAGTTCGTTTATATTTTCATTACCCTCAATCAGCCCAAGCTCCAATATTTTTTCCGTCGCCAATATATTATTACAGCTTAAGTCATAACCTTTGAGTATTTGATTATCGATCATCTTCGCAACAATCTGAGGATCATTGTTGCTCAGTTTCAGCTCCTGCCCGAAGGCAACATGAACCCTCCCTTTCTGACCCAAAACACCTTTTACTATACTTTTCATGTCAGTATCTTCATTTTTTTCATAGCTCCCCGTCTCCTCAATCTGGCACAGTTCCTCAGCTTTGAGCAAGTCACAAGCATCTAAGCCGTACGAGATCGAAACTGGAACAATATGAAGCCGGCCTAATACGTCGCCCAACGGTTCTTTCCGATCCGCCATTGCTAACATCTTAAGCAGCGCCGGATCAGTCCTATCAATCCCATCTTTTGCTCGTCCCTCAGACTGAGCAATCCAAACACTGCTTTCGTTATCTATACAATTATGAATATACTCTGACAAAAGCTGCAACGAAGAGAGAAGCTCCCTCCCTCGAGCCGAACGCTTCACAATAAAGCTTCGATTAAGCCGCATAAGATCACTGACAAAAGGCCTTTTCAACAAATTGTCACCGATTGCAATTTGCAGAGTATCATGTCCGCCATGGTACAAAACATAATTCACAAACGCCGGATCCATTACTATGTCGCGATGATTACTGATAAACAAATAATTGCGGCCGATCGTCAGACGCTCTAATCCAGAGTGCGTTAAACTCGTTGTGGTCTCGTTGACTATTTTCTCCATATAAGCAGCGATCACCGCTTGCATAGAGGCCACTGTATCAACCGCACGCGTCTGCTTTATCAACCTTTTTTTTATGAAGAAACGAAGCAAAGCCGGAAAGAACGTCGCCAATCGGGGCAGAACAAAATTTGCAACTGTGTCTAAAAAATCCGCATCTTCCAACAAACGCGAGATAACTTTTTTTACCTCACTGTCACGATACGGGCGAATCTCTGAAAATCTCTCCATGAAATCTCTTTAAACCAAATCCGTTGAAATTCACCACACTGAAATCAAACAAGCATTGTCACCGTGTATATTAGCTTACTATAATTCAAACACCTAAACCTAAAACATACTTTTCCAGATTTTCCAAAATATCGTTTGAGATACCTACGCTTACGGCTTCAAGCAAACTTTTATTGTACTGATCTCTCGAGTCATCAGAATTTATTCGCCTCATTCTAAAATCATTCCAAAGCATTAACTCTTCTGGACTTAAGGTCTGCAGATAATTCCTCGCGCGATATCTAAAGAGCATCTCTTTTAACCGTCGGTCCCTAAAAGGAAAGTCAAATCTATTTAAATCTGCAGGATCAGCTTCCCTAATTGTCGCCATCAATTGCTTATCTGGCTTGGTAAAAAAACCATCGTAAATCATCAAATCTGGATCCGTCTCTCCTTTGGGTTCGCTAGAAAAACTTTGTGAGACATTATTGATAATATGCCTCAGCTTCTTAGCATCCTCCATAAGGGTTTCCCAGTTTTTGCGACTTGTCTCAATATCTATATCCAAATCCAAGGCACGGCCACCATCTAAAACATCAAAATTTACAATAACTGGACACTTGTTTAACGCGACGCCCCGAATTAAGACACGATCCGTACCAGGGCCAATTTTAGAGCGAGGCAAGAATATCCGTTCCCTCAATTCTTTCGGGCCTAATCCGATCCACATTTTTGGATTCTGGCGTAGGTCAGCGGCAAGCACGGTGTTCGGGAGACGCGGATGCAAACACAACGGCACCATTAAACTTAAACAACCATGTCGTGACGACACCGAAGGACTGACAAGCAGGAAAGGTCTTCGTGTTTCGAAGTTGATAATCTTATTAACGACACTTTTCGAGCGAATCGAATAACAATAATCGTACAATTTCGGTTGCGACGTTTTTATGAGCCTTGCAAGTTCAATAGTTGCCTTTACATCTGATAATGCGTCATGAGCAGAGTCATGCTCTATACCATTTTTAGTAGTCAGTTGATCGAGCCGAAAACTAACGTATCCGTCATCTTTTTTTGGCCACTCGATTCCTTCTGGCCTAGTAGCGGCACACAATCGAACCATGTCAATAATGTCCCAACGCGAATTACCATTCTTATATTCGTGCTCATATGGATCGAAGAAATTACGGTACAACAATTGTCGCGTGAGTTCGTCATCAAATCTAATGTTGTTATATCCACTGACACAGGTATTGGGGGCCGAAAACTCCTTCAAGATGGTTTTTATAAACTGTGCTTCAATCATACCCTTCGAGTCGGCTTCTTGAGGCGTTATACCAGTAATATGACAAGCTATCGGATCAGGTAGGAAGTCATTCGAAGGTTTGCAGTAAATAACGAGTGGGTCACCGACAATATTTAAGTTTTCGTCGGTCCGCAACCCGGCAAACTGCGCGGCACGGCCAGCTTTTGGATCAGAACTAAATGTCTCGAAATCGTACCAAAAAATCGTGTTGGCCATATTCCAGTACACAGATTAATAAAAAAAAATTGACCGTTTCAATTCCCAGTTATCGGCCAACTGTAGTAATCTTGGATGGGTATTTTAAAGCTCGACTACATACCGAGGTCTTTATGAATTTTCGCGGAAGTCACATTATTAGTGTAGATCAATTGAATCGGGTCAGTGTCGAGAAAATTTTTGATGTTGCCGATTCAATGACTCCATATGCGAGTCGCCTTCAAACGACAAAGGTTCTAGATGGTGCAATTCTCGGAAGCATGTTCTTCGAGGCGAGTACTCGGACTCGCATGAGCTTCGGCTGTGCTTTTAATTCGCTCGGCGGCTCAGTAAGAGAAATAGTAGATATGAAGACGAGCTCAATCTCTAAAGGTGAATCGCTTTATGATACAGCTCGAGTCATTAGTGGATACAGCGATGTTATAGTAATGCGCCATCCTTCTCCCGGATCAGTTGAAGAGTTCGCAAAAGCCAGCAGAGTGCCCGTCATTAATGGCGGAGACGGCGATAACGAACACCCCTCGCAGGCACTACTTGATCTATACACAATCAGAAAAGAACTCGAGCATAAAAGAAGCATGATAGACGGAATGCGAATTGCCATGGTCGGCGATCTGAAAAATGGGCGCACTGTCCATTCGCTCTCCAAACTTCTTCTCTTATATAAAAACATAACGTTCACGATGATCTCGCCTAATGAACTGAAGATGCCTAATGAAATATTAGATCAACTAATTCTAGCGGGACACAAAGTCATAGAAACAGACAATATGAAAGTAGGCTTGAGCGATAACGACACTGTTTATCTTACCCGCATACAAGAGGAGCGGTTCGAAAAGCAATCCGATGCAGATTTATACCGCGGACAATTTAAATTAAATCAAGAGATTTACACTCAGCATTGCGCGCCAAATACCGTAATTATGCATCCACTGCCCCGAGATTCTCGAGCTAACGCAAATGAATTGGATAGCGATTTGAATTTGCACCCTAATCTCGCTATTTTTAGGCAGGCGGATAATGGGGTTGTAATCCGTATGGCCCTTTTTGCACTCGTTCTTGGAGTGGAAGACAGTGTTCATAAAACCTCCGCGCCGGTAAAATGGTTTACCGACACACGCACCACCACAACGACATAAATCAGTCTCGAGCACTTTTTAGGATGCGCTTATGCGAAAAACTCTTGAAGACGAATATTCCTCGCTAGACGCTATCGCAATTGCTACAGGAATAAGAGAAAAATATTTTTCTGTAAGAGAAATAACTTCAATTGCCGTAAACAAAGCGAAAAAGATAAATCCAAAGGTAAATGCCATCGTCGCTTGTGAATATGAAAAGGCAATTGCCCGCGCCGACACCATAAACATTAAATCCAGTAATCTTGCCGGTGTACCGTTCCTTATTAAAGACCTTACACCGTATCACGGCTTACCAGTTCGCTATGGCAGTCGAACAACATCCTCAGATTCTAATGTACAAGATGCCGAAATTGTAAAACATTACATAAAAGCTGGTCTCAACATCTTAGGAAAAACCAACACTCCCGAAAGGGGGCTTACAATAACTACCGAGCCTAAGAGTTCAGGTCCATGCCATAACCCATGGAATCTTGATTATTCAACTGGCGGGTCATCAGGTGGAGCGGCCGCTGCGGTCGCTGCGTGAATTGTGCCAGCAGCGCATGCGACAGATGGCGGAGGCTCGATAAGAATCCCTTCATCGTGCTGCGGTCTATTTGGCTTGAAACCCAGCCGGGGCTTAACCATAACCCAACATAATTTAGCAGAATGCTGGAGCGGCTTGAGTGTGGGTAATGTAGTATCAAGGACTGTAAGAGATAGCGCCGCATTCCTAGACCTTATACGTCGGCATACTTCCTCACTTTTCCCTCTGCCACTCCCAATAAATAATGACACCAAATCTAGAAATTATTTTTATGACAATTCAAACAATAAATTTGGGGAAATTAAAATCGCCGTCGTTAAAACCCATCCGACAGGCGAGAAAATTCAACCTGAGGTCTTGTCGGCTATCGATTCAATGGCGAACCAATGCTCAGAGCTTGGCCATCACATTGAAGAGATAGAACACCCAGTTGACCATAGCCCCGTTGCTGATGCAGCATCAAGAATAATCAGTACGCACATCTATCAGTCTGTGCACGAACAATTTAAAAACTTTGAGTCCGACCTCGACGCCTCTCAACTTGAATTAGGGACGAAGATAATGGCAAAACGAGGCCGCAAGGTATCCGCCGACGAATATGTTCGAGCACGTGACACCATGACTTTGGCCGAAATCACCATGCAAAAATTCCATAATAATTACGATATCTTGCTTTCACCTGTGCTTACATCTCCACCAGTGAAGCTAGGGTGGCTAGATATGGATTGCCACAACACAAAAGAATACGCAGAAAGATTTACTCAGTATAGCGGCTTTTGCGCTCTCTATAACGCTACTGGCGCAGCGAGCATGTCTGTCCCAGCAGCCGTTAGTGCCGATAAACTTCCGATAGGCGCGTTGTTTAGCGCATGCAACGGCAATGACCTTTTATTGCTTCAGCTTGCATCGCAGCTCGAACATGCTTTCCCATGGAACCTTGTAGCACCCATTTAGGCATCTTATAAAAGGAAATAATTTTGAAGAGAAAACACAAACAACTCGTGAGCCAAGGAAAAAATGTAATCTTTTTATTGATTTTTCTGTTTGCACAAATTGTACGAGCAGAACAGATAGATTCTCGCACCGAATGGGGCGCACCAAACCTACAGGGCGTCTGGAAGAATGCCACAGTCATGCCCTTTGAAAGGCCAACAGAACTTGGCAGCAAGCGCGCATACACAGTCGAGGAGGCTAAAATTCTCGAGAGGCGTGCCCAAGCCGCGGTTGAAAAGAATAATATCGCACTTGACCCGAGTCGCCCCGCTCCAACGGCGGAGGCCCTCCCGCCAGTTGGAAACTATGATCTATTTTGGACTGACAGAGGTATGTTTCTTCCCACCGTAAATGGCGAATATCGAACTTCGGCCATCACTAGTCCGGCAAATGGCAGAATTCCGGAACGTCGTGCCGAATTCAATGGTCAAAACAAAATAATCAGGGCTAACCGACCTGATAGAAACGATGGCCCTGAGGGACGCAGTCTTGGCGAGAGGTGTCTCGTCGCGTTCGGAAACAGTTCAGGACCAGTAATGTCTCCGGTAATGTACAACAGTCACATGCAAATTATTCAATCGCCCGGATACGTGACGATCCTTGTAGAAATGGTTCACGACGCACGCATAATTAAAATCACTGATGAACGAAATCCAGCTTCTCCCGTATTACAGAAATGGATGGGAGACTCAATCGGCCGCTGGGAGGGAGAAACTCTAATTGTCGAAACAAAGAACTACAATCCATGGCACACCTATAGGGGAGCACCAACTAAAACGTTGACTGTGACTGAAACCTTTAAGCGCGAAAGTCCCAATAAAATAATTTACGGATTTTCAGTGGATGATCCGAGTGTTTATAGCTCGGATTGGTCCGGTGAGTATCCTCTGTCTCAAATCAGTGAACCCATTTATGAATATGCGTGCCATGAAGGAAATTATGGCATTATAGGAATTTTGGCAGGAGCTCGGCGATTAGAATCGATGGCCGCACAAGGAATCGAGAGACAAATTAAACAATAACGAATACTGCGATATCTGCATCAATCCTAAAAGGCCCTGTCGTAACTGCGGCCTAAAGAAAATTTTATCGCAATTTTTGTCTTTGATTCCGCGTTGCTGTTATCTCCGCCATAATTGAAATAGCGATTTCTGCTGGCTTCTTACTTCCTATCTGGAGCCCAATAGGTGCACGCAATCGATTAATTTCGTTAACATTCAAACCCAACTGCGGCAACCGAGCCCTCCTGTCAGACGAGGTTTTTTCTGACCCCATTGCACCAATGTAAAACGCTTTTGTTTTTAGAGCTTCCATCAAAGCCATGTCGTCAACCCTCGGGTCGTGTGCTAACGCCACAATCGCAGAGTAGGGGTTATCATATCCCTCACGCACAACATCATCCGGCAAGGCATCGGTTTTATGCACGCGCTCAACCGACCAGTTTTCAAGATATCGAGGCCGGGGATCGCATAAAGTCACTTGGTATTCCAACGCAACACCAATTTCGGCGACGTAACGCGCAACATCTCCCGCGCCAAGCAAAAGCAAATGATACATAGGACTGAGTTCATGCTGCAAAACTCCACCAGCAATCCTAATAGAAATCCTAGTTTCTGCATCAAGTAATTCTCTTGACGTAAAAGATCCATTAGCCAGATCGATTGAACGACATACCCTCTTGTGATCAACTAACTTTTGGACGATCTCTTTAAAAACCGCAACATTTTCACTCAGGGGTTCTATGTATTCCAGAAGCACGTGCAATTGTCCACCGCAGGGGAGCTTTAAGCGCGCTTGCTCCTCCTCCGTTTTGCCGTAATAAATTATGAAAGGCTTTCTGTTCTCATCGAAGCGAGCCTTTAGTTTGCCCGAGGTGAGTTGTGCTAGAAAATCTTCTTCAATGCATCCGCCAGAAAGTGAGCCAACAATCTTCCCATCTGTCGTGCTCGCGAGCATCGACCCGACTGGGCGAGGTGAAGACCCCCAAGTTTTCAAAATCGTACATAGCCAAACGGAGCTGCCTTCGGAGAGCCATGCCTCAACTTGACCGATGATTTGCTGCTGATTATTTTCCATAGGTCTTTATAAATACTCTCATTACGCAACGCTTCAAGCTCGTATAACCATCATTACCCAAAATCACACCAACCCAGTTAGTCGCAATGATAAGCTACTTCTTAAAAAAAAACCCAAGCGCGATTCCTCAAGACTATATGATATCATCTTCGAAACAGACTTATACAAAACATCTTATTTAAGCGAGTCATTAGAAAGTTATGAGCAACGAAAACAAAAGAAAATACTCCAAAGTCGTGGTTGATGGCGTTGCCCAAGCACCTAGCAGGGCCATGCTTAGGGCAGTTGGTTTTAAAGACGCTGATTTTAAAAAGCCGCAAATCGGGATCGCTTCAACCTGGAGCATGGTTACTCCATGCAATATGCACATTAATAAACTCGCTGAAGATGTCAATCAAGCTACGAATGAAGCCGGTGGGAAAGGAGTTATATATAACTGCATCACTATATCTGATGGAATTTCTATGGGGACAGAAGGAATGAAGTACTCCTTGGTGTCTCGAGAAGTGATAGCTGACAGCGTGGAGACAGTTTCCGGATGTATGGGTCATGACGGAATCATAACGATCGGTGGCTGTGATAAAAACATGCCCGGCCTAATAATGGGCATGTCTCGATTGAACCGCCCATCGATCTTTATATACGGCGGGACTATTCAACCGGGACCGAATCATACCAACATAGTGTCGGTTTTCGAGGCGGTTGGAGAACATGCGGCTGGAAAACTATCAGACATCGATCTAAAGAATGTTGAAGAAAGCGCGATTCCCGGACCAGGCTCCTGTGGAGGAATGTATACCGCGAACACGATGGCCTCAGCGATTGAAGCAATGGGAATGAGTCTCCCTAACAGCTCCGCGCAAGACGCAATCTCACCCGACAAAGAATTAGATTGCCAAACCGCAGGCAAAGCAATACTCAACCTAATTGACAAAGATATAAAACCATCTGACATTATGACTCGCTCCGCTTTTGAAAATGCGATCAAAGTCGTTATCGCTCTAGGTGGCTCAACTAATGCCGTGCTGCATTTAATCGCAATGGCACATACTATGAACGTAAAACTCGAGCTAAATGATTTCTCGATCATTGGAAAATGTGTTCCGATGGTTGCAGACTTGAAACCAAGCGGCAAATATTTAATGTCAGAGCTCATAAAGATTGGCGGCATTCAGCCACTGATGAAAGTAATGCTGGATGAGGGAATGCTCGACGGGAATTGCATGACAGTTACCGGTAAAACACTGGCTGAGAACCTGCGAGATGTAACTCCGTATCCAAGCGACCAAGACATTATCCGTCCATTCACATCACCAATAAAAAAAGATAGCCATCTTGTTGTTATGAGAGGAAATCTCGCGCCAGGAGGTGCTGTCGCCAAAATAACAGGTAAAGAAGGCCTAGCATTCAGTGGTAGCGCTCGGGTTTTTGACTCAGAGGAAGAGTGTTTAGCCGGAATCCTTGACGGGACGGTACTGTCCGGTGATGTTTTAGTCATTCGTTACGAGGGCCCTCGTGGCGCACCTGGCATGAGAGAAATGTTAAGCCCTACTTCTGCCATCATGGGAAAAGGCTTAGGCCAGGAAATAGCGCTGATTACGGATGGAAGATTTTCAGGCGGCAGCCACGGCTTTGTCGTCGGGCACATTACCCCCGAAGCCAGTGAGGGTGGCCCTATCGCGATCGTCCAAAATGGAGACAAAATTTCTATCGATGCTGAATCCAATACCGTTTCAATCGATCTTACGGAATCTCAAATCGCAGACCGATTAGCTGGGTGGAAAAAGCCAAGCCCGCGATACACTCGCGGAGTTCTTGCGAAATATGCCACTAATGTAGCATCTGCCTCCGAGGGTGCTGTTACTGACAAATATCTTAAGCTCTAAATTGCGAAAGCTACAGATTTCTCTTGTGCACATATGGCGCGTTAACCTTTAGAAAAACAAAGTAGAGCACCGTAATTGAACCAATTAGCCAGCATGATCGATCAGAGCCCCCTACAAGCAATTGCCCTATGGGCTCTTCAAAACGTGCCAGGTTTCCCTCCTATAATTCAAACCATTCATATTTTAGGGGTCGGCGCAATCATGGGATCGATTGTATTAATAAGTGTCCGGGGTCTGGGTCTGGGCCTACGAAACCAATCACTCGACGAGATGGTGAAACGACTCTTTCCTTGGCTGTGGCTAGCCATGGCAAGCAATATTATCTCCGGCTCATTTTTTGTACTTGCGCGCCCTTACCGGTATGCCGACAACCCAGTCTTCATCACTAAAATATTGATGATTTTTCTTGCTTTGCCTCTAGCATACTTTCTGCAGTATCTTATTAGGATCAACAATTTAGTAGGAAATCGGGCTGGCGCACAAGGGAATCTCATTAGCATACGTGTAATAAGCTTTCTTTCTATAATCTTATGGCTAAGTATCACGATCAGTGGGCGTTGGATCGCTTATGTTGAATACCTGATCTATCCGACCTGATGCGGGAATTATTGTTATGGAAGGCTTTCTAAGTCATATTCTGAAAAATCCAATCTGGATAGAAATAGAAAATTGGCCGATTTCATGGGAAATTGGCGGAACGGCATGGTTTCCCATGATTGAGTCGATTCATGTCGTTGCGATAAGCCTCCTTCTTGGTACAGTTTTAATGGTTGACCTGCGACTCATTGGAGTAGCTGCACGCAGATACTCTCTCGCACAACTTAGTGAAGAACTTCTTCCCTGGACTTGGGCATCGTTTTGGGTTGCCGTGCTTACCGGCGTCGCCATGTTTATAACGCGTGCTGCATCGCATATTGTTAACCCGGCCTTTCAAATTAAAATGTTACTCCTGATACTTGCTGGAGCAAATATGCTTTTGCTTCATCGACTTTTTCTGACAGCCTCAGACAAATTGAAGCAGTTCCACGCGCCGACAAATAAAATGAAAATTTCTGGAACTCTTTCATTGGGTTTATGGATCGGGATCACATTATCAGGCCGCTGGATCGGGCATATTATATAAGCGGCAACGACCTATGAATTACAAACGACTTAAAGAAGCAGAGGAAAGATTTCTTGGTCAATACCCAGGCGGCTTTCAAAATCCAAAAATGATCGCAGTAGCCAAACGTCATCGTGTAAATCAACTAAGCGATTACACCCGTGAACAGTTTAGACCGCGAAATTTCCGCGACACCGAAGCCATTCTTGAATCAATGGTTACGATTGTTTCTCGATCTTCAATGATTTCAGTTTTTGAAAAACCAGCATTTAAGAACTGCATTTGCAACCTAACACCCAAAGAGAAGAATAAATTCGCTGGCGCTCTAAAAAAACGACTCCACGGAGATAAGGAGACTGGCTTTCATGAATTACTTGAAATATTGCTCTCAGTCCGCCTAGCCAAGTGGTCGATCATAAGTGTGTGGCCAGCTTACTTTAATCTGCTTGATGATGCTTTTGTTAAGCCCACAACTACCAAAAATATTATTGCTCAATTTGGCTTATCGGATTTAACTTACCAGCCACTTCCATCATGGAGCTTTTATAAAGACTATCTAGCAGCGCTTATCTGCATGCGCGATAGCGTTGACATCACGCTTGCCCCTTCGAACCCAGCTTTTACAGGGTTTTTAATGATGGCAATGAATCCAGATTATGCATAAAATAAAGTTATAGAATTTTTGACCAAGGATTAAATTAAGAGAACTCAGCCTAATAATAAAAAAATAGCAGAGGAATAAATGTTTATTCTCAATCCTAATAAAAAAGATTTAAGTCAACACTCGTTCATACACTTTTTCTTATATCCACGCACAACTTTCTACTCTCTTTATTTCGGCCTCTACTTGTCACAGTTAACACTCGGGGCATTTGCTGCAGACGCTGGCAATTTATACAACACTATTTTTGACGTTAGAGCAGGAGAAAAATACTTTGATCGACAATGTTCAAGATGTCATGGAATCGATGCAAAGGGAGATGATGAGATCGGAGCTCCTGATTTAACAGGTCGACTTCGCCGCGCCAATACCACCGCCGGGATTTTTAACGTACTACGGAATGGTGTCCCCGGGACAGCAATGATCGCACTCAATCCGGAAGTACCGGATTCTCTTGCATGGCAATTGGTAGCATATATCGAGTCTTTAGCGAGCGATCCGGCTAATATTAATCTCCCAGGCTCACCAACACGGGGTAGAAAACTCTATAGCGGCAGCACTGATTGTGCAGGATGTCACATGATTGAAGGCCTTGGCGGAAGGAACGGTCCAGACTTAACTTCAATAGGGGAACGACTTCGTCCTGAGCAAATCAATTCCGCATTGCTCCGCCCAAACGAAAAAGTAACACCGAGGTGGTGGACTGTGAGTGTAAGGGATCAGAACGGCAACTTTTACCAAGGACTGCGAATGAGTGAGGACAGTTTTAGTCTACGTATTATGGACGTTAACGAGGAACTATATTCCTTTTCCAAAGATAGACTAAAAGAATGGAACATAGACAAGTCATCAACAATGCCATCTTATCAAGGTAAATTTACCGATAGCGAGTTAGAGGACTTGGTTGCATTTCTATTCTCTCTTCGCAATAAGAGGAGCTTATGAAAATGAATATCAAGCAAAGACTAAAAACGATATTAATAATTTTTCCAGCGTCCGTTTTTGTTTCCTCAGCATCCGCACAGGAAGAGGTTCTGAGCACAGTCATAACACCGGCTTTTCAGCCAGTCACGTGGGAAAGACTAAAAAACACTGAAGCTGAACCCCAAAACTGGCTGACTTACTCGGGATCCATGAACAGTCAACGATACAGCCAATTAGCGTCCATCAATAGTCAAAATATCGATTTTTTGGAATTAAAATGGTCTTATCAAATTCCAGAAATTGATCGTGCTGAAACCGTCCCATTAGTCGTCGATGGTATAATGTTCATTACAGAAGCCCCAAGCAACCTGACTGCTGTAGATGCGCAAACAGGCAGAGTTTACTGGCGGTACGAACATGACTTACCTGAAGATCTTCGAATTTGTTGTGGAAGAAATAACAGAGGCGTCGCCATTTTGGGTGAGACCCTTTACATGAGCACCCTAGACGCCCACCTAGTCGCTATAGATGCTCGCACGGGGAATCTTCTGTGGAACAAAGAAGTAGCAGACCATCAAGCGGGTTATAGCAAGACTGCCGCACCGCTTATCGTGAAAGATTTGGTTGTTACCGGAATAGCCGGCGGCGAATTCGGAATCAGAGGATTTATTGATGCATATAATTCGAAAAATGGAGATTTAGTCTGGCGGACTTTTGCTATCCCCGGTGAAGGAGAGCCAGGAAATGAAACATGGTCGGGTGACTCATGGAAGACTGGTGGTGCATCTACGTGGCTTACAGGCTCTTATGACCCGGATCTTAACTTGATTTATTGGGGCACTGGCAACCCCGGGCCAGATTGGAATGGCGACGTTCGTCTCGGCGACAATCTTTATTCTGATTCCGCACTAGCTCTCGATGCTGACTCAGGAGAAATTAACTGGCACTTTCAATTTACTCCGCACGATGTACATGACTATGACTCCATTCAAATTCCGATTTTAGCTGATATTGAAATTTCAGGAACGCAACAGCCTGTCATGATGTGGGCAAACAGAAATGGTTTTTATTACACCATTAATAGAAAAACTGGAAAATTCATACTTGGAAAACCTTTTGCAACTCAGACTTGGGCGGAAAGTTTAGATGCAGATGGAAGCCCAATTCGTGTTCCCGGCATGGCACCGACGTACGAGGGAATCATGGTTTCACCCCCGATTGTTGGCGCTACTAACTGGTACTCCCCAGCATTTAGCGAGCAGACAGGACTTTTTTATGTAACGGCATTTGACGGAGAACAGGAGTTTTTTAAGCGCGACGAGGAATATGAGGAAGGAGAGCGTTTTACTGGCGGCGGAGGAAGATACACGCAACCAATGGATGCTTTTCACAGCGCTATTCGAGCTATCGATCCCACCACCGCTGAAATTGCTTGGGAATTCCCAATAATGCCCCGTTCATCTGCCGGCATAAGCACAACAGCAGGGGGATTATTACTGACAGGGAGCGCAGACGGATACTTTTTTGCCTTGAATGCGTTCACCGGAAAAGAGCTATGGCATATTTCTCTTGGGGGCCGAGTTCACGCAGCACCGATGACTTTTGCTGTTGATGGAAAACAATATATTACAATAGCAGCAGGCAACGTCGTTTACACCTTTGGACTGCGTGATTAGAAAGTTTTTCACTCAGCA
Source organism: Gammaproteobacteria bacterium (assembly GCA_002700775.1). Lineage (GTDB taxonomy): Bacteria > Pseudomonadota > Gammaproteobacteria > Pseudomonadales > Pseudohongiellaceae > UBA9145. Next base: position 10,111 of record PAEL01000037.1, on the reverse strand, counting down.
AATGGCGCGATGATTTCTTCAGTCAAATCCCAGAGTTTCGACGCTGCCGCTGCGGTTGCATGGACAGCCACGCGCGCGCGCTTTCTCTTATAGAAATATTGACCATTCGCTTCCAGAACCTCCCGGTCCCGTGAGCTCGCCAACCAGATAAATGTATCAGAGCCCTTCTTGACACTTATCAAAAATGGAAATAATACAAATCCGATGAATCTCGCCGCTCGCCCACCCTTCCTCCAGATAGGAGTTCGCACAGCCCCGGGGTGAAAAGAGCTAAAAATGATATTTTCTCTTTGAAACCGTGAACTAAATTCTCGAGCTGTGAGAAGGTTCATTAATTTCGAACGCCCATAGGCGCGCAATGAACGATAACCTTCTACAAGCTCAAGATCATCAAAATTTAGGGCGCTATGAGCATGACCATAAGAGCTCGTAAATATGACTCGTGTAGGCTCTTCATCAGTCGACACTGACAAAAGAGGGAGCAACATTTTCGTTAATAAGAATCCGCTCAGATGATTGGTTACAAAAGTCATCTCAAACCCCTCTTTCGTTACAACTCGTGTCGCATTTGCGCCGCCTGCGTTGTTGCAAAGCACGTCAATTTTTGAAAAATCGTTCAAAACTCTTTTTGCAAAACGATTTACGCTATTCAGTGAACTAAAGTCAGCGATATAAAGAAAAAGAGAATTATTTCCAGTTTCTCGTTTTATTTCTTCAAGCGCCTCGCGACCTTTACTAGCACTTCGGCATACAAGAATCACCGACGCTCCCCGTGACGCAAAATTACGAATGGCCTCATATCCGATGCCGCTGTTACCACCCGTCATTAAATAAGTTTTACCCGAAAGATCACCTTTACTTATTTCTTGATTCTTTTGGTGCATTTCATATCTCCGAAGTTCCAGACTGCGCAAACTTATTTCAAGCTGTTCAAAAAAGCAACGATAGCTTATCGACGCTGTAATTCACTTAATCGCTCTCGGACTACCTACAACTTGCGAGAATATTTGAAAATCGAGCTAACTCTTTGACTTTTTAATAACGACTTTTTACGGCGCTCATGCTTATAATGGGTGGTTAGAGGAGATCAAAAAAAATAACGACCAATGGCCACTCATGACTAATATCGTAAAAAAGTCAATCAGCAACGTTGAAGCCCATAACTTGTCTCAGAACGAAGACCTAGAGAACCTTATGGCTCGCGCCAGAATTCTTCGTGACGAAGGTCACGGAAACACCATTACCTATTCCCGCAAGGTATTTGTGCCACTGACTCATTTGTGCAGAGACGTCTGCCACTACTGCACATTCGCTCGTGTGCCAAGACATATCGGCCAACCATTCTTATCGGTAGATCAGGTAGTCGCTCTCTGCGAAGACGGCGCAAAACTCGGATGTCAAGAAGCACTCTTTACTCTCGGTGAAAAACCAGAATTGAGATACAAAGTTGCTAGAGAATCTTTAGCCGAAATGGGCTTTCAGACCACAATTGAATATGTCACCCACTGCGCAACAAGAGTACTTAATGAAACCGGCCTTCTGCCCCATATAAACGCGGGCAATCTCACACGAGACGAAATGTTGGCGCTAAGGGAAATAAGTCCGTCAATGGGAATAATGCTCGAATCAGGCTCAGAAAGACTTTGCGAAAAAGGTATGCCCCACTACGGCTCGCCGGATAAAGTTCCGTCCCTGCGAATGAAAACCCTAATTTTGTCCGGCGAACTTTCGGTGCCCTTTACTTCAGGAATCTTAATTGGAATCGGTGAGACAAAAAAGGAACGAATAGAGTCTCTTCTAATGCTTAGAGAAATATCGGAGCGATTCGGAAATCTGCAAGAAGTTATCGTACAAAATTTTAGAGCAAAACCAAATACCAAAATGGCTAGTGCTCCCGAACCGGACCTTGAAGAGCTTTTGTGGACAATTGCAGTCGCGCGAATAATATTTGGTCCCGACATGAATATACAGGCCCCCCCTAACCTAAGTCCGGGCGTCCTAGAGCGACTCGTCGACGCCGGAATCAACGATTGGGGCGGAGTTTCACCTCTCACGCCCGATCATGTTAATCCTGAGGCCCCGTGGCCTCATCTCGACGAGCTTTCAGCCGCCACTGAGGCCGCAGGGAAATGGCTGGATCAACGCTTGACCGTCTATCCTCCCTATGTCCGCGCTTCGCAGCGCTGGCTTTCTGACACAACTAGAGCCTTCGCGTTTAGACACAGCGATTCATCCGGAATGGCCAAAAGGGATTCTTGGGTTCCAGGGGAATCGACCGAGATCCCAACTTTGGAACATCGTCTGCTCTCGAATAAAAAACAGCGTAACCAGTCAAGTGATGTTTTAACAATTCTTGAAAAACATCAGGCAAAAAAGGAATTAACCGAAACAGAAGTTACTCGTTTGTTTGAGGTGAGGGGTAATGACCTATCGTTAGTAACGACCTACGCCGACAAGCTTCGCCGTGAAACTAATGGTGAAACTGTGACTTATGTCGTAAATCGCAATATAAATTATACTAACGTCTGTTACTTTAAATGTAAGTTCTGCGCCTTTTCAAAAGGAAGCGGCAACACAGACTTGAGAGGAAAACCCTACGATATAAGTGCTGAGGAGATCGCTCGTCGCTGTATTGAGGCTTGGGAAAGAGGCGCAACAGAAGTTTGTTTACAAGGAGGAATACACCCTGATTACACGGGCCAAACCTACATTGATATAGTCACCACTATCCGAAAAGCCACGCCCAGCATGCATATCCATGCGTTCTCCCCACTCGAGATATTTCAAGGTGCCGAAACATTAAAAGTTTCACTTACGCGGTTTTTGACAATTTTAAAATCAGCAGGTTTGAATACACTCCCTGGTACCGCCGCTGAAATACTACACGACGATGTCCGAAAGGAAATTTGTAGCGACAAACTTAGCAGCGCTCAGTGGCTCCAAGTGATGACTGCCGCTCATGAGGTTGGCTTTAAGACGACAGCTACAATTATGTTTGGGCATCTAGAAAGACCGGAGCACTGGGCACACCATTTAATTTCAATTGCTGATCTTCAAAGAAAGACACGAGGATTTAGCGAATTTGTTCCGCTTCCTTTCGTTGCTTCAGAAGCGCCAATGTATAGAAAAGGTCTCTGCCGCAAAGGCCCAAGCTTCCGGGAATGCATCCTCATGCACGCCATTCCTCGAATCGTATTTCATGGGTTAATCGACAACGTTCAAGCATCTTGGGTAAAACTTGGCCAGGCAGGAGTCGCAGCATGCCTCAATGCTGGCGCGAACGATATTGGGGGATCACTTATGAATGAAAGCATTACTCGAGCAGCAGGAGCAGAACATGGACAGGAATGGCACCCCGCTCAAATCGAAAAGTTTCTTACCGATCTGAGAAAAAAACCGAAAATGCGCACGACCCGTTATACTAATGCACCTGAAGACCGTCGAAAAATCGCAATGCACGCAGGAGAGTTAGCGACAATAGAACTTAACGAAGCGTCAAGAAAACAGAGAGACAAACGCCTTCACGTTTTGCCGGCGGGCTAAAATCTTGCGCCCGGTGGTTAAATTAAAAAAATCAACAAGCCTATAAACTGCACTTTTTTTCTGTGAAATTTTCTTTTTCTAGGTGACTCCGAACGGATAGATAGGTAGGATGCGTCGTTTGTTCAGAACTTAACTACAAATTTTTTTTAAATGGACTTTATTCTAGGAACTTAAAAGAGATGAAAATAGCGGTAACTGGTGCTAATAGTAACGTCGGTATCAATTTTTTAACGGAGATAAGTTCAAATGAGAGCATTCAAATTACAGCGGGAGTGCGTTCAAAATCAGCCATCAAACTACTCCCAGAATCGAGCAACATTCATCCTACTGTAATCGATTATAACGATAGCGCGTCCCTAGAAAAAGGTATCGAAGGTGTTGATTGTGTCGTCCACCTAGCGGGCATCCTGATTGAAGGGAAGCACACAAAATATCAGCAAGCAAACGTTGATGCGACAGCCGCGGTAGTTGCCGCGGTAAAAACACACAACCTAGCGCACTTAATATTTATAAGCGTCATTGGGGCCGATCAAAACTCAAAAAATGAGTATTTTAGATCTAAGGGCCTAGCAGAAAAGGCAATACAAGATTCAAATCTTAGTGCAAGCATACTTCGAACACCTATATTGCTCGGCCCAAATACCGCCGGAGGCTCTTCTCTGATCAACACCGCGAGGCCCGAAAAAACAAAACTGCTCGGCGGTGGGTACTACAAAATGCGCCCTCTAGACATCGACGACTTGAATACAGCAATAATTAATTGTGCTGAAAAATCACTTCCTGGGTGTAAGACCTATGAACTTGTTGGACCCGAAGCAATAAGCTATCGTGACCTGGTTAGCAGAGTAGCTTCAATGCAGGGCCACGCAGTGAAAATTGGTACTATACCCATTGGCGTTACTAAGTTGATGGCAAAATTAACAAGCTTTATCAAGGATGGTGGCTTCACACCTGCGGTCATTGACGTGATAACTCAGGACGAAGAAGTTGCACAAAATGCTGACGTAGAGCTTGGTTTAAATTTGACCTCTCTTGAAACCACGCTAAAAAAGTTACTAGAGCAGTAGAAAAGGAATGTAATTCATGTCAGATAAAGATGCTTTACAAGAAAATGGAATCGACTCATCCGCACCCCAACCGAAGAAAAAATCTTTGGTAGGACGTATTGGATTCTTGTTACTTACGCTAGCCTGCTTTGCATATTTATATGGAAGATTAAACGGAGCAGCAGCCCGCGAAGGCATGGATTTAGCGAGCTATATGACTGATGTCTTTGCAACAGTCAATTGGGCACCATGGCTGTTATTAATGATTGGATATTCCTTATTTTATTTTGCGATAGACACGTTGGTCGTCACTAGAGCACTAAACTGGTTTATTGCTGACATAAAATATAAAGATATAGCCCCAATTCGAGCAAGCGCTTATATCATCTCTATTTTTAACGAACAAATAGGCAAAGGGGCGATGGCTTTTTATCTTAACAAAAGAGATAAAATACCTGGATGGGAAGTAAGTTCAGTTATGTTATTCATCATGTTTTGTGAAGTCTTCTATCTGCTTGTCTGGGCTACTATTGGATATACCGTTGCAGGAACCTCTTTACCTGAAGCCTTTTCGCTTGTGCCTTTTTTTGCCGCTGGTGCAGCATGCTTCTTCGTTATTTGGGTAGCATATTTCAACGGAAGCATTTTCCGAAGTAGCGCATTACGGGAACGTCGAGTTTTCCATGCCTTTCGCAAAGCCAAGTTGTGGCACTACGGTGCATTTCTAGTTTTACGATCTCCCGCGCTGCTCGCTGCAATTGTCGTTTACACTATCGCGCTGCAACTATTTGGCGTACCAGCCTCTCTACTGGAATTACTGCCTTACCTCCCAGTTGTCTTTTTTGCGGCAGCTGTTCCTACACCGATGAGGGCAGCAGCCATCACTTTTTGGGTTATTCTGTTCCCTGAAAACGAAGGCCAAATGGCAGCTTTTGGGTTTGTTCAACATAATTTCTTCATTCTCTTTAATGCGGCCATTGGGCTTGTATTTTGGCGACGAGCCCAACGCGAGCTATTCGGGGGTTAGAATGTGCAATTTGCTAATGCTTTAACCGCTGTCCGCTTATTGCTAGCTATACCCTTCGCATATGCGATCAGTTTCCCAAATTGGATCGGCAGTGAGTGGGTTGCTCTAATGATTGGGGCCGCGCTGATCTCTGATTACTTTGACGGCCCGCTGGCTAGAGCGACTAATAGCGATTCTCCTGCAGGCATGCTTTTCGATCATGCGACTGATTTTTTTTTCGTTACGATCGGTCTAGCCAGCGCTGCTCACAGTGAACTTGTTACTCCATTTTTATGGCCTCTGATCATAGTAGCATTCGGCCAGTATGTCTTAGACTCTCGTTTTTTATTCAAACAAAAAACTCTGAGAATGAGTTTCCTCGGACGATGGAACGGCGTGCTATACTTTTTACCTTTGGTTCTTATATCCGCTTCGAGGTTACCTGCTTTTATTAATTTTAATCAGGCACTTGAGACTGCGACGTACTATAGTAGCTTCATCCTGTTATTCAGCACTTTAGTCTCGATTTTAGATAGGGCTTTAGCCCCCTTAAGGGAATCAACTTAAAGGGATTCGACTTATTTTAAATCTGCGCGCTTAGAAATTACCGTACCAATTAGTTATAACGACCGTCCTCTGATTACATTTTTTAGTTGTATAGTCTATGAAATCCCGCCTTGGTGAGGCTCAAACAAAACCAACGGTCAAGTTTTAAAATCGAGAAAAATTATGTCAAATTACAAAATCGGAGTCGTTTTTTTATCTTCCATTGTCCTCATTACCCTGGGCAATGGACAAACGGCTAATCCCAAACAAAATATTGTCCAAGTTAACGAAACGGTAAATGAATCATTCGAGAAATTATACAGAAATGAGCGCGTGCAATGGGCTCTGGACCAATTGGAGCTCAGAGAACCAAATGCAGTTGAAGAACAATTTATAATGACAGAAATCCCAGCGCCACCGTTTAAAGAAGGAATTAGGGCGGCTTATTTTCTAGAACAGTTAAAAATACGCGGCCTCGACGATGCTTATATTGATAGCGAAGGGAATGTTATTGGAGTAAGAGCAGGCGAATCTCAAGGTGCCGAGCCTCCACTGCTAATCGCGGCTCACCTTGACACTGTATTCCCAGAAGGGATCGACACAACTGTTCGGTTACGCGGAGGGCGTTATTATGCCCCAGGAATTGGGGACGACTCGCGTGGACTCGCGGCTATTCTAACTATGGTAGATGTTCTAAACGATAGCGAAATCAAAACCGTACGAGACATCATGTTTGTCGGTAATGTTGGGGAAGAGGGGCGTGGTGACCTCCGAGGGATAAAACAAATTTTTAAGGATCACCCCGATATTGGCGCTTTCTTGTCAATTGATGGGGTTCGGTTAAATCGAATTACCACCGGTGGCACTGGCAGTCGACGCTTTGAGTTCCAGTTTAGTGGGTCGGGCGGTCACTCTTTCGGAGCATTTGGAATAGCCAGCGCTATCCATGCTATGGGGCGCGCAATTGCCAAAATTAGTGAAATTAGAACACCCAGCTTACCGAAAACCACATTTACCGTCGGGACAGTCAAGGGAGGTACTTCGGTAAACTCAATTGCAGCCAACGCCACCTTTGCCATCGACATGCGCTCCAACGACATTGAGCAGCTAGCTTTGTTAGAGCGCAAAGCGAAGGCCGCTGCGCTAGAGGCAGTTTTGGAAGAAAACGCTAGGTGGCCCGAAGGGGACATTAAGGTCGAGTTTGTTCTGATCGGCGACAGGCCCGCGGGTAGGACTGATGCTGAGGAGCCGATAGTTCAGATAGCTGCATTAGCTATTAGTGCGTCCGGGCTCGAATTAAGAGGATTGAGCACCTCCAGCACAGACTCAAACATACCAATGTCGTTGGGCATTCCTGCTATCACGATAGCCGGGGGCGGAAATGGAGGCGGCGCTCATTCACCAGGGGAATGGTTCGTTCCGACAGAGTCTCATAAAGGACCTCAAGCCGCCCTTCTTATCGCACTGGGTATGGCGGGAATCGTAAACGAAACAAAACCATTGCTCTCAATACAATAATTAACCTTATATAAATACCTTAAGATACTGATATATATAAAATAATGAAAACATATAAGTTAGGCTATTTTGAAATTAAAATAAATTGGATCATCGCGACCTGCGTTCTCCTCACATCTGCTGGGTTAGGGCGACTCGGTTTATGGCAACTGGACAGAGCCGGTGATCAATACGAACAGCAGCGTTTACTTGAAGCGGAGTCAAGTCAGAATGCAGAACCAATAGAATCAATCCCGCTCGGTCACCTTCACAGAGCAAACCCAGACATACGAAACCGACACGTATTGCTCCAAGGTAAGTACATCAACGACAAGACGATCCTGCTGCCTGGAGAGTTCTTCGATGGGCAAATAGGGTATGGAGTTGTCACCCCCCTTCGCCTTGCGAGCGACAACAGTCTAGTTCTAGTGAATCGAGGCTGGACCACAGGAATCCTGCCTGCCGACACCCCGCCGCGGTTATTGCCCTATACGGACGATGCAACCCTTACCGCCCAGATCCATGTACCACCCGAAAACGCTCGCGTGATTCCTAGCGATATTGACCCGAACACATGGCCACTCCGCCTCCGCACGCTTGAACTAGGGCTGATAGAGCAACTGTTAGGAGAAAAGATCTTTCCTTTTGAAGTCAGGGTAACCAAAGACCAGCCAGGAACGCTCGTAAGGCATTGGCCTGCAGTGAACCCAGATGTCAACCAAAACCTCTCGTACGCCGTTCAATGGTTTGCTTTTTCGCTGATCGTGCTGCTTGGAAGCGTTCTCTTTAGCAGCAACTTGTGGGCTATTTTAAAAGGGCCACCCAGAGGAAGCTAAATCTTGGAAAACATTTTTTTTTGTTAAAAAAGTGTTAACATTTACCGATAAAAATAAGAACTGCCGGTATGGAAACCAAGAAACGTGAAAAGGCAATAACATTGCTGCAAAAAAATGTAACAGAATTAGACTCTTTAAAGGAGAACACGGACATGCGACCAACCCTCGCAAGACTAATAACTAGCATCATTACACTCGTTGCCCCAATTTTTGTAGCTTCTCATGCACTGGGACAACAGGATGAAATAACCTTCCACAAAGACATTGAACCGATCCTTCAGCGCAGTTGTCAGAACTGCCACAGGACAGGCGGCGCAGGACCGATGCCTCTAATTACTTACGAGCAGGTAGCCCCATTCGCTGGTTTAATTGAATATAAAACAGGCTTGAGGGATCGTGCTGGCGCAATGCCTCCCTGGTATATGGAAAAGAACATTGGTATTCAGGATTATAAAGATGATCCTTCGCTGAGTGACGAGGAACTTGCCGCAATTTCAGCTTGGGCGCGAAGCGGAACTCCAAAAGGTGATGTTGCAGATGCGCCACAAGCGCTCACCTTCGATGATTCCACAAAATGGAAGGCGGGCGAACCTGATCTGATCGTTGTAATGAACGACGTCACAAAACTTGCTGGTACCCCCGATTGGTGGGGTGAGATTGACTACATGCCAATCGGCCTAGAAGAGGACCGTTATGTGAAATCAGTCGAGGTTGTTGAAGTTAATGACGTTGATACCAGCGCTGCAGCAGGTACAGTCGGTGGGCGGTACATTTTCCACCATATGATCTGGGGCACTGCGCAGCTCGACGAGAATGGCGAAAGACAGGGATTTTCGATTCCATGGCCGGTTCATGAGGTCGGTCGAAATGCTGATATCTTTGACGAGGATGCGGGCCGTTTATTGAAAGCTGGGACGGCTATTGTATCCGACTCAGTTCACTTGCATTCAAACGGGCGAGACACAACCGGTCACATGGAAGTTGGGTTTAGATTTCACCCTAAGGGATATGAGCCGAAGTATAAACCTTCCTTCATCGGCCTCGGAAATGGTGTTGATATCAGCATCACTGGCAACCAAAAAGATCAGGAGCTCCATGCTTACACAGTCCTTCAAGAGCATACAAAGGTGGTAACTTTTGAACCCCATTTGCATGCACCTGGCGAGCGAATGTGTTTAGAAGCGATCTGGGGATACACGATAGAAACCCTCTCTTGCGTGGGGTATGATCACAACTGGGTCAGGGGGTATCCTTACGCAGAAAATGCTGCTCCTATCTTACCCAAGGGTACAATTCTTCACATCGTCGGATATATGAATAACACCGAATCCAACCCTAACGTTCCGGATTCTCGTAACTGGCAGGGTTCTGGAAATAGATCGGTCACGAACATGTTCATTGACCTTGGTATACGGGTCGAACTCACCGACGAGCAGTTCATGGAGGCGATGGAAGAAAGACGCCAAGTTTTGAATTTAGGCCCCAATGATCACGTGATCGGCTGCCCACTATGCCTGGCACCTCTCGTAGCCCCAGTGGCAGAGCAGAGAGAGCTTGATGGCGGCGAAGTAGCAGCGAACTAAATTAACAAGACTAAACGGTTTATCAACATGAAAAGTACCAACAACCCTATAATC
>PAEL01000036.1 GCA_002700775.1 Gammaproteobacteria bacterium | reverse complement strand
TCACGTTGGCCCAATAACAAAGGCTCTCGCTCAGACCAGCTCAAGTTTAAAGCAACGTGTCCACGTCCACCCTCCAAGGCAGAGCCAAGTGTTAGAGAGATATTATCTCTATCACCGTCGTTGTCTCCACTCGTGGTGTTATTGATCTGAAGATCGAAACCTTCGAAGTTGTTCTTCATCACAACATTGATTGCTCCGGCAATGGCGTCTGAACCATATACCGCCGAGGCACCTCCTGTGATCACGTCAACCCGCTCGATCAAAGCCGTGGGGATCGTTGATAAGTCGACAGTACCGTTGTAGTTCGCAGGCGCCATCCTTTTACCGTTGAGGAGTACTAAGTTACGATTAGCTCCGAGGCCCCTAAGGTTAGCCGTCGTGTAACCACCCGTACCGTTATTAACGTTCTCGTTGTCACCAATAGTTGTTGATGGCAAAGTTCTAAGAACCTGCTCAAGCTCAACCTCCTGCTGCAACTCAAACTCTTCCGCTCCTACGGAAACAATCGGACTTCCCGACTCTAGACCTGGCCGACGAATTCGTGAACCAGTTACGATCACTTCTTCTACCGCCTGCTCTTGAGCAATAACGGTTGGCATAGGGCCTACAGTCGCGGCTGTCGCGGCCGCAAAAGCTGCGCTCCAGACTGCTACCTTTCTATTCAATTTGAACATTCTCTGCTCCCTTGATTATGTGTTTTTTGACCGACCTCTTCGTCAAAAACTGCTATGAACTGAGGCTCTTATGTCAATCTCATGAGATATATGTGCTAAGACATTCGTCTAGCAAGGGCGGCGATTTTACAGTAATGTTTTATGAAGAAAAACAAAAATATGACGAAATGTGGCAAAAATGCACCATTTTTGCCCTTTTTTTTAATTTCTTTTAAAATCAATAAGATAGAAAAATAGTCTTATAGACCATCTCGGTGCAATGAAGACTGAGTCGGACGCTCAGAAAATCTATAACCTGCCCCACGCACAGTTTGAATCAATTCGGAATAACTATTTCCGACCTCTTCAAAAGATAATGCTTTTCGCAGACGTCGGATATGAACGTCAACTGTTCGCTGCTCCAGATAAACATTCGCGCCCCAAACCGCATCCTGAATGTGATTGCGACTATAGACTTTCTCCTTATTTTGCATAAAAAATTTAAGCAGCTTGTACTCTGTAGGTCCAATGTCCAATGTGTGATCTTTTATTGAGACTCGGTGAGCTGCAGGATCGAGCAGTAAGTCGCGTACCTGAATCACTTTGCAATTGTCCCGTTCGTCAACTCGCCGCAATACTGAATGTATCCGTGCCACAAGTGCTTTGGGAGAGAATGGCTTCACGACGTAATCATCTGCGCCCTCGCCCAGACCCTGTACCAGGTTGTCCTCAGAGGACTTGGCTGTGAGCATAATGATTGACAGATCTTTTGTATAATCATCCCGCCGAAAACGACGTAATAGCTCTATCCCACTTCCCCCAGGAAGCATCCAGTCCAAAAGAACTAAGTCGGGCCGATCGTCAATTACCTTAACATGAGCTTCTTTTGCGTTTTTTGCCGTAATCACATTGAAACCGGCAAGCTCTAAAGAAACTTTCACCATGTCGCGCACTGCGAGTTCATCATCAACGACGAGTATGGTCACCTTGGTCATAATCGGGTATAGATCCTGCCGAGTCGGGAAGAGACAATATCATCTCATGAGATCCCGGCTTTTAAAACGTGAACGCTACTAAAAGCTAACGAAATCTCAAGTCGATGTGATCGTGACAGATCTGCGGGTGGGACTTGCTCGTCAAATGACGAACAAGAATATGTTCGTGCGGGTTTGGTAATACCTATGAAGTTGCTCGCCTAAACCTATACTTATTCAAAGGATTGAAGAGCCGGGCAAGCCCGCTAGTGAACTTTAGAGGGCTATCCAAAACAGAAAAACACAAGCACCCTTCTTCACTTGCCGGTTGGTGCTGGTGATCACCATTGCGCACTAGGAAATCTGCGGGGTGATATTCACCCCCTGCATCGTGAAAAGACCCGTCGAGCACAAGTGTGAATTCGTTTCCTTGATGCCTATGGAGAGGGACTTTCGCACCCGGTTTTATGTACAGGAATTCACACTGGGTCTTATCATCTAACTTCAATAAGGCGGAACTTATTCCCCCAGCCAGATTCTTCCACACCAGACCTTCCGACGCGACTTTAGCAAGAACCTTCGGCAACTTGATGCTGCGCTCCAACATGTGCATTTCCGTAGGACGACTTCTCTTTTCTGATATATCGTGGATTGAAGCCTGAGGCTGTGAAGTGATCTTTTTTACAACAGCTGCCGCATCAAGTGATTCCTTGCAGTCCGAACCAATCTCCCAATCATCGCCGATCTTCGACTCAACTGATTGACAGGCCGAAGCATACCCACCGCTCATCTCCAGATGCGCAGAGACTGCAACGCTGAGCCCTGTGGAAAGATTGCCTCGAAAAAAATCCTCTACCATTTCTGGTGGCGGCTCGTGTGACGCTACAAAATTCATTGTGTTACTCCGATCAAAATTCTAAGTTTGGATAAGCCAAGCCTGAGGCGCGACTTAAGGGTCCCAAGTGGGATGCGAAGATTGGCTGCCGCCTCCTCGTGTGTCAAATCATGTATATATATCTGCTCAATAACCTCCCTTTGAGCAACGGGAAGATCATCATAGAATCGCTCCACTTGAGCCACTTCGACTGCCTGAGTACCTTCCTCCTCGTTAACAAATCCAGGCTCAAAATCTGCCTCGTTAGGCCAAATGTCGTCTGAGTTCACAACCGTCTGTGGCTGACGCTTCTGCTTCCTCAACATGTCGAAACATCGGTTCCGAGCCAATGTGAAAATCCAGCTTTGCGCCGTACCTCTATCCAAATCGTAAAGAGGAGCCTTCTGCCAAACCTTCAACATAGCTTCTTGGACAAGGTCGTTCGCCAACTGTTCATTGCGCGTGAGCTTCATCCCAAGCGCAAAGATTTTGCGGGAAAAACGCTCAAAAAGCTTTTGAAAAGCTACGCTGTCTTGGTCGAGCCCAACGGCGACTAGCAAAGCTTCGTTCGAGTCTGAATCAATACTTTCGCTACCGACCTCATTAACGGCATCTGCCAAGGGCGCTTTGCCCCCGGACGCTCCAGAGATCTGGGATAAGCTGAATGGATTAATTGAAGCAGTCATAGAAGTCATAATATCACTAACGCAGTGAATAAACTGTTAGATCACCAATTTTTTACTTATTGCGTCAATTATCTGGTAAAAATGGATATCTTTGGTGATCCAAAAACTACTTTGCGAACGTTGAAGGACCATGAATTTGATTTCTTTACCTCCCATTCAGCTAAGAAATCCAAAACTGGTCACATATCACCTCCGACAGGATATATAATGAACGTAGTCTCTCTCCGCAATTCTGACGAAGCCTCCATCCAGTCGGTCAGCGAACAGTCGGTCAGCGAACGCGTACTTGAATTCTACGGAAACGTTGCTTCCGGCGATTTCAGCAAGGTCGAAAGTCTGTACGCTGAAGACGTACATTTTGAAGATCCCACTCACGCCATCAATGGACGAGATAGACTAAAGGCGCACTTCAAGACACTGTATGATAATTGCAACAGCTGTTCCTTTAAATTTCACCAAACTGTTGACACAAACTCCGAGATCTTCCTCGCCTGGACCATGTTTATCAGCCATCCCAGGATTAGGGGCGGCAAGATCGTTCGGGTCGAAGGGTCAAGTTTTATTAAAACTCACGACGGGCAGGTCATCTATCACCGAGAATATTACGACCTCGGATCCCTTGTATACGAAAATCTCCCAGTTTTTGGTCCTCTAACGCGCTTTATCAAGTCGAGACTAGCACGCTAGATCTTTTTGTCGGCGTCTCAGCGCACAAAACCTTTAAAATTTCAGCAGACCAGTTAGAATCTAACGCTGTCTTAATGGATTTGGGAGCAGCGAGATGCCGAGAATTTTCTTTAAGGACCTACTTCGGTACTCACTGTACTCGAAAATAAAATTATCACATCGCAACGGCTCTGGGGCCTCCCTTTTAAGCCTGCTCACAACGCTTATCATCAGTTGTTCCCCCGAATTGCCATCTCAGTCATCAAGCGATATGCCGACTGCCAATCTCAGCGAGGCGGTTTCCCAATCCAACGAAAATCTAGTCACTGTCGAGTCAGGCGAATGGGCAGCCTACGGAGCTGATCTTGGAAACACCAAATACGCGCCACTTGAAGAAATAAGTGCAGCAAACATTAACGAAGTCGAAATTGCTTGGAGACGACCAGCACTCGACCCCAGTTATCTTAAATTGAACGCGAACCAAAGGTTTTCTTCCAATTATGTCGCGGCAGCAGTAGTGCGAGGAGGTATCGGTTATATTCCAAACGCGGTTGGACTGGTTGAGGCCTTCGACCCAGGCACAGGGGAGACAGTCTGGATACAAGAAGCTCCCGGAGGAGCGGGGGGACTTCCGGGTGCACCAACGAGGGGTATCGCTTATTGGGACAATGGAACTGAGCAACGGGTAATTGTTCAGAGAGGCACCTTTCTCTATGCACTCGATGCGAAAACTGGGTCAGCAATAGAGTCTTTTGGCATCGCAGGACGAGTAAATCTGCAGTTAATGCCAGCCGAGTTTGAACGTTTCCGTTGGGGCGGCGTCCCAATGATAGTTGGTGACGTTGTCGTAATAGGCCAAGCAATGTCCGACAGTTTTAGCAACAAAGAAGCATTCCGTGGCGACGTGCATGCTTTTGACGTTATTACAGGAGAGTTAGTTTGGACCTACAACACAATCCCACAAGAAGGACAATTCGGGACAGCGACTTGGCAAGACCGATCTTGGTCATACTCAGGACACGCGCCAGTCTGGGCATTGTTCAGTGCTGATGAAGAACTTGGATTGGTGTATATGCCGATTTCATCCGCCACAAACGACATGTATGGGGGCCATCGTTTAGGAGATAACCTCTTTAGTCAAAGTTTAGTGGCTGTTGATGCAAAAACCGGAACTCGAGTATGGCACTTCCAAACAGTCCATCATGGCCTCTGGGACTATGACCCGCCCGCCGCTCCAATAGTAATGGACATTAATATCGAAGGACGCGAGGTTAAGGCTGTAGCTCAAATTACGAAACAAGGATTTGTGTTTACCTTTAATCGAGAAACCGGGGAGCCGATTTGGGACATTGAAGAACGCGAAGTTCCCACTTCGTCGACACCTGGTGAGGTAACTTCTCCAACACAACCTTTTCCTTCGCGCCCGGCGGCCTTCGATCGGCAAGGCGCCACAGTCGAAAACCTTATAGACTTTACCCCAGAACTCCGAGATGAAGCATTGGCAATTTTATCAAAATATGTGTCAGGTCCTCTTTTCACACCTCCCTCAATACGAAGCGAGGACCCCGACGGGACGCAAGGAACAATCCAGTTGCCTGGCTCGCAGGGTGGCGGCGATGTGCAAGGGGCCGCCTTCGACCATGAAACCGGAATTCTTTACGTACCCTCCATCACGGCACCTTTCGTTGCTGATCTGGAACCAGGCGACCCACAATTCACGAACCTTGCTTACGTAAAAGGCGCAAGAAGGTGGATCGGAGGCCCCAGAGGCTTGCCGCTCTTCAAACCACCCTACGGGCGCATAACAGCGATCAATATGAATACTGGCGACCATATATGGATGGTACCTAATGGTGTTGGCCCAATTAATCATCCGGCAATAAGGCATTTAAAATTTGAGCGCCTCGGCGTGCCCGGGCGACCCTCCCCCTTGGTCACGAAAACTCTTCTCTTTATCGGAGAGGGTCAAACCAATCTTAGACCAGGCGGCCGTGTGCCTGCAGATATGCCGATTGAAATAGCGACAAACAGTGGTGGACCAACGTTTCGAGCTTACGACAAAAACAATGGCGACATACTTTGGGAAATTGAGCTAGAGGCAGGCACGACAGGCGCCCCAATTAGCTATATGCATGAGGGTCGCCAAACCATTCTGGTAGCAATCGGGGACCGTGATTACTCGCCCGAACTCGTTGCATTTCAACTCCCTTAAACTAAAAGAACATCGAGATATAGAATGAATAGTAAAAAAAATAAAAACAAGAAAGAGATGCTGAAAAAAGAAAAACAAAATGGGTGTCAAAAGTTAGATATGGACCGTCGTATGATAATGGGCAAGGGTTTATCGACTGCCGCAGTTATTTTAACATCAAATTCAGTACCACTGTTTGGCGCCAGCAGTGGCAGAGTCGAAACAAAAATATCTTCGCTCGGCATCACGCTCCCATCAATACCAAACCCCGTCGCAAACTATGTGCCATACAAGGTTTCAAATAACACAGCTTATATTGCTGGCCAAATACCGATGAAAGCTGGAGTGCTGCAGAGCCCCGGGAAAGTTCCTAGTCAAGTCTCCATTGAGCGCGCGCAAATGGCCGCGACACAGTGTTGTTTAAATATTTTGGCAGCACTCAAAGAGGCCTGCAACGGAGACTTAGATAGAGTTTCAGCCTGCCTACGTCTCGAGGGCTTCGTGGCATCCGATAGCGACTTCACAAATCAACCGGCTATTATTAATGCCGCATCTGACTTAATCGTCGAAATATTCGGAGAATCGGGAAAGCATACTCGGATAGCTATCGGTGTAAATACTTTGCCGCTCAACGCCTGCGTGGAGATTTCCGCAGTATTTTCCATAACGTAATCATGCTCGACGGCAAAGTATTAGTCATCGGCTATATCTAAATCTGGAGGTAAACTCTAAAAATGCTGCAACACAGATTTATTGATTCAGCGAAAAGAGATGGTGCAAAAATTGCGTTTATCGATCGCACAACAGACCGCGAAATCAGTTTCAATCAAGCTTTAATAGCCGGGCTAATCTTATCCAAGCGATTTAAGAAAGTAGAACGCGGACGCATTGGTATCATGCTTCCCACATCTGGAGGAGCAGCCTTAGCTGTGCTTGGGAGTGTAATGGCAAACCTCACGCCGGTAATGATTAACTACTCGACCGGAGCCAAGCAAAACTGCCATTACGCACAACAAGAATGTGACTTCAAAACGATCATAACAACGCGAGCTCTTCTTGAGAAAGTTAATTGCCCGCTACTACCCGAAATGCTCCTGATTGAAGATATTCTCTCTTCTTTAAACCCCTTAGAAAAAGTTTGGGCGGCCATAAAATCAAAATTACCTACGGCGATTCTTAAAAGGATCTCGGGGAAAAAACAACTCGAAACTCCTGCAGTAATTTTATTTACGAGCGGGAGCGAAAAGGACCCGAAGGCAGTGCAGCTGACCCACGCTAATCTTCTGTCTAATATCGACGCCTTCTGTGAACATATGGAGATTTATGGCATGGACCGCCTTCTTGCCGTCCTTCCTTATTTTCATGTATTTGGACTGACGGTAAACCTATGGACTCCTCTTTGTCTCGGTATGACATCAATTACCTTTGCAAACCCACTCGAATTCAAGTCCGTTGTAAAAATAATCCGCGATTATAAACCTGAATTTTTGATAGGTACTCCTTTCTTTCTAGAGGGCTACCTAAGACAATCAAAACCCGGCGACTTCACGAGCATAAGGTTAGCGGTCTCGGGCGCCGACAAGTGCCCAGACTCACTTCGGGATTTATTTCACACAAAACACAACCTAGAAATATTTGAGGGATACGGAACTACCGAGACCTCTCCGGTTATTTCTGTAAATCCCAGACAACAGAACAGGCCGGGGAGTATCGGCACTCCTATTCCAGGTACAAAAGTAAAAATTATCAATTACGAAACTGGCTCAATTTGTGATACCGGTGAAACCGGTCAAATCCTAGTACAAGGCCCTGGAGTCATGAACGGGTACCTCAACAATCTCGAGGAAACCGCAATGCGCTTAAAAGGTGGTTGGTACGATACAGGCGACCTCGGCTTCATCGATGACGATGGCTACATTTGGCATAAGGGCCGACTCAAAAGATTCGTCAAGATTGCGGGGGAGATGGTTTCTCTTGTGGCCATCGAGGAGGCTCTCGAACAAGTTACAGAGCCCGGCATCGAATGCTGCGCAATCGAACTACCTGACGCAAAACGAGGAGCAAAAATTGTTGCGGTTACCAGTCAGGTCGTTGACCCTGCAACAATTGCAAAAAAACTTGCCAACGAACTTCCAAATATCGCTCTTCCGAAGAAATATATTACAGTATCGACATTTCCTCGAATGGGGAGTGGAAAAACCGATTTTCGAGGGCTGACAGAATACATACTACGCATGGAGAAAATTGAAAACACTGGTTAAAAAAAACATTTTCAACCGTACAAATGACAAGCAACCTCGCGGTCTGCACCATTGATAGCAATCAGTTTTGGGGTATCCACTCTGCAAACGTCCATCACCTTCGGACATCGATTTGCGAAACGACAGCCTGCGGAGACATTAACCGGCGACGGGATCTCTCCCTGAATCGATGTTGATAAACGCGTTCGCTCTCCAGCTGGGTCTGGCTCAGGATTAGAACCCACAAGCACTTCGGTATAAGGATGCATCGGCTTAAAATATAAATCGTCAGCCGCACCGACCTCCATCAGGGATCCCAAATACATCACCGCCATCCGGTCACTAACATACCGAAC
>PAEL01000035.1 GCA_002700775.1 Gammaproteobacteria bacterium | reverse complement strand
GCTGTGCCGACGGATAATTAAGTTATTTTTAATCGAGTTATCGTGGAGTTTTGATGGATCAATATTTTATTTTGTCGCTTGTCCGCAATGGAACGGCTGTATTTTTTAAATTTGTATTCATAGCGTGTCTTTCGCTTACTTACTCCTATTCGCAGCCCCTTAGAGTCACGCCGGAATCTGTCGATTACGATCAGGGCGGGGAATTCAATTTTGTTCGAGTGCGTTTTGATACTTACTACAGCAGCGGCTTTCGAGGCGGGCCTTGGGCGATTGATTTCCCCGATGCTGACAGAAACTTTTTAAGAGGTGTTTCTCGCTTAACAAATGTACGTGTTATGAGTGATCCAATCGTGCTCGATTTAGCTGACGAAGAGATTTTTGATTATCCTTTTTTATACATGTTAGAGGTTGGTCAAGGTGGAGGGCTACTTTTAAGCGTCAGTGAAATAGAAAATTTGCGTGAATATCTGTTACGTGGCGGGTTTTTACTGATAGACGACTTTTGGGGGCAACAGCAGTGGGATAACTTTTATGCCTCTTTCGGACAAGTTTTTCCAGACAGAGAGATTATTGAGCTCGATCCTAGTCATGAAATTTTCAATGTTTATTATGATATTGATGGTCCCCAGATGATTCCTGCGCTTTTCCGTTCCGATGATTTTGGTGAGCAAGGGATTAATACTGCCAGCAATCACGCGATTTTGGATGATTCGGGTCGGATCATGGTTTTGATAAATTGGAATTCTGATATGGGAGATGGGTGGGAGCATACATACCATCCAGAATACCCAACTCGATATGCAAATGCTGCCTATCGATTGGGGATAAATTATTTGATTTACTCAATGACGCATTAAGACAACTAATTGACAGATCAATTTTTTGGTGCTGTAAACCAGTTTATGCGTAACCTGCTTTTGATCCGTCGCCTCCCGATTGACCGTAACTTGTTTAGGGCCTCTAAAATTCTTAGCTGTTTTAGTTAAGGGTGGGAGGTTTCTTGACTCCAAATATGCAAGATGACAGCATGATGCTTTCAAACATCTGCCGCACCCCATTTTTCACAAGGTCCTTCATTTTTTCGAGTAATCTAAGGAAGCGAAAATGAACATACAACAGACTTCAACTAATACAGTTGTCGGATTAAAGAACCCACAACACTCTCCCAAGCGGATGTTATTTTTAGATTTGGTTTTGTCGGTTTTTCGCTTGAATGGACTTTTAATTGCTGAAGGGGATTCGATGACCCAGTCTCTTGGGCTTACTAGTGCTCGATGGAAAGTGATTGGGGTCGTCGCTCTCTCGAATGCTGGGTTGACGGTTCCAGGGATAGCAAGAGTCCTTGGCCAGTCACGACAGGCGGTGCAGAGAATTGTCGATGTGATGGTAGAGGATGGTCTTTTAAATTATCAGCCAAACCCCAAGCATAAAAGGTCGATGTTGGTCTTGCTCTCTGAAACAGGAGTAAGCGCTTACAACGAGTTGCGGGAAGTACAAGACCCATGGGCTATTCGAAACACTGAAGACATCCCTGTGCAAGAATTGGACAGTGCCCTCAGGCTAGTGAGGCGCCTCATTCAGCGGTTAGATAGGTAATATGCAAGGCGATAGTTTGTGCAGAGCTTTCTCGAAAAGTTTTCCACGGGATATTTTTTTAAATTCCGACGTGAGGGCACTTGACAGCTTGGCTATTGAGCTTGGTGATTTCTCTGCGTTTGAGTTAATGCAGCGCGCTTCGGTCTTTTGTAAAGAATTTATTGAGCTAAATTGGCCAGATTGTAAATCAGTCACAATTTGGGCAGGTGGAGGGAATAATGCCGGGGACGGATACCTTTTAGCTTGTCTCTTAAAGGAGTCTGGATTCGGAATAACATTAATTCAGCTAGTCACCGGCTCCGAATTGAATGGTGCTGCGTTAAAAGCAATGGAGTGTGCCAGGGCAGCTGGTGTTTCATTCCGCGCATGGTCATCAGGTGATTTTTTGCCAGTTAAAAAAAGCAGTAATCACTTGTCGGTTGACGCGATGCTCGGCATAGGACTTAATCGCTCAGTTGAGGAAGATTTTCTGAAAGCGATTGATTATTTTAATAGCGAGGCAGGGCCGAAGCTTTCGATAGATGTTCCGTCCGGATTATGCTCGAACACAGGCTTCCCCCTCGGTAGAGCGGTGAAAGCTGATGTCACCATAACGTTTCTTGCTCTCAAGCTCGGCCTTCTCACTGGCCATGCCGCTGACTATGTCGGTGCGCTGTTCTTCAACGACTTAGGGGTTTCAAATGAGGTTTTTCATAGAGGTCCTGCGCCGGTTGCTCGTCGGATTGATATTTATGATTCGAAGCCGTCTGTTTCCCCAAGAAAGCAAAGTGCTCACAAGGCAGCTCATGGCCATACACTTTTAATCGGTGGGGATTTTAATTTTGGGGGTGCGGCTATTTTGGCTGCTGAAGCGGCGGTAGCATCTGGAAGCGGTTTAGTAAGCGTTGTAACCAGGTCGTGTCATCGAAATGCTTTGTTGGCGAGAAGCCCAGAGCTCATCGTTGCGGGGAGTGAGGACCCTGAGTTCAATTTACAATCTATGCTGCAGAAGGCTACCGCAATAATTATAGGTCCCGGCTTAGGCCGTTCCGAGTGGGGACATTCGCTATGGGCTGCGGCTTTTGCCTACCAGCGGGAGAGCGGATGTGGGATGGTTATAGATGCTGATGCGCTCAGATTTCTCGCAGAAGAGTCCGATTCGGAACTGGCTGCGTCGGTTTATTCTTCTGAAATTATACTGACTCCGCATGTGGGGGAAGCGTCTGCTTTACTGCGGAAAGAGACGTCATACGTGGCTCAGAATCGACTTGCGGTTCTCAGAGAAATAGGGGTTCTTTACGGAGCAAATGTGGTCTTAAAAGGTAGCGGTAGCTTAATTTATTTAGCGCCGACGAATGAAGCCGATTTTGATGTAAAATTGTGTAGCGAGGGCAATGCTGGAATGGCTTCTGCGGGAATGGGTGATGTGCTATCTGGTATTGCAGGTGCATTTTTAGCACAAGGATTGGGCTGTCGGGCTAGTTTGTGTTCTTCCGTCTGTGTTCATGGTGAGGCTGCCGATCGGGCTGCTGCGGACCTTGGGCAAGTTGGGTTGAAAGCAAGTGATTTAATGGTACACATTCGGCGGTTATTGAACTTCTGAATCAAATAAAGTTCGATTGGTAAGTTTGAGAAATAAGGCAATATGCAACGAGAAAAGTATTTCCCCGATGAGGCAGCGACACTTGCATTTGGTCGAGTATTGGCGTCGGCGTTGGAACAGGCAGTAAGGTTTGGTGTTGTCATACATTTGACTGGTGATCTGGGAGCAGGGAAAACGACTCTTTGCCGAGGGCTTATGCGAGGTTTCCGCTATCATGGACCGGTTAAAAGCCCAACATATACCTTAGTGGAGCCGTATGAATTATCGAACGTTAACGTTTACCATTTTGATCTGTACAGACTTTCAGTTCCCGAGGAATTTGAATACTTAGGTGTAGAAGACTATTTTACAGCAGACAATGTCTGTCTTATTGAGTGGGCTAGTCGAGGAGGCGCTTTCGTACCGAAGGCAGATTTAGAGATTGAACTAGTTTCCGCAGGTGATGGTAGGCAGGGTTTGTGTGTTGCCAGCTCTAAAAAAGGACACGGTATTCTCAAAAGATTATTTGATTAGTGCCGTTGTTATAACCAAGCCTCAACAGCAATTTTGATAGGTCTTAGCGTGATATTAAAAAAAAGTTCTTCTGGGAAAAGTGGTTTATGTCTAAGAGGCCTTTTAGCAGCTATTGTTCTAGTATTTCATTTTTGTGGGATGGTTTTTGCAACAGATGCTAAAATTAAAGAAGTTAGATCTGAAAATTTTGAGGACAAAGTTAGGATAGTTATAGAGCTTGATGAAGAAGTTCAATTCACGTTTTTTACTTTGTCTGAGCCCAATAGAGTTGTACTTGATCTTAAAAACGCTTCAAGCCGCATAAATTTCCGTGAGCTCCAATCGATTAAACCAGTTAAAGGTCTGCGAAGCGCGTTACGGGAAAATGGTTCTCTTCGCGTCGTTTTGGATGTGGACGGAGATATTGCTGCTTCGAAAGCTTTTGTCGCTCAATCGCGTAAAGGTAATTTTACTTTATTTGTTGACGTCCCTAGAAGTAACGAAACGGCCAGGATCAGCTATCCGGGTACTGAAGCTGATGAATCTAAGCGCGACGTCGTTGTAGCTATTTCCGCGGGTCATGGGGGGAATGATCCTGGTGGGATTGGTTACGACGGTAAATTACAAGAAAAAGATATAACACTGGATATTGCTCGTCAGTTATACGACTACCTTGAAATTTTGCCTGGTTTCTCTCCAATAATGATTCGTGATGATGACGTTTACGTTAAATTACAAAGGAGATCGCAAATAGCGAGAGAGCATAGGTCGGATTTATTTGTTGCAATACATACCGATTGGTATAAAAGCAGTTTAGCTAATGGATTGACTATCTATGCACTATCCGGGGACAGAGCTGATCGAGAAAATGCGCGACGCGTAGCAGAAAAAGAGAATAGCTCTGATCTAATTGGTGGCATTGGAAATGATATACAGCTTGATGCATGGGATGATGATGTAGCACTTACGTTGGTTTCCCTTCAAATGTCATGGAGTATGGAGCAGAGTCTTGAGGTTGGCACACATATTTTAGACTCTGTTAATGGTATCACAAAGCTCCGTAGGGATAAGGTTCAACAGGCTAGCCTTGAGGTATTGAAGTCCCCCGATATTCCTTCAATTTTAATAGAAGCAGGTTACTTAACGAATCCCAATGAAGCCAGAAAACTAAACAGCCCAAGTTTTCAAAAGTCTTTGGCGGCGGGTATTGGTCGGGGAATTCGTAGTTACTTCTATGATAAACCGCCTGAAGGAAGTTTGGTTGCTTGGCAAAAAAAAAATGGAGTGGCTCCATCAACCTACGTTGTGCGTCGTGGCGATAGCCTTTCCCTTATTGCTAAGCGTTTCGGTTTCAGTATAGGCGATATAAGGGTAGCTAATAAATTGAGAACGAACCTCATACAAATTGGTCAAGTCTTGCATATGCCGACTATTAAGCTTCCTACACTAAAACATAAGGTTTCGGGAGGAGAGACTCTTTCACAAATAGCGCAAACTTATGGTGTAAGTTTAGGTCTTTTGCGAGAGAAAAATGCGCTCCAAACTGATCTCATCAGAGTGGGTCAGATCCTTCATATCCCGCAGTCCTAACGCCGAAGCTAAAATTTTTAGGCTTGTTTGTCGCGTTACGTTATTTTTTCTAATTTCTTGAAAGTTTTTGTGGTTTTTGATTGCTTACTTGAAGCATACTTCTCACATTATGAACCGAATTTCTGTTCTCAAACAGCGCTTAGCTGATCAAATTGCCGCAGGTGAGGTGGTCGAGAGCCCTGCCTCTGTCACCAAAGAGCTTTTAGAAAATAGCTTGGATGCAGGAGCGTCTCGTGTTGATTTAGTTGTAGATCAGGGAGGTATCAAACGGATACTTCTCAAAGATGATGGTTCGGGTATTCACCGAGAGGACTTAATTTTAGCGCTCAGCCGTCACGCTACAAGTAAGATTAGTAGCCTTCAGGACCTTGAAAGAATATCTAGCTTAGGATTTCGAGGGGAAGCCTTGGCTAGCATTAGTTCTGTGTCTCGTTTTACCATCACTTCTAAGTCAGATGATAGCGAGGATGAGACAGCTTGGAGTCTCCTGACTGATAGTCGAGGAAAAGAGGCGAAAATCGTCCCTATTTCCCACTCTGTGGGTACAACAGTTGAGGTTTGTGATTTATTTTTTAACACACCAGCGCGTCGTAAATTTCTGAGGACAGAAAAAACGGAATTTACGCGTATCGACGAGGTGTTAAAACGGATTTCTCTGAGCCGATTCGATGTTAAATTTAGCTTGACGCATAACAGCCGGAACATTCACCTTTTGCCCGCTGCTACAACAGCGAAAGACAAGGAGCGTCGTGTGGCTTTGGTTTGCGGCGCGCCTTTTGTTGAAAACAGTATTGCTATCGATTGTGAGCGAGCAGGAATGCGCCTCTGGGGCTGGGTTGGTCTGCCAACTTTTTCTCGAAGTCAATCTGACTTGCAATATTTTTACGTCAATAGCCGAATAATTAAAGATAGAGTTGTGAGTCATGCGGTTAAGCAAGCGTATCGAGACGTTTTATTTCACGGACGACATCCGGCTTATGTTCTTTACTTAGAAATTGCCTCAGAGGGAGTTGATGTTAATGTCCATCCGACGAAGCACGAGGTTCGCTTCAGAGATAGCCGGTTAGTTCACGACTTTCTCTTTAGTGCTTTACACAATGCTTTGGCTGATGTTAGGCCGGAGGTGAGTCCCAGTGGGAATAGGAAAGAAACGTTAGTTGGCGATTATGAGGGCACACAGTCCTTTTTTTCTTTAAAAGCTTCCGAAGCCGCGTTTGCACACAAGCAAGATTACTCCTCTGGCCAGAGCGTTCCCCAAAACGAGTATAGTGAATTGCCTTCGCATGCTTTTGCCCAAAATTCAGGTATCTCGAGCGACAAAAGTATCTCAAATGAACCAGGTCTTAGACCTGAGCTAGATCAAGACTTTCCGCCGCTGGGTTATGCTCTTGCTCAGTTACACGGGATATATATACTTAGCCAGACGAGCGCAGGGCTGGGAATTGTGGATATGCATGCGGCCCATGAGCGGATTGTTTACGAGCGCATGAAACTTGATCTTGATAAAGAAACTATAGTTGTTCAGACCCTGCTAGTTCCTATCTCAATCTCTGTTAGCGAATCAGAAAGTGCGTGTTTAGAAGAACACAAAGAAGAGTTGCTGAAGATTGGAATTGAATTAGAGCAAGCTGGAGAGGGATCAATTGTAATTCGTCAAATTCCGGCGTTGTTAGGAAATGCTAATGTGGAGGAATTAGTGCGTGATGTTCTCTCTGATCTGATGAAATATGGATTGAGCACCTTGATCAAAGAAAGAAAAAATGAATTAATTGCGACTATGGCTTGCCATGGGTCTGTGCGAGCTAATCGGCAGCTCACGTTAAAAGAGATGAACGCTTTGCTCAGGGATATGGAGATTACAGAAAGAAGCGGGCAATGTAATCATGGCAGACCTACCTGGATACAGTTAACTACAGAGCAACTAAATAGACTTTTTCTGCGTGGTCAATAATATTGGTTATTTTGAACACGGGGCCATCCCGTGAAATAGATGCAGTTTGCCTTATGGGGCCTACGACTGCTGGAAAGACCGCTCTGGCAATAGAGCTCAGTCAACGCTTCCCGGTTGAAATAATTAGTGTCGATTCTGCTCAAGTCTATCGAGGAATGAGCATTGGCACAGGCAAACCTTCTGCTGAAGAGCTATCGCTTGCTCCGCATCACTTGATAGATGTTGTTGAACCTTTTCAGACCTACTCAGCCGCAGAGTTCCGTCGAGATGCGCTTCAATTAATAGAAGATATTAAAACCCGTGGACGCATACCACTTTTGGTGGGTGGAACGATGCTTTATTTTCGAGCGCTTAGAGATGGATTAGCAATAATGCCGACGGCCGATCAATCTGTTCGATCAGATATTGCGTTAGAGGCCAGCGACCATGGTTGGGCTTCTGTTCATGCGAGGCTAAAAGAAGTCGATCCAGCCGCTGCCGCACGCATCCATCCAAATGATTCTCAACGAATTCAACGCGCTCTTGAGGTTTTCATCGTTACCGGTAAATCGATGACCTGTGTACAAGAGGATGGTAAAAGGGTTCCGCAATCACCTTTGTCTCTCGCGTTTTTCGCGGTTCAACCTGAAAATAGGAGTGTTTTACATTCGCGTATAAAGAGCCGGTTTCTGAATATGTTAGAGATGGGGTTAGTAGAGGAGGTAATTGCCCTCAGGGCAAGGAAGGAGCTCGACTCGACGATGGCATCTATGAAAGTCGTTGGGTACCGACAGATTTGGAGCTATCTTGATAAATCTATGACTTATGAAGATGCGATAGAGAAAAGTATTGCGGCCACAAGACAGTTGGCGAAACGACAACTAACTTGGCTTAGGAGTTGGCAGGATCTTCATAGCTCTTGCCGAGACCTGCGGTTGCTGCTTGAGCATTTATCGAGCATGTTATAGCGTTCGGCCATGCTAGAGGAGTAAAATCCGAAAAGCCCTTGAAATATCACATTAAGGCCTTATACCTAGACAAGGGGAGCAAAAGCTATGTGCTATGCCCCTACTAAAATGGTCTTGAGGTTTGTTTAAGAACGTGCAGTCATGGGCGTTCAATAACTTCGTCACGACGGGAATTTTTCGGGAGTAAGGCAATGTCAAAATCTCAATCTCTTCAGGATCCTTTTTTAAATGCACTTCGGAAGGAGAAGATTCCGGTTTCTATTTATCTGGTTAGTGGCATTAAACTTCAAGGACAGGTTGAATCTTTCGATCAATTTGTGATTCTTTTGAAAAATACTGTTAGTCAAATGGTGTACAAACACGCCATTTCTACAGTGGTTCCGGCAAGAGCGGTCAGCTTAGACGCGAAGGACATCGCAGGAATTTCTGAAGAAAAGGAAAAACTGTCAAATTCTGCGGGCATGGCTTGATTGTTTTTTGAGAGACCGAAGAGCGGTGAATTAACTATTTTAGTTAGCCTGAATGTAAGGTCTGAGGGCGGGAAGCAAGATATTTGCGAATTCGAAGAACTCGCTCGTTCTGCGGGAGCCAGACCAGTAACAACGTTATGTGGTGCTCGAAAAGACCCTGCTCCAAAATATTTTTTGGGACGCGGCAAGCTAGAAGATTTGAGAGCGCTGGTGTTTGCCCATTCGGCGCAGTTGGTTCTTTTTAATCATATTTTGTCACCTAGCCAAGAGCGTAATTTGGAACGTGAGTTAAGGTGCAAGGTTTTAGATCGCACCGGCTTAATTCTAGACATATTTGCTCAGAGGGCTCGATCCCATGAAGGTAAGCTGCAGGTTGAGCTCGCTCAACTTCAACACTTAAGCACAAGACTTAAAGGAGGCTGGTCCCACCTCGATAGACAAAAGGGAGGCATTGGCCTGCGAGGCGCTGGCGAGACCCAGCTTGAAATCGATCACCGGTTGGTTGGGCATCGTATAAAGGCTATACGTAGGGGGTTACAGAAAGTTCACGGCCGACGGGGGCAAAGCAGACGTTCCCGTGCAAAAGCGCAAATCCCCACTGTTTCGCTCGTCGGCTACACGAACGCCGGAAAGTCTCTTTTGTTCAATAACGTAACACAGTCAAATGTTTTCGCTGCAAATCAGCTGTTTGCAACTTTGGATTCAACCTTGCGACGTTTCAATCTTCCTCATTTTGGGCCAGCGATCCTTGCTGATACCGTCGGGTTTATAAGCAAATTGCCTCATGAGTTAATCGAAGCTTTCAAGGCAACCCTAGAGGAAACTGTGCATGCAGATTTACTTCTGCACGTTATAGATTGTTCAAATCCGCAATATCCTGAATTTGTGACTGAGGTTGAATCTGTACTTTCAAATGTTGGCGCTGAAGAGGTGCAACGGCTTAAAGTTTTTAACAAGATTGATTTGGTTTCTGACTTTGTGCCGAGACTTCACAGAGCGCCGGATGGGAAACCAGAGAAGGTTTGGGTTTCCGCAAAAACTGGCGCGGGCCTTGAACTGTTGTATGAGGCTGTGAGTGAGCTGTTGGCTGACGAGTTGATTGGGGTTGAAATATTGTTAGGTCCATATGAAGCTAAACTCCGTAGTCACCTCTATACAAACAATTTTGTTGAGACAGAGAGTATTACTGAGAAGGGAGAGTATCGCCTCCAATTGCGGTTGCCGGCGGCTGAGTTAGAAAGAATTGAAAATTCTCGTTAGATACAACAGTCTTTAAGGGAATTACGCTTAAAAGTCACAGTAGACCGATAAGTTTGACGATATAGCTGTGTATTCGGTTGAGAATTCGCTAACATCATACCTGTGGTGGTGTGATTTAAAGATAAGTGTGGAGAAACAAATGTCTTGGAATGAACCGGAAGATGACGCTAAGAAAAAAGATCCTTGGAGTGGTAAGGGGCGAAGAGGGAGTAATCAGGCACCGCCTGATCTGGATGAGGTTGTGAAAAATATTTCTAACAGACTGAATAAAGTTTTCTCAGGGGGTTCTGGCGGCAGTCAAGGGAGCTCTCAGGGTGGAAATGGCTTTTCGGGTGGTTTGCTGGCTGGCTTCCTCATTGTTGCCGCTGTGATATGGGGTTTTTCGGGATTTTATATAGTCGATGAAGCGGAGCGTGGAGTGGTCCTCAGGTTTGGTAAAGTGCTCGATGCAACCGTTGAACCGGGGCTTCATTGGAATCCGCCTTTGGTCGATGAAGTGAGCCTTGTCAATATTTCTCGGCTCAACGCTAAGACCTACACTAACAACGCGATGCTCACTACCGATGAAAATATTATAGATATTGAGGTAACCGTGCAGTATCGAATTCAAGATCCGGCTAAATACGTGCTTGCCGTGCAGGATCCTGAGCGAAGCCTAGATAATGCCGCTGAGTCGGCTATTCGACACGTGGTCGGTGGAAATTTTATGGATCAAATCCTCACCACTGGGCGAGAAGTGATCGCTGCTGATGTTGAGGAGCGATTGCAAAACTATATGGATGTTTACGATACGGGAATTTTTGTGAGCCAGGTAAACGTTGTCGACGCGCAGCCACCGCAAGCCGTTAGGCCGGCGTTCGATGACGTGATTCGTGCACGCGAGGACGAACAAAGGGCACAGAATCAAGCTCAGCAATACTCGAATCAAATTATTCCCGAGGCTCGCGGTGAAGCACAAAGAGCAATCGAAGAAGCTAATGCATACAGAGAGCAAGTGATAGCTGAAGCCACCGGCGACGCCTCGCGATTTGACCAACTTTTAGTTGAGTATAACAAAGCGCCTTCCGTGACTCGGCAACGATTGTACATCGATGCCCTCGAAGACGTCATGACGGCCAGCACTAAAATTATGATTGATGTTGAGGGTGGTAATAATATGCTTTATTTGCCGCTCGATAAAATTATGGAACAAAATTCGAGTCTTGGATCGAGTGGCAATCGCGAGGATCCGCAGCAGCTGAGGGATTTGGCTAATCAATTGGCTCCTTATTTACCGAATGTTGGCACTGGCGCTGGATCAGCAGACAGAGGAAGACTTACTAACAATTCGCGAGGGCTTCGCTAATGAAGAATATAGTTTTGCTTGGAGTGGTGCTTCTCGGAATTTTGGTTGCATCAAATTCCCTTTTCGTGGTGAAAGAGACCGAAAGGGCAGTGATGCTGCAATTCGGGGAAATTGTTAACAACGATATTGCGCCCGGCTTACATTTTAAGCTACCGATTGTGAATACAGTTCGGAAATTTGATGCAAGAATAATCACAGAGGATTCGCCTCGCAGGACCTATCTGACTTTGGAACAAAAAGCCCTCGAAGTTGATTCTTATGCAAAGTGGAGAATTATCGACGTAGGACAGTTTTATGTTTCAACGCAGGGACTTGTAGCAAATGCTGGAAGGTTGCTGGCGGAAAGGATAAACGACGGGTTGCGAGATCAAATCGGTTCAAGGAACTTGCAGGAAGTTGTGGCGGGTGAACGAGATCAGTTGATGATTGACCTTACAGCAGAACTCAACCAGACGACCGCTGTTGATATAGGCATCGAGGTTATTGATGTGCGGGTGAAGCGAATTGATCTTCCAGATGACGTAAGGTCTTCGGTTTATGAAAGGATGAGTACAGAGAGGAATCGCGAAGCTCAGGAATTAAGGTCACGGGGAGACGAACTTGCTATTGGGATAAGGGCTGACGCGGACCGTCAAGCTACTATATTTTTGGCTGAAGCTTACCGAGAGGCAGAGGAAACTCGGGGTGAGGGCGACGCAACAGCGACCGGAATATATGCGGAAGCGTACACTAAGAACCCTGAGTTTTATGCCTTTTCACGAAGCATAAATTCGTACAAGGAAGCTTTTAGAAACAAAGGCGATGTTCTCCTCCTCGATCCTGGTAGCGATTATTTTAGGTATTTGAAGCAAGGCGTGTCATCAGGAGAATAAGCTAGATTATAGGTTGTCGGAGTTCCCTCGGCCTCAGCTGTCGGATTAATTGTTCTCAGGAAATTGAAACCTGACGGTATGGGCTTTTTTTGTAGTTGAAATAATCCTCGCCTCCTGAAACAGGGAGGCAAGGCAAGAATTGCCGCCGTAGCCTGATGGTGTCTGCGAAAGGGTTTTCTAATCTACGTTTAGGTCTAGCTGAAGCGCATTTGTTTTTGTGCTTTGATAGCTGTTCGGAACGCACCTGTTAGAATTTCTTTAATAATCGAAATCGAAATCGAAATCGAAATCGAAATCGAAATCGAAATCGAAATCGAAATCGAAATCGAAATCGAAATCGGAAT
>PAEL01000034.1 GCA_002700775.1 Gammaproteobacteria bacterium | reverse complement strand
TCATTGGCGTTGCTGCGATAGCTGACTATCGACCCGCAAAAACAGAACAACACAAAATAAAAAAAACCAAGAATCAAATAGATTTAACCTTGATAAAAAATCCTGATATCATTTCACAGGTCTCTTCGTTACCCAACCGCCCATTCGTCGTAGGATTTGCGGCAGAAACCGAAAACATAATAAAAAATGGCGTTGAAAAATTAAACAAAAAAAAATTAGACATGCTGTTCGCCAATAACGCTACAGAAACTTTTGGAAGCGATGTCGTCTCCTCTACTGCAATTTCCGAAGATGAAAACATCGTTATTAAACCTGGGAAAAAATCAGCTGTTGCACGTCACATGTTAAAAATCATAGCTAACAAGCTTTCGACAAACCAAAGTCCTTAGTAGATAACACTATTATCTGCTTTTTTTTAGTTCGAAAAAACAACCTCCCACGTGGAAAAAAATGCCAAATTCTCTATCTCATGCAAAAAACATTGCGACGATCCTAACAGAAGCGTTGCCTTACATTCAAAAATTCACGTCTCGAACTATCGTTATAAAATACGGCGGCAACGCCATGACGAACGAAGATCTTCAGAATAGCTTTGCACGTGATATTGTCTTGATGAAATTAGTAGGCATAAATCCCATAATAGTTCACGGTGGTGGGCCTCAGATCGGAAAACATCTTGAAAAACTCAGTATTGAATCAAATTTTGTCGATGGGTTAAGAGTTACCGATAGCGAGACCATGAGCGTTGTCGAAATGGTGCTTGGGGGACTAGTTAATAAACAAATTGTCTCGCTTCTCAATAAGCACAATGGAAAAGCAGTCGGAATAACGGGGAAAGATGCAAACCTAATCTATGCAAAGAAATTGGAAATACACAATAAAAATTCAGCTCATCCCGAGCCTGCAGTTGATCTCGGTCAAGTTGGTCAAGTGATAAGTATAAATACCGAAATTTTAGATGTGATGAAAGATAGCAATATCATTCCGGTTATTGCCCCCATCGGTATTGATAGCGAGGGCGTTAGCTATAATATAAATGCAGACTCCGTGGCAGGAGAGATAGCCAAGGTTTTAAAGGCAGACAAATTAATGCTGCTTACGAACGTCCCAGGAGTAAAAGATAAAAAAGGGAATATTCTTACAGGGCTCAAGATTAAACAAGTAAATGAACTAATAGCCGATAATACTATTGAAGGCGGAATGCTCCCGAAAGTTGAGTGTGCACTTAACGCGGTTCAAAACGGCGTAAATAGTGCAACAATCGTAGATGGCAGAGTCCAGCATGCTGTTTTATTGGAAATATTTACCGATCAAGGCGTTGGCACTTTGATAACTAGTGAAGAGATAAAAAGCAACAACATTAATGAAAAAATCTAAAAAGTTTTCGCGCAAAAATGACATTCTAGAATCAATCGCTCGGATGCTCGAAACACTACCAGGAGCCCGCATAACTACTGCATCAATCGCTCGCGAAGTCGGTGTTTCTGAAGCTGCTCTTTATCGACACTTTCCAAGCAAAGCTAAAATGTTTGAGGGTCTTATATTATTCATTGAAGAAACCCTTTTCGTTAGAATTAATCGCATTATTGCTGAAGAAAAAAGCACTGAAATAAAATGTCAAAATATTTTAACGCTAATACTCACATTTTTTGATCGAAATCCCGGCATGACTAGACTTTTAACAGGCGATGTTCTAGCGGGTGAAACGCAACGCCTGCGAGAGAGGATATCGCAATTTTACAGTCGCTTAGATTCCACCCTTAAGCAAGTATTCCGCGAAGCACAGATAAGAGAAAACCTCGAAACTACAATTGCACCTGCTTGTCTAAGTAGCTTACTTTTGGGAGTGGTTGAAGGTCGCTTAATACATTTTGTCAGAAGCGAATTTAAGGCATCGCCACTGGAGTATTGGGATACGCAATGGGCCTTTTTGCGCGTAAATATGATGCAACCTATGGTCTCCGAACTCTAGCAACGATATTGAGGGTGAGGTTATTAGACGTTCCGCTATCTTTCTATTGCATAATCGCTATTGCGTTAAAACCTCATTTCTATCTCATGCTCCATACTGCTCCCGATAGTCCTGGACATTTTTAAGATGCTTCCGCAAATCAGAATCATTTGCCGCAATCAAAAATTTAATAATGTCTTCCAAAGTAATGACACTCAACACCGGAACGTTAAAATCTTCCTGTATCTGTTGAACTGTCGATAGCCCTGAAGGACTTTTTTCTTGCCGATCCATCGCTAATAGCACCCCACTTAAAATAGCACCATTATTTTTTATAATTTCAGAAGCCTCGCGAATAGCAGTTCCAGCGGTAATTACATCGTCAGTTATTAATACTTTCCCACTAAGATCGGCTCCGACTAAGTTTCCACCCTCACCGTGCGCTTTTTCTTCTTTGCGATTAAAACAAAAAGGTTTATCAATTCGATGATTTCTTGCAAGAGCTGACGCTGTCGCAGACGCTAATGGAATACCTTTGTAAGCTGGGCCAAAAATAACATCGAACTGGAGATCTGAATACATCACCATTTCTGCATAAGAATCTGCTAGAAAAGAGAGCTTTTCTCCAGTATCAAATAACCCGGCATTAAAGAAGTAGGGGCTCTTTCTACCCGATTTCAAGACGAAATCGCCAAAACGTAAGATTCGGTGGTCGATAACATATTTAAGGAACTTTAATTGAAAACTCTCCATTTTTTTCTCTACCAAAAATTAATTTATAAAAGTGCTAACTTCCACCCAATGCAACTTTTTGAATTAAGCTTATTTCTGAAATGCCGTTTGATCCTAATGTAATCATTTGATTTAGCTGCTCCTTGCTGAACTCTCCGTCTTCTCCAGTCCCTTGCAATTCAACAAACCCTCCGGTTTCAGTCATTACAATATTCATATCTGTTTCTGCGGAGGAGTCCTCGGCATAATCGAGATCCAACACGGCGTGACCGCGATAAATACCTACAGAAACGGCCGCAACCATTTGTTTTAGCGGACTGACTTTTAATTTGTCCGATTCTAATAGGAAGTTAATGGCGTCTGCTAACGCTACACAAGCACCAGTTATTGCAGCCGTTCGAGTACCTCCGTCAGCTTGAATAACATCACAATCAATTTTAATTGTATTTTCACCCAACGCCTTGAGATCAATAGCCGCCCGCAACGCTCGACCTATTAATCTTTGTATTTCTTGTGTTCGCCCGCTTTGCTTCCCCTTGGCGGCCTCACGGTTCATGCGGCTACCGGTGGATCTAGGTAACATTCCGTATTCTGCGGTCACCCAACCCTGCCCGGAACCGCGCAAAAAATGTGGAACTGACGCTTCAACTGACGCAGTGCATAGAACTTTTGTTCTCCCAGCCTCAACCAAAACAGAGCCCTCAGCGTGCATGGTATAATTTCGAGAAATATTTATGGGCCTCAGCTCATCGGCTTGACGTCCACTGGGTCTAACTAATAAGCTTTCTTTAATATCCATTAGAATTCCAAGATTTGTTATTTTGTGAATTTATTATCCATGAATTTTTTGTCCGGAGCGAGTAAAGGTTACTTACAACTGGGGCAAATTGATTAATCAAAAACAACTTTAGACCCAGGAGCGCAAGATGACACACAGCATGACGGCATTTGCTCGACAGGAAAGCAGTACCGAAAGCTACGTTTTGGCCTGGGAAATGCGCTCGGTCAATCACCGTTACCTCGAAATTAATATCAGAGTCCCAGACTCACTAAGGAGTATTGAAAACTCGATTAGAGGTGCCATACGAAGCAACTTTACTCGTGGCAAAATTGAATGCCATCTACGGTATCAAATTACTGAAAATTCGAGCAGCTCAATTAAGATTGACACCGAGCTTGTTTCACACCTTTTATCAGCCACTGAACAAATTAAAATCCTATCCGAAGAGACATCTCCGCTAGGAATGAGTGAAATTTTAAAATGGCCAGGAGTGATAATCGACAATGACAGTGACTCCCTGGCTCTCGAATCTGATGCGATTTCACTGTTCAAAAAAACCATGGAAGACCTAAAAACCTCCCGAGCAAGAGAGGGAAAAGAATTAGGGTCCTTTATCCAAGCACGCTCCCATTCTGTTCTCGAAATCATCGCCAAAACTAGAGAATTAATGCCTCAAATCCTCACTCGAGAGCGAAATCAGTTGCTCGAAAAAATATCGAAACTAAAAATTGATGTTGACTCTTCTCGACTCGAAGCCGAAATTGTTTTGCTTACTCAAAAAGCAGACATAGAAGAAGAGTTAGATCGTTTGCATACGCACATCACTGAAGTTCAACGAGTACTAACCTTAAAAGAATCCAAAGGAAGACGGTTGGACTTTCTGATGCAAGAACTAAATAGAGAGGCTAATACCCTGTCGTCTAAATCAATTGTTATAGAAACCACTCGATCAGCGGTTGACTTAAAAGTATTGATTGAACAAATGCGAGAACAAATTCAAAATGTTGAATAAGGAAGCACTTCAATTTTAAAAATATTGGATGGTATTGAGAATTATGACTAATACATTTGATAGAAAAGTTTACGACATTTCTTACATCGATCGAACGAGGATGTTTTATCGTGCTCAGGGATATACGTCTGATTACAAGTGGGCAAAGCACTCTACGACTCCTATCGCAAAAATGTCCAAAGATATCGCTGATTGTCGCGTTGGCCTAATTACAACCGCGATGCCTAATACAGAGAAAGGCCGAACTTGCAGGGACATTTACTCCGTCAAATGTGACCCAATTCCGGAATCGATGTATACATCTGAGTTATCTTGGGACAAAACCGCAACTCACACCAAAGATGTTGGATCATTTCTACCGATCGCAGCTTTAAAAAATGCTGCGTCTGAAGGACTAATTGGCGGGGCCGCGCCCTGTTTTTATACAGTGCCGACTGATTATTCCCAAAGAAACACTACAAAATTTGATAGCCCCCGAATTTTCGAACATTTTGTTCAAAATAACATCGATGTCGCCATACTAGTGCCCTTATGACCCGTATGTCACCAGACCGTGAGTCTGGTCGCTAGGCACCTTGAAGAGAAGAATATCCCAACTGTTGTTATTGGCTCAGCTCTAGACATAATAAAAACCTGCGTCATCCCCAGATATCTGCATGTTGATTTCCCTCTCGGTAATCCATGTGGAAAACCCAACAACATAGAAATGCAAAATGCAATATTTAAACAGGCACTCGCCCTTTTTAACGAAAAAATAGAAACGCCCCTGATCAAACGCTCACCTTTTGTTTGGAATAGTGATCAATCGTGGCGTAACAATTATTTAAAGGTTGACAGCTCGAATCGCGAACAGCTTAAGCGTGAGGGAAATATAAGAAGAAAAGAACAAAAATTAGTAGAGTCTTCCGGTGTCAATCGTATGACTCTTGCACCTTGAGCTTGAGACCTTCGCCTAAATAAGTTTTAAATCTTTATCCAACAAAGAACTAAGTTTATCTCTATATGTGATTTTACCGCTAGAAAACAGGTTTTCATGATTTCTTTCGATACTGCTCAAGTCGTAAAGATAATTCACCATCACCCCATATGATTGAGATATTCCTTTCGGGCTGAGGTCTGCGTTTTCATTAATTTCATAGATACTCGCTCCATTTCCAAGATGAAAGCGGCAGACTGGGTCTGCGGGCAAACCATTTTTCTTACTGCTTAATAAATACCTAAAAACCAGTTTCCTAAGACCTGTTTCCTCAATATCAAGATTGCTTGCGCCGAAATCAGGCAACGGAACTTTTTGACTTTCATTATCATTATTGTTCGAAAAGTTTTGTTCAGCTCTCAACCATGCCGAAAATCCTGGGATAGGAGAAAGTGTTACAAAGTTTTTTATACTTGGGAATTCTAGGGCCAACTCCTGCGCCACTTGTTTTATTAAGAAATTTCCGAACGATATTTGTTTCAAACCTGGCTGACAATTGCTAATGCTGTAGAAAGTTGCTGTCGTATATCCTCGATCATTTAATGACGCCGACAGGGGGTCATCAAGAATATCAGTTATTGACTTTGGTATTGTATTGGTCAGTGCAACCTCGACAAATATTAACGGCTCATTAACTAACGCAGGATGGAAAAACGCAAAACATCGCCTATTTGGCGGGTGTATTCGATTCCTTAGGTCGTCCCAATCTTTTATTTCATGAACAGCTTCATATCGGATTATTCTCTCCAAAATTTCAGCAGAGGTTGACCAATTTATTTGACTTAGGGTTAAGAAACTTCGTGTAAACCAAGAGCTAAATAACTGCCTGAATTCTCCATCAACAACCTTTAAATCTGGATATTCCTTAATAAATGCCAACAAATCTACGCGCATAGCAACGAGGTCGTGAGTAGCATTAGGCGTTTGATTTAACCTTCTAAGCAATTCAATTCTTTTCGGTTCAGTATTTTTATATAGATTAGTTAGATTTATGCTTGAAGGGTTTTCAAAATATGTATTGTATGATTGTGAAATCAATTCAGGATGTACGCCAAAATTTTGCTCAAGATTCAAAAAAAAATCCAGCTTCCCCTGAGAGGATAGTGCGCGGTAGCGGTCTAGAATTTCTCGGGCCGTAATTAAGGCCGAAATTTCGCCAGTGAGCCCCATGAGCTTTTCTAAAAGATCGTTTAATTCCAGATCTCGTTTCGGTGGAAAAAGCCGGAGGGCTTGGTTACCAATAAGCCCTGCTAAGAAGTCCTGAAATTTATTAAAAGGCATATTCTGCTCGTAGATAACTCACTTGATCCAGAAAAGTTAATTTATAAAAGCAATTTTTCAACTTGCCTACCTTGCCAGAAAACTTAAATTTGTACAAAATTTAAGTGGCTGACTCATCGAATTTTTAGAGCTTTTAAAAACAATTAGCCCATGGATAAAAGCAACTTTCAGTATTACTATTAAGGTATAGCCACCCATAAGTAATAAAACCGTAAAAACAACTTTAATTGAGGGATTACAATATCAGGACTACGCAACATGGCATCCTTTTCATTATTACGGCGCCTTCAGGTGCGGGTAAAACTTCACTTGTCGATGCAATACTAGAGCGGTGCGATGAAATCTG
The DNA here is from genome assembly GCA_002700775.1 of Gammaproteobacteria bacterium. Classification (GTDB taxonomy): domain Bacteria; phylum Pseudomonadota; class Gammaproteobacteria; order Pseudomonadales; family Pseudohongiellaceae; genus UBA9145. The sequence continues at coordinate 5,925 of PAEL01000034.1, read as the reverse complement.
CGTATCAGTTTCCCACACGACTCGAGCGCCTCGAAAAAGTGAAGTTCATGGGATAGATTATTATTTTACGTCTCTCAGTAACTTCGAAGAGATGCGCGGCAAAGACGAGTTTTTCGAGAGCGCAGAAGTATATGGGAACTTCTATGGAACATCGGCCTCGTGGATTAAATCTAAATTAGAGACAGGAGTCGACATTATTCTAGAAATTGACTGGCAAGGGGCTCAACAAGCCAGGAAGCTAAATTCAAAATCTACTTCATTGTTCATCTTACCACCATCAGTAGAGACTCTGGAAAAACGCCTGAAAGCTCGAGGCCAAGATGATAACAGCATTATCAAAAGAAGAATGAATCAAGCCGCCGAAGACATGTCTCACGCCACCGAAGCTGATTATGTAATTATAAATGATCAATTTGACACGGCGCTCGAAGAGATTCTTGCAATAATACGCTCCGAAAGACTGAAATTTAAAAATAAGACAGATTAAACGGAAAATGTTCGGATCTTTGCTACTACTCATTTTTATTTGATTATAACCAACCCCAAACAAAGGCTTCAATTTTTGTTGATTTAGCGTAAAATGATGAAAAACGTAGATTAATTAGGAAATTAAGATGGCGCGGATTACAGTAGAAGATTGCTTAGATAAAGTAGACAACAGATTTGAGCTAGTGATGGTCTCAAGCAAGCGAGCACGTCAAATCCAAACGGGCGGCAAAGATCCCATGGTTAGTATAGATAAAGATAAGCCAACGGTAATAGCTCTGCGTGAAATAGCCGAGGGTCATGTAAATGCCGACATTCTGGTTACAAAACCGAGGGTTGAGATTGATGAAAGCGCTATGGAAGCTGAAGTTACTGCCTTAGCCGAAGCGGAAGCCGCAATAAATGAGGGCGCGGCTGAGATTGTAATTCCAGATTCCTCGCAAGAAAATAACGAGACTGATTCAGTTGTCGAAGACTAAGAGGATTGCAACATTTGTGAATCTATTACGTGAATAATTGTTTCGGGCTGGCGTGTAATAAACACCCGTTCCCTTATGCCAGACTAGGAATTCAACAACCATTGCACTAGGAATACCATACACGATTCCGAGCGAATTCTTAGCAAATCTTTTTGAAGAATTTGGAGAATCACACTTTGCTACCCGCAGTGGCCATAGAGAAGACTGTTGACGCTCTAGTTGATGATTTAGCTAGTTACCTAAATAAGCACCAGGTAAACCAAGTTCGGCGAGCTTTTTATTACGCTCAACAAGCGCATGATGGCCAAATAAGACAAAGCGGCGAGCCCTACGTCACCCACCCCCTAGCGGTTGCGACAATTCTCAGCGAAATGCACATGGATCCAGAGTCTCTCACTGCAGCTATGTTGCACGATGTAATCGAAGATACGGGCATCACAAAAAGAGCAATTCGTAACCAATTTGGCAATAGCGTTGCAGAATTAGTCGATGGCGTTAGCAAGCTCAACAAAATCGATTTCTCAACTCGAGCTGAAGCGCAAGCTGAAAATTTTCAAAAAATGGCGATGGCGATGGCGAAAGATCTCCGCGTCATTTTAGTTAAAATTGCCGATCGACTGCATAATATGAGAACGCTTGACGTTCTTACGCCAGATAAGCGGCGCAGAGTCGCAAGAGAAACCCTCGATATCTACGCGCCTATCGCAAACCGCCTAGGGATGAATAATGTTCGAATTGAATTCGAAGAATTAGGTTTTGGGGCTCTTTATCCAATGCGCGCTCGTCGGATTAACAATGCTGTCCGATCTATCCGCGGCAACCGGAAAGAAATTCTTACGAAAATCCAAACAGCGATAGAAGCTTGCTTAGATCGTGAAGGCCTTCCTGGAAGGTGCTTAGGTCGTGAAAAACACCTTTATAGTATTTACGAAAAAATGCGTCTTCAGCAAAAGCCTTTTTCAGAAATAATGGACGTTTACGCCTTCAGGATCATCGTGGACAGCGTTGATACGTGTTATCGCGTTTTGGGGGCTGTGCATAGCCTGTATAAGCCGGTTCCCGGCAGATTCAAAGACTACATCGCAATTCCCAAAGCCAACGGATATCAATCATTGCATACCTCTCTTTTTTCCATGCATGGCGTCCCTATTGAAATTCAAATCCGTACCGAAGAAATGGAGGCCATGGCAAACAATGGTATTGCAGCTCACTGGCTCTATAAATCCAGTGATGCCCTGCCAAACGATGCGCACCTCAGAGCTCGTGAGTGGGTAAATGGCTTGCTAGATATGCAAAAAAATGCCGGAAATTCTCTTGAATTTATCGAAAACGTTAAAATTGACTTATTCCCTGATGAGATTTATGTGTTTTCGCCAAAAGGGACAATTCTAGAATTACCTTCAGGCTCGACAGCCGTAGACTTTGCCTACGCAATTCACACAGATGTTGGAAATACCTGTGTAGCATGCCGTATAAACCGAAGTTTAGCTCCACTTAGCGAAAAATTACAAAGTGGACAAACAGTAGAAGTGATTACTGCCCCCGGCACAAGACCGAATCCTGCGTGGCTTAGTTTCGTCGTTAGTGGGAAAGCGCGAAGCAATATTCGACATTATCTTAAAAATCAAAAACACTCAGAGTCGGTTGCACTCGGAGAGCGATTATTAACTAAAGCACTAGCCGGATTTGGAAAGCGAATTGAAGATATCCCTCAAAGAGATATCGACAATATGGTTCTAGAATCGGACGGCACCTCTCTAGACCAAGTCCTCGAAGAAATAGGTCTGGGAAATCGCATGGCATACATTGTTGCCAAACGGCTTACTGCAAATGACGAACTATCTCTTGCAGCGGTGAAAAAAGAATCAGATCGCATTGGTTCAATTGATATAAGGGGCTCGGAAGGGGTTGTCATGACTTATGCTAAGTGCTGCCACCCAATCCCTGGTGATCCGATCATCGCCCATATAAGTGTAGGCCGCGGCTTAGTCGTGCACACTGACGATTGCAATAATATTGCAGAATTTCGAAACGACCCAGAAAAATTTGTTTCAGCCGCCTGGGATCCAGATGTTACCGGAGATTTCTCAGTAGAACTGAGAGTCGAACTAGAAAATGAAAGAGGAATAATCGCTGTGTTAGCGACGACCATTACAAGTACAGAAGCAAACATAGAACGAATCTCAACGGAAGAACGTGACGCGCATCTCAGCATCGTAAATCTTTTACTTAATGTTCGGAGCCGAGTTCACCTAGCAGATGTACTAAAAAAAGTCAGGCTTATTAGAGCAGTATCTAAAGTAACTCGGGTAAAAAGTTCCAAAGCAAGAAAAACTATTAAAAAAATGTTAGGTGCTAATGACTGAAAATACAGAAATTTTAAAAAAACCGCATCGAAATCTTATCAATAAACGCAGGGATTGAAATGAACAAATTACTGCCCATAAAAACTGAAAATGCCCCGGCTGCTATTGGGCCATATTCGCAAGCAATAAAAGTAAAAGACCTGATATTCATATCCGGCCAAATTCCACTAGATCCATCATCGATGACGGTAGTTAAAGGTGACATAGAACAGCAAACTTATCAGGTTTTCAAAAATTTAATTGCGGTTGCGGATGCATCCGACAGCTCCATTGACAACGCTATCAAATTAACAATATATCTTACGGATCTTGAGAACTTTTCAATCGTCAATGAGATTATGAAAAAATTTTTCTCTTCTCCATACCCTGCACGCGCAACTGTTGAAGTCAGCCGCCTTCCTAAAAACGTTAGCATTGAAATCGATGCTATTCTGAGTGTGTCGAATTAGAAAATGCAGTATTACAAACTAGAAAGCACATTCATAGCAACTATCAAGTGACCACAAGTCGACTCTGCGATTTACCGACCTCCTACATCAAAGGTGTTGGCCCTGCTCTCGAGAAAAGATTACTTTCTATTGGAATTACCTCAATACAAGATTTATGTTTTCATTTGCCAATTAGATATGAAGACAAAACAAAAATTACTAAAATTAACGAATTGCAACCTAATAAAAAATCACAAATACAAGGAGAGATTACAAACTGCCAAATTCAATTTGGAAGACGCAGGGCACTTGTGTGCACCCTTAATGATAAAAGCGGACATTTAACAATAAAATTTTTCCATTTTAACGCGACTCAAAAATCGTCTCTCTCAATTGGAGCTAAGGTGAGATGCTATGGAGACATAAGATTCGGACGAACCGGCCCCGAAATCTTTCATCCGGAATATAAAATACTCAAAGCACTTACTGAAGAAGGGTTACCAAAAACACTTAGTCCGATATATCCAATTACAGAGGGTCTGCAACAAAATAGACTAAAAACCATCATAAAGGATGCAGTTAATCTTCTAGAAGATGCCCAACCTCTGGAAGACTACCTTCCGGTTGAGCTTAATGCCGCATTGGGTCTTGCTGATTTAACTAAAGCAATTTCACAAATCCATCGGCCTCGCCCATCGTCTTTAAGAACATATGAGAACAACGATTTTACAAGTGGAACAAAACGACTTGCATTCGAAGAGCTACTTGCTCACCGGATAAGTATGCGTCAGTCGAGAAATGAATTTAATAAGCGAGTCGCACCTCAGTTTCCTAAACAAAACTCTCTGCTTAAGAATTTTATTTATTCCCTCCCTTTTAAGCTTACTAACTGTCAAACCAAAGTAATCAAGGAAATCAATGATGATTTGACACGCCCATACCCAATGCTGCGGCTACTGCAAGGAGATGTAGGTTCAGGAAAAACAATTGTTGCAGCTGCGGCTAGTTTGCGAGCTATCGGCGCTGGCTTCCAAGTTGCACTAATGGCGCCAACAGAACTACTCGCAGAACAACATCACATGGCCTTTGAGAAATGGTTTAGAACCCTAGATATCAAAGTAGGGTGCCTTAGCGCCAAAACGAAAGGAAAATCTCGGGAAAACCTTGTCAAAGCAATCTCTGATGGCACCTGTAGATTTATATCTGGCACTCATGCTCTTTTCCAAGAAAAAGTACATTACCATAAATTAGGACTAATAATTGTCGATGAACAGCACAGGTTCGGGGTACATCAGCGCCTTGCACTGAAGAATAAGGCTCTTAGAATGAAAATCAGTCCTCATCAGCTTATGATGACAGCAACACCCATTCCGCGAACACTTGCGATGAGCGCTTACGCCAATCTGGATAATTCAGTTATCAATGAACTCCCCCCTGGGCGGACCCCTGTGAAAACGGCAGTAATTCCGGACGCGAGACGCGAGGAAATTATTGAAAGAATTAATGCGGCATGCACAAATAATCAACAGGCATATTGGGTATGTACCCTGATCGAAGAATCTGATGTTTTGCAAGCTGAAGCGGCACAAGCCACTGCTGAGAAACTATCAAAACTGCTTCCAAAAATAACCGTCGGCTTGCTTCATGGTCGTATGAAACCGGCGGAGAAGTTGAAAATTATGGAACAATTTAAAACAAATGATATTCAACTGTTGGTAGCAACGACAGTAATTGAGGTTGGGGTCGACGTGCCAAATGCAAGCCTAATGATTATCGAAAATTCTGAACGCCTTGGCCTAGCTCAATTACATCAACTAAGAGGGCGAGTTGGACGTGGAGCAATAGACAGTTACTGCCTACTTCTTTATCACGCCCCGCTTTCGGTAAATGGGCGACAGCGACTTGCTGTATTACGGGAAACAAACGATGGGTTTTTAATAGCAGAAAAAGACCTCGAACTAAGAGGAGCAGGTCAAGTTTTAGGCACTCAACAAACTGGCAGCACAAACTTCCGAATTGCGGATTTAAATCGCGACTCAGATTTGCTTGAAATCGCCAGAGATTCAGAAAAAATTATTTTTAGAGATTATCCGGAGAGTATTCAACCACTAATAGAAAGATGGATCGGAGGAAAAAAAGATTATGCGCAAGTTTAAGTCGTAAAAT
>PAEL01000033.1 GCA_002700775.1 Gammaproteobacteria bacterium | reverse complement strand
CGTTTAAACCTGATACTTATAAATATTAACTTTTATGAGGGTTAAATTAGTTTTATATGGGTGAGTCAAAAACAAATATTATAGAAAAAGCTCGTCCTTTTAGCGTTGAGATGTTTCCTCCCAGAACATCTGAGGGAATGTCGAAATTAGACTCAGTGGTAAGGGTCTTGCAAAGATTTCAACCCGAATACCTTTCAGTAACATATGGGGCTGGGGGTGCAACTAAGCAAGGAACCCGCGACTTGGTGCGCAGTTTTTTAGAGCGAGGCATTAATGCAGTGCCACATCTGTCTTTCGGTGGTACTACAGACGAAGAAATGCGTATGATTCTTGACGAGTATCGAGAGTTCGGAGTAGGTCGCTTAGTCGTTCTTCGCGGAGATATGCCGTCTGGCATAGGCTCATTAGCGCAGCAACCTCATGCGTCAGATCTGGTGCAGTTCATTCGAGCCGAGACCGGGGAGCACTTTCATATCGATGTCGCCTGCTATCCTGAAACGCACCCCGAGTCAAAGTCAGTCATTACCGACATACATTATTTTAAAAAGAAAGTGAAAGCTGGTGCCAACAGTGCGATCACTCAATATTTTTACAATGTGGACGCATACTTTGAATTTATCTCACAATGTCAAAAAGAAGATATCGATGTGCCAATCGTCCCCGGGATTATGCCGATTACCAATAAGGCTAGTCTGATTAAGTTTAGCTCCGTTTGCGGTGCTGAAATTCCAAGATGGCTTAAAAAAAGGCTAGAGACGTTTGAAAATAACAATGATGACTTATGTAAATATGGTGTCGAGGTTGTTTCTAGGATGTGCGAAAAGCTTTTCGAAGGCGGAGCACCCGGTTTGCATTTTTATTCCATGAATCGTTCGGGTCCTCTCATAGCGATTATTGAGAATCTTGGACTCTCCGCAGTAAGTCCCCAGTATAATTTGGAAAATTTTTAAATTCATGCGCATTCCACGTGTATATGTTCCAACCCAGTTAGTTGAAAACACGAATTGTTCGTTACCTCCCGAAACCGTTAATTATCTGGGTGTGGTGCTGCGTATAGCCGTTGGCCACAAAGTAAAATTGTTTAATGAAAACGACGGAGAATTTCTCTCAACGGTTATATTTCGGGAGAAAAGAAAAATAGAAGTTCAGGTCGAAAAAAAGATTTCCCCCCCAGAGGAACTGACGCTTAAAATACACCTGTTTTTATGCTTTTCAAAAGGTGAAAGGATGGATTATGCAGTCCAGAAAGCCACGGAGCTTGGGGTAAGTGAGATCACACCGGTATTTTCAGAGAATTGCGATGTAAAGCTTAAACTCGATCGGATAGAGAACAGACTTAGGCACTTTCGCAAAGTCGCGGCAGGAGCCTGCGAACAAAGTGGTCGAGTAGGAATGCCGATAATTAATTGCCCGATGAATTTTACAGATGTTTGGCGAAAAGACTTAGATCAAGCGTCAATAAAAATTGTTTTAGATCCGCGTGGCGATAAAGTATTTAGTGATTTCTCCAATTTAAGACGTGTAGAACTTTTAGTCGGACCGGAGGGTGGTTTTTCAAGTGAGGAACTTTCTGAGGCAAAAGCCTTTGGAGCGAGTCTGCTTCGGCTTGGATCTCGTGTCCTACGAGCAGAAACAGCTCCTGTAGTAGCCCTTTCGTTATTACAATACTTGTATGGCGATTTAGGGTAGTTAGAAATAATCTGTCGAGGAGTAAGTTAATAGAAAGGCGCCCGACAATATCGGGCGCCTTTTGAGAGGGTTGCGTTTATTTTCGTGGAACGAATTCTGGATAAGCTTCTAGACCGCATTCAGCAATGTCGACTCCTTCACTTTCCTCTTTTTCCGACACTCTGATACCAAATACTGTCTTTATAACCATCCAAGTTACAAAGCTGGTTATGAAAACCCATGTAAATATTACTAGTGCACCGATTAGTTGACCAGAGAAGGTGGCATCTGCGTCAGAAAGAAGGACTGCGAAGATACCAAATAAGCCAACCACTCCGTGGACTGAAATTGCACCGACCGGATCATCAATTCTTAATTTGTCGAGTCCGACGATACTGAATACGACTATCACACCGCCGATGAACCCAATAATTGTCGAAAGCAAGGGAGATGGGTCGGCCGGCTCAGCGGTGATAGCTACTAGGCCAGCTAACGCCCCATTTAAGGCCATTGTCAAATCGGCTTTCCCGAAAAGAATGCGTGCAATGACTAAGGCTCCAATTAAACCACCCGCTGCAGCTGCATTCGTATTCAGGAAAACATTCGCAACTTCATTCGCAACTCCGATACCCCCGAGTTTTAACGTTGACCCGCCGTTGAATCCAAACCATCCCATCCAAAGGATAAATGTTCCCAAAGTTGCAAGAGGCATATTTGCGCCGGGAATAGCCTGTGCTGATCCGTCTTTAGCGTATTTACCTTTTCGCGGACCGAGCAGTAGAACACCGGCAAGCGCTGCAGTAGCTCCTGCGAGATGCACAATTCCTGAACCCGCATAGTCACTGTAACTGAGTGCGCCAATGAAGGGTACGTCTTTCCCACCCCAAGTCCAGCCGCCTTCAATGGGATAAATAACTGCAGTCATCACGACGGCAAATGATAAAAAGGCCCAAAGCTTCATTCGCTCTGCGACTGCACCTGAGACTATGGACATCGCCGTAGCTACGAAAACCACTTGGAAGAAAAAGTCCGAAGCGCCTGAGTAGACAGACCCGCCATCAAAACCTTCCTCGGCCGAATCTATGAGGACCTGAGCTACAGCCGCATTATCCATTTCTGCCACTGTCGTTATGCCACTTAAGAAAAATCCTCCGTCATACATAAATTGATAACCGCAGATCAAATACATTGTGCTTGCTATTGCAAAAAGGGCAACGTTCTTTGTCAGAATTTCTGTTGTATTTTTAGCTCGGACTAGGCCTGCTTCCAACATTGCGAAGCCTGCTGCCATCCACATAACTAGAGCGCCGCAAATAAGAAAATAAAATGTATCCATGGCGTACTGTAATTCAAAAATTTGGTTTTCCACTCTTACCTCCATTGCGACTTATTTTTAAGCCGCTGACAATTTTAGGTCAAAATTAAACTGCTTCTTCTCCGACTTCACCGGTCCTAATTCGTATTATCTGCTCCAAGGAAGTGACAAAAATTTTACCATCGCCAATTTTTCCAGTGTTCGCAGTCTTGCTAATCGCTTCTATTGTTTTATCTAACAACCCAACGCCGATAGCAGCTTCGATCTTTACTTTAGGTAAGAAGTCGACTACGTATTCTGCACCTCGATACAGCTCGGTATGGCCTTTTTGCCGACCAAATCCCTTCACCTCTGTTACCGTAATGCCTTGGACCCCTATCTCGGACAATGCTTCTCGCACGTCGTCGAGCTTGAATGGCTTTATAATCGCCGTTACTAACTTCATCGTGTTTCTCCTTTTGTGGTCGCTTGGTCTTGCTTCGAACGCTGTCTCACGATTCAGCCGACAGCGTTATGGACAATTGGGTAATGCACGGTCCGTGCCACATAGAAAATATTTATTGTTAACAACAAGTTGTATGAAACGAGTTGTTTAGGGTTTAGAAAATTCAGTACCTGACCGTTCGGAGGTGCACAACTATTGTGCAGATTAATTCCTGATCTTCGATCGCTGAGCTTTATTGCGCCAACTTGGTGCGCCGCTCTTGCTCTGATAAAGTGTTGCTGAGCCTTTCGGGTCGAAGTAGAGTAAGCTTGTAAATGTTAAGAGCTAGGTATTTTCAAATAGAAGGAGTTAAACGTTGGATAAAAAGTTCTTTGACCAGGTAACAGAGAGGGTTGCAGCAATTTTGCCTCAAGCCGAAGCGCTGGGTCAAAATGTCCGAAATGACGTGAAGGATAAAATAGAAGAGCAACTCAAGAATAGTCTGGGTTCGCTCAATATAATAAGTAAGGATGAATTTGACGCACAGTCTGCTGCTCTGCAGCGGGCTCAAGTTCGCATTAAAGCTTTAGAAGAAAAAGTAAGTCGATTAGAAATTGAGGTTGAAAAAAAATAGGGATATTTTTATGGTTTTTAAAGAGTGCTTCAAAGATTAGAAAGGGTCTTTCGATCCTTTCTAATCTAAATTTTATTTGCTGTTTTCTATCATGTATTGTACTAACGCTGTAATATCTGCGTCTGTGCAAGTAAAGCATAAACCCTTGGGCGGCATGTTATTGATGCCAACGATCGCATTTTGAACAACTGTATCCATTCCTTTTTCTAAGCGAGAAGTCCACGCTGCACTATTCCCCGATTCAACTTTTGGGGCACCGGCAGCTCCAGTGCTGTGGCAAGCAAAACAAGATGCCATGTAAGTTGCTTTTGCGTCGAATCCATCGCTTAGTTGAGCAAGCTGGATTGATTTTTCATAGCCGAGAGTCGGGTTCACGCAAGCAAAAGCCCACAACAACGTAACCAGTTTAATATTATTTTTTATTAACTTCTTTATTACATCCATTTTCTACTCCTCTTTAAGAATCGCTAGATTTTTTTTATTTGGATCCTTCATCGTTTTGCAACTGATAATGCATCGCATCGGTGTGAGCTATTTTTCTATCATGTAGTTAACAATGCTCTGTAGCTGTTCATCACTGCAGGTCATGCATAGTCCTCGAGCAGGCATTACACTGAATCCGTTAATGACGTTCGCCATCACAGCATCCATTCCTTTGCTCATTCTTGCTTCCCACTCCCGTTTGGCTCCGAGTTTTGGCGCGCCAGCGGCGCCTGTGGTGTGACAGGCCATACAATTTGCTAAGTACCCGGCTTCGGCATCGTATCTAGATGTTGCTATTGTGGATAATGAAGGATCAGTCTCCTTAGCCTGTTGTAACGTTATCTCCAGGGCATCAGAAGTTTCTGTCATTTCCATGGCTCCGGCTTTTGTACCCACACACTCTTGGCCCAACAGGCAAATTTTCTCGACAGGCGCTAGGTTGTTTGCGGGAGACTGCTGGCTTAATACTGAAGCGCTAGCCATAAAGAGAAAAGTTAGGGCACAAATATGAGCGGTGATTACTTTAAGCGAGTTAATCTTGGTTCGAAAACTGAAGTGTATTAAGTTTGTCATCCTATACAAATTCCTCTTCTGGTTTACCATTTTTATAATCTCTGCTAACTGGCGCTTTGTGATCTGGGTGGGTCTATAGAACCCTGTAACGGATCCTTGGTGATGCGTAACGAGCGTTTTGGGTTAAGGAAACGATCCAGTACATACCGATCGCAATAAAAATTTGCGCAATAGTATAGCTGAAATGTACGTTGACATAAAACAAATAGTTGCTACTTCTCTGATATCGTTACGTTGATTGGGAGTTGATGATAATAAATCTCATTTGTATCACTGTATAATCCGTATGCGACATAAAAATTAACATTGATATCATTTATGCCGCGACTTTTAGGAAGGAAGTCATTCGTTATATCAATGCGCTCGACTACTTCTAGTCGCTTAGATCGTATTTTCGGAAGCGATGAGAGTGTAGGGCCTGCTTGTGTAAACTCTCCGCTTGAATTAAGCGCAAAAATCTGTGAGCCCACTTCTGCGACGACAATAAAAAAACCTTCTTTGTTGATATGAATCGGATCTATGTTGACAACAGCAATAACATTCAAAGCCTGGTCAGATGAGAGATTGTTTGTGAACTTGAAGTCTTCTGCAATTAAAATTCCACCTTGGAATTTTGCTCCTCTCGAGGAGCTGCCTCCGGTGCTTAATGTTTCTCCTAAGTCCATGATCGAATCGCTTTCGAAATTGCTAAATAATTCATACGCACCTTTGACATCGCATACCGGGTCAATTTTTTCAGCAAAGGTGTTTGCTAAAAGTATGTAGTCACCGGGTTTAAGATTCGCGCTTAACTCAGATCCACAGCCCTCCTTAGTTTTATAGTCCAGATAATTGATCTCCAAAAAGGGATTGGAAATTAAAAGCACCGCATCAAGGGTTTGAGATTCAATAGTAAAGTTAACAGTAGTTTGTTGGCTTAGAGAAAAAGGATAGAGGTCGATGAAGCTATCGTCAGCTCCTCCTCCTGTAATTTGGCTAACTGTGCAATCACCCTCACTAAGCTCTGCCACGGTTCGACCGAAACTCAATTTCTTTTTCGGGCAGTCAATTAGTCCAGAGTATAGTGCTTTAACGCCGTCGATATCGTCCGCGGTTAACCTGTCTATTGAAGAGATCGATGGCGCCATTATTGATAGCGAATTCTCTTCATGTTCAAGCCCGATAGCATGACCCAACTCATGTAAAGCCATTCTACGAAAGTCTGAGGCTTGATTTCGCCCGAGGCGAGGACTACCGTCATAAACATCGTAATTCATTGTATTATTGATCACGATGTCGGACTCTATTATTGATGGCTCTCCGAGAATTTCTCTTCGGTAGCTTCGCATGGTAACGGCAAGAGTGTTTTTACCGTAGGCAACGCCACAAATATCACTTGTAAAAGCAACACCATTTAGTTGGTCAACAATACACGGATCTTGAAATTCATCTACATATTGAAATTTGAAAACGGTTTTCTGAGACCACTCGTTGAGTGCGGATTTAAATGCATCGTTCCAGCTTAACCCTGACGGCGATATTCCGGGTATTTGAACGAAAAACGTAGTTGATCCTGACATCCACCTTGAGCCCGAAATTTCGTAAGAAAAAATTTCTCGCGAAAAATAAAGCAAGAAAAGTAAATGGACGAAATAAATAAATTTTCTTATCAATGACTTTGATCTCGAGTTTCTGTGACCGGGTAATTTTACATGTCAGATCTTTTTTTTCGATAAGATCCATTTTTGATGTTTTCCCACCAAGACCGGTTGTTTATATACCAATCTATAGTCTTCTTTAAACCAGTGGCAAAGGTTTCGCTCGGTACGAATTTTAGTGTAGATTTGATTTTTGAAGCATCAACCGCGTACCTGACATCATGGCCAGGCCGGTCCTGAACAAATGAAATCAAGCTGGCCGCGCCATTATTTTGTGCGCACGGTGAATGTGGATATCTTTGTTTTAACGTTTCGTCGGAATCAAATTGCGAGTCGAGCAATGAACATAATAATTTGACAACGTCTAGATTTCTCATTTCGTTATTCCCGCCAACGTTGTATGTCTCACTGTGTCTTCCTGAAGACAACACTAAGTCGATAGCGGTGTTATGGTCGTCAACAAAAAGCCAGTCTCGAATTTGTTGACCATCTCCATAAACAGGAATCGATTTCCCCAACAAGATATTAAGTATGCAAAGTGGTAACAGTTTTTCCGGGAACTGAAAAGGACCGTAGTTGTTTGAACAATTGCTGGTCGTTGTTTTTAAGCCAAAGGTTTGGTTGTAGGCCCGAACCAAATGGTCGGATGCTGCTTTACTTGCAGCGTACGGGGAATTCGGAGCGTATGGCGTGGTTTCACAAAAAGGTGCCCCATCGTCGGTTAACGAACCATAAACTTCATCAGTTGAAACGTGATGAAAATGATGGTGGCCGAGACGATCATTGCTGTCTAACCAAACTTTTTTTGCTGCTTTAAGTAGTGAATGGGTCCCGGTAATATTTGTTTCTAAAAAAGTGTCGGGCCCCGTTATTGATCTATCAACATGGCTTTCGGCCGCAAAATGAACAATCGTATCAATCTGATAGTTGTTTAAAAGGTCAGTAACTAGTTGCTGGTCTCTAATATCACCCTCGATAAAAGCAAACGTAGGATCGTGTCGTAGATGTCCGAGGTTAATTGCGTTCCCGGCATACGTTAAGCTGTCCAGTGCAACTATGATGTCCTTTGGCTTTCTTTCTCGCCAATAGTTAACAAAGTTTGTGCCGATGAACCCTGCTGCACCCGTAACTAATAATTTTTTCATTTAAAATGTACTCTATGCGAATCAGGTTTGTTGCTTAGGAAATTACCAATGATGGCATTTAAAGATAAAAAAATGTAAAAATAAAAGCTATAAACCCGCAGTCAGATGGGAATTTTTTTCGATTTTCTTTTTTAAAACGGTGTTTAATTGAGTCTGCCAGCTCTCTTTAGGGCATTCAAAGTTCGTGAGCGTTTTTCCTCTGTCCATTACGCTATAGCTCGGACGTTGCGCGATACTTTCATAATCGCGTGATGAAACTCGCGCCATGGGTATACGCGTTGTCAGCAAACCTAATGATAGCGCTTCTTTCTGAATTTCGGTAGCAAAGTCATACCAGCTTAGTGTTCCGCCATCGTTCCAGTGGTATATCTTGTGAGCGGTTCCTTCAACTAACTTCTGGGCGATACTCATTAAAACCTTTGCTAACGAATTCGATGAGGTGGGTGAAATAATCTGATCATCGATTACGCTTAAACTATCACGGGTTATCATAAGATTGAGCATGGTGTTAACAAAATTTTTTCCAGTGGAGGAATAGAGAGCAGAGGTCCGAACAATACTACTACTCTCAGGCAGTTTTTTAATAACGCACTCTTCTCCCTTGCGCTTGCTAAGTCCATAGATGTTTATTGGGTTTGGGGTCGCGTATATGTCATAGGGCACGGAGGCATTTCCATCAAACACAAAGTCAGTTGAGACCTGTAAAAGTTTTGCGTTGTGATTATGAGCCCACTTTGAAAGGAGTTCTGGACCTAAAGCATTTACCTCATATGAAATCTCATGATTAATTTCGGCTCCATTCACATCAGTGTACGCGGCGGTATTAATTAATACCGCTACATCTTTACTTGGTAGTTTTAAATCGATACTTTTTGGGTCCGTAATATCTAACTGTGATTTTGAAAACGGTAAAAGCGTGTGTGTCATTGATATTGGATGACTTGACCAGAGCTTTATAATGGACTGACTGAGTTGACCACTGCTTCCTGTAAGTACTACTGAATTTTTCAACGGCGACGATAGTTTCATAGTTTGGTTTACAATATTATTCGAAAAGGTCGGATTCTTGAAAAGGTTTGCCGCATTGGTCGTTTTTCGAGAGAAATGGGGTCTCATGAACCAACGGCCACGTAATCCCGATAAGCGGGTCGTTCCAAAGAATGCAATGATTATCCTCTGGGAAGTAATAGTCAGTGCATTTGTAAATTAACTCAGCTTGTTCACTCAAAACATAAAACCCATGAGCAAAACCAGGAGGAATCCATAATTGTTTTTTGTTTGCAGCAGAAAGTTCGATGCCGACCCATTTCTTAAAAGTGGTCGAAGATTGTCGTAAATCGACCGCCACATCAAAAACTTGACCTGAAGTAACGCGAGCTAATTTGCCTTGTGGGTGCATTCGTTGATAGTGAAGGCCTCGTAAAGTTCCTCTGCATGATTGACTTTGATTATCTTGAACAAAGTGTAAATTTGGATTCACTTCTTTGAACTGAGATTGCTTCCATGTCTCCATAAAATAACCTCGATCATCGTGATGCACGAGAGGTTCAAAAACTAAAACGTCGGGTATAGCGGTTCTTATAATTTTCATAGGTGCTTGTTTTTTTCGTTG
>PAEL01000032.1 GCA_002700775.1 Gammaproteobacteria bacterium | reverse complement strand
ACCTCGGTGATTTTTGCTTTAAAATAGGGTATCCTATGCCCTCTTGTAATTTAATTACATTTTGAAGAAATGCATTGGTTACCTTTATGTCAGGTCTATTTGGAATTGTGCATTCGTTTTAAAATCTTATCGTTAGAGGCTGAAAAATGAGCAAGAAAGATGATCAAAATCCCGAAGAGACGCGCGAGTGGCTCGATGCTATGTACTCCGTCATCGAGGAAGAAGGGATAGATCGCGCTCAGTTTCTTTTGAGTTCTCTCTCAAATCGGGCGCGGATTATCGGTTCTACAGAGGGTTCAAATTCAGTCTCTACTCCATATCGCAATACCATATCCCCGTCAGTCGAAGATCGAATGCCGGGTGACATGTTTATGGAGAGAGAAATCCGCGGGATCGTTCGATGGAACGCGATGGCCATGGTGATGCGGGCGAATTTGAGGGACCCAAGTATCGGGGGTCATATTTCGACTTTTTCATCAGCTGCTACTTTATATGATGTGGGGTTTAATTACTTTTTTAGAGGGCCGAATAATGACGATGAAGGTGATCTAATTTATTTTCAAGGTCACTCTTCGCCGGGTATTTATGCTCGTTCTTACCTCGAGGGTCGAATCAGCGAAGAGCAACTTGATAACTTTAGGCAGGAAGTGGATGGTAATGGACTGTCCTCTTACCCGCACCCATGGCTCATGCCCAACTACTGGCAATTCCCAACGGTTTCAAGGGGGCTTGGCCCTATTCAGGCGATTTATCAAGCACATATCTTGAAGTATCAGACAAGCCGCGGGATCTTAGATAATTCGAAGCGGAAGATTTGGGCTTTCTTGGGGGATGGAGAAACGGATGAACCAGAATCTCTTGGTGCAATAAGCAAAGCAGGAAGAGAGAAATTAGATAATCTAATTTTTGTTATAAACTGTAATCTGCAGCGCCTTGACGGGCCGGTTAGGGGTAATGGGAAAATCATACAAGAACTAGAAGGGGTCTTTCGCGGCGCTGGTTGGAATGTAATTAAAGTGGTTTGGGGTAGGCATTGGGACCCACTTCTGCAATCGGATAAAGATGGTATTTTGCAATCACGAATGGACGAGGTAGTCGACGGCGAGTATCAAAACTACGTCAGTCGGGGAGGGGCATACACCAGAGAAAATTTTTTTGGGAAAAGTGATGAATTACTGAAGATGGTTGAGCACTTGTCTGATGACGACATTATGGCTTTGAATCGCGGTGGGCATGATCCGTATAAGGTATATGCCGCCTATGCGGAAGCGGTCAAAGCAGACGGTAAGCCTACGGTTATTCTGGCAAAGACAGTGAAAGGCTATGCTTTCGGCGATACTGCTGAAGCACAAAATTCAACACATTCAGTCAAAAAACTCGATGTAGATTCTTTGAAAAAATTTCGCGATCGCTTTGGCATACCAATATCAGATGAAAATCTTTCAGAGGTTCCATACTACCGACCAGCAGATAATAGTCTTGAACTAAAGTACATGAGGAAGGTTAGGGAGAATCTCGGAGAGCCTGTTCCGCAAAGACGAACGAAAACGCAGCCCTTAAATGTGCCGAAAATTTCGTCGTTCGAAGCTCAAACTAAATCCAGTGGTGAGCGTAAAATTTCAACGACCATGGCTTTCGTCAGACTGCTTACAACGCTTACGAAGGACAAAGATATTGGTCAACGTGTCGTGCCTATTGTTCCGGATGAGGCTCGAACGTTCGGCATGGAGGGGCTCTTCAGACAACTGGGTATTTATTCTTCTGCCGGTCAATTGTACGACCCTGCAGATTCGAATCAGGTAATGTTTTACAGAGAGGATAAACAGGGCCAGATGCTGGAAGAGGGAATCACGGAATCTGGGGCATTTTCAGCGTGGTTGGCAGTCGCAACATCTTATAGCGTCAGCAATTACCCCATGATTCCTTTTTACATTTATTACTCGATGTTTGGTTTTCAGCGTATTCACGACCTGGCTTGGGCCGCCGGAGACTCCCAAGCACGGGGCTTTCTGATTGGAGCGACAGCAGGGCGCACAACACTAAATGGAGAGGGATTACAGCATCAGGATGGCCACAGTCATCTTTTGGCTTCAACAATTCCTAATTGTATTGCTTATGATCCAACTTATGCCTATGAGCTAGCCGTAATTGTAAGGTCCGGCCTCAAGCGCATGTATGAGGATATGGATTCGGTTTTTTATTATATTACGACGATGAACGAGAACTATTTCCAGCCAGAAATGCCTGACGGTGTTGAAGATGGGATATTGAGGGGCATTTACCTTTTAGAGGATGGAGGCGATAAGAAGTTTCGTCCAACAAACCCGAATAAAGTTTTCGGTGAAAATCGAATCCGACTTCTTGGAAGTGGCACAATTCTTTTGGAGGTCCGCGAGGCGGCGAGGCGCCTGCGAGAGGAGTATGGTGTTACCGTCGATGTTTGGAGCGTAACTAGTTATAACGAACTTCGTCGAGAGGCTTTGGGTGTTGAACGAGAAAACACACTGAACCCCGACAAGAAGCCATTAAAGCCTTTTGTTACCGAGCAACTGGGCAAAGAGAAAGGCCCAATTATTTCAGCAACTGATTATATGAAAATATATTCAGACCAGTTAAGGGAATTTATGCCGGATAACTACCGAGTTCTCGGGACGGATGGGTTTGGCAGGAGTGATACCAGAGAAAAACTTCGACATTTTTTTGAGGTCGATAGTAAATACATAATGTTAGCGGCACTCACTGAGCTCCAAAAATTTGAAGCGGTTTCTTCAAAGGATATAAAAAGTTTTATGAAAAAAAACGGCATTAGCAGCAGTAAGCCGGATCCTTTAAGCACTTAAGTAATCGCCAAGAGAGCCATGGTGTAACAAAAATCTTTGTAAAACGGTTTTTTTTGGGAGTGAGATCGATTGAAATTAGAAGACATTAATGTACCTGATTTGGGAGACTCATCTGAGGTTGAGGTTATCGAATTGCTTGTTGCTGTTGGTGACTTGGTTGAAGAAAATGACTCATTGATAGTTTTAGAGAGTGACAAGGCTGCTATGGAAATTCCTGCGCCAGTAGGAGGAAAAGTTAATAAAATTGCTGTCAATCTTGGCGATCAAGTAAGTACGGGTTCTCTTATCTTAAGCATTGAGGTTGATGGTGATTCATGTGTTGTTGAGAAAGAAACTAATTTAGTGGTCGACGACGCGACATTAGATGCAGGCAAAAATGATTTGCTTTCCACTGAAGATTCGGAGGAAAGCAACGCTGGCAATGACAGTGTCCTTCCCGGAGTTAAGAAAACCACCCGGTTAATTATTCCAGATCTAGGATCCAGCGAAGAAGTTGAGGTGATTGAATTACATGTCAGCGTGGGAGACACCGTTCAAGTTGACGATCCTTTAATTACTGTAGAAACAGATAAAGCCGCAATGGAGGTTCCGACGACTATTAATGGAAAAATTACGGAATTGCTTGTTACAGTTGGTAAAAAAGTGACGAGTGGTTTTGACATCGGTTCAATCATCTCTGAGGATGTGGCTGAAGACCTTGAGGAATCCAAAGATTATTCTGATACCGAAACACGACCAAAAAAGGAGTCTAAGTCAGGCACTAATTTTTTGAGTGCTAGCGTTCCTCCCGAAATGGTAGCACCCAAGATTCTCGTTTCTGAGAACGGTCGACAGGTTTATGCCGGTCCGGCCGTGCGGAAACTCGCAAGAGAGCTGGGGGTGAACCTGTCCCAGGTCGAAGGCACTGGTGTAAAAAAACGGATAGTGAAAAGTGATGTGCAAAATTTTGTAAAGTTAGTTTTAAGTTCGGGGCCTTCAAATGTTATAAAATCTTCCATACCAGATATTGATTTCACTGAATTTGGGGAAATAGAGCAAGTATCTCGAACAAAGCTTAGTAAGCTAACAGCAGAGAATATGGCTCGAAATTGGAATTCCGTTCCAGCAGTAGCCCAGTTTATTGAGGCTGATATAACAGATTTAGAGGAATTTCGTCTCGGCCTGAAAAAGGAATCGGAGAAAAAGGAAGTGAAATTAACATTGCTCCCTTTTTTGCTCAAAGCCACGGCCCTCGGTCTTGCTAAGTATCCGCAATTTAACGTTTCTTTGCATTCTAGTGACGAATACTTGATTCAGAAAAAATATATACATATTGGGATAGCCGTCGCTACTGATCATGGCTTGGTTGTTCCTGTTATTCGCAATGTTGATCGCAAATCGATATGGGAATTAGCTGAAGAGGCTGCAGACCTCTCTGCTAAGGCAAAAAATAGAAAGTTGGGCAAAGCAGAAATCCAAGGAGCTTGCTTTACTATATCGAGCCTCGGAGCGATTGGAGGGACTGGTTTTATACCCATCGTAAACTCTCCTGAGGTGGCAATATTGGGTGTGGCTAGAAGCGCAATAAAACCTGTTTTTAAAGATAGCGAATTTTTGCCGAGGAAAATGTTACCGTTGACGTTGACTTACGATCACCGAGCGGTCAACGGTGTAGATGGCGGATTGTTTGCTACTTACTTGAGCCAATTATTGGAAGACATACGTTATTTGTCTATGTAAGAATTCTCTCTGTTTCGTTGTAGTTTTTATTTTTTCACCTGTAACAACTTCTACACAGTGAGTTGTCATTTTTACTCTAAAAAAGGAGCGTGATTTGCTATGCCATCATTTGATATTGTATCTGAGGTTGATATCCACGAGGTCAATAACGCTGTAGAGCAGGCCAATCGAGAAATCGGGACTAGATTTGATTTTAAGGGTGTAAGTGCTACTTTTGCCAAAGCTGACGATAATGAAATTCGTGTTACCGCTGAAGTGGATTTTCAATTGAGCCAGATGATGGAAATTTTTCGCGCAAAACTCGTGAAGAGGAATGTAGACATAAAAAGTTTGAAAGAGGGTGAAGTAACTCAGTCGGGTAAGACTGCAAGTTTGCTGGTGAAAATTCAGCAAGGAATCGAAGCTGACTTGGCTAAAAAATTGGTCAAACAAATTAAAGAGAAAAAAATGAAGGTTCAGGTATCAATCCAAGGGGAAAAATTGCGGGTCACTGGTAAGAAGCGCGATGACCTTCAAGATGTTATTGCTTTCTTGCGCAACATAAATGTGGATCTTCCTCTTCAATTTAATAATTTTCGTGATTAGTCTTTTTTTCTTCAGGAGTTTGGTGATTGATTAAAGTTACAAACTTCAGCGATTCCTTGTTGCAATTACGCGACTCGAGATATTTAACTATACTGCTATTCGGGTTCTGTAGCGGGTTTCCGTGGGTGCTCCACGGTTCGATTTTAACTATCTGGTTACAAGAAAGTGGGTTATCTCGGTCGTCGATAGGTGTGTTTGGCGTGGTCGCCACGGTATATGCTTTTAATTGGTTGTGGGCACCAATCATTGATCGATTTAAGATACCTTTTCTGAGTCGGTCTTTGGGTCAACGTCGCTCTTGGATTGTTTTTTGTCAAAGTATTATTGCCGTTTTAGTTTTCGCAATGAGCTTTGCGGATCCCGTCGGCAATCTGTTAGCTCTCGCTTTGTTTGCCTTGGGAATTGCCGTAAGTTCGGCCACTCTTGATATCGCAGTCGATGCTTATCGAATCAAGGCCTTTCAGTTGCACGAAATGGATGCGAAGCTCCCCTATGCGGCTGCTATGAGCACGTCTGGGTGGTTTGCGGGATATGGTTTTTTGGGAGGAGCGATAGCTCTGGCTCTCGGAGGCGAGACAATCGGTTTTAGTTGGTCTCAGGTTTATCAAATTATTGGTTGTTTTTATGTTTTCTTGAATTTACTGATTTGCGTAATTCCAAGCCCTGAGGCCGAAGAGCCAGAAATACGAGAGGTAGTATCGGGTGATCAGTTACCTACAGGTTGGCTAATGATGAAAGTTCTTGTGCCCTATAAAGAATTTTTCGATCGATGTGGTATGAAATTAGCAACCTCGATACTGCTTTTTTTGTTATTTTTCAGGTTAGGCGAAGCCATGTTGGGCAGAATGTCTATTGTTTTTTATGGGGAAATTGGCTTCAGTGTGGATCAAATTAGCTTTTATCAAAAGTTCTATGGAGGATTATTGACAGCGGGTTTTTCCCTTGTGGGGGCAATGGTCAATACTCGTTTTGGCGTTATCAAAGGTCTTTTTGTTGCAGGTATAGCAATGGCTAGCGCAAATCTTTTGTTTGCAGTTTTGGCGGCTGTAGGGCCGAATGCTAAATTGTTTGCTTTCGCGCTAGGTGTGGACAATTTCTTTCAAGCATTCGCAACTGTGGCATTTGTATCATTTATTTCATATTTTACATCCCGCACATACACTGGAACGCAGTACGCGCTGATGTCGTCGGTATCGAATTTTGGTCGAACAACTCTGGCGGCAGGTAGTGGGTTTGTAATTGACTTCTTAGATGGAGATTGGACTGTATTTTTTGTTATTACGACTCTTTTAGTGATACCAGGTTTGCTTCTATTATTGAGGGTAAGTCGCTTACTTTCGGGGGGGCGGAACGACGGGAAAGTTCATCTGGGTGGATGAGATTTAGAAATCTCTTTCAGTTTGGTCGTACTTGGCGACCACGGAGAATTGTGGCGATTATTTTTCAGAAAGACACCCTCATCGGCTAAGAGAGATTGTTGTTTTTTATATCTCTCGCTTCCAATTGGAAAAGATAGTTGTCTTTTTGCGTTTGCGACTCTGTGCCAGGGGAGTTTGGTATCGCTGGGGAGCAAGCGGAGGCAATATCCGACGTAGCGAGCATGTCCGGGCAGACCTGCCAGTTTTGCGATTTGTCCATAGGTCGCGATTTTGCCAAAAGGTATTACAGAAACTGCGCGCCAAACTTGTGACTTTTGCTCTCCTGCCTTGGTAATATGGTTTCTCAAGGGACAATTGGTGCTCAAATTCTGCGATATTTGATTTATGGCTTAAAACGGAACAGATCTGTTCCTTAAGAGTAGCACTACGGTTGGATTGAGTCTAAATTAGGAAAGCTTTAAATTTATTTGTTCGAGGTTGGGGTGGTTTTGCGTTTTTTATTTGTTCTATTTATTGTTGTACCCCTAGCAGAAATGACTCTGCTTTTTGAGGTTGCCGACCGGATTGGCGGAGCTTGGACTCTCTTGATGGTGGTCGGAACAGCAGTTGTCGGAGTTCAAATCTTAAAGCGTCAAGGGTTTTCTACTCTCCTGAGAGCTAAACAGAAGTTACAATCTGGCAAAGTTCCGGCGCAAGAGATGGTTGAGGGTATGCTCCTTGCTTCTGCGGGTGCATTGATGCTGACTCCGGGATTTATTACTGACACTGTTGGCTTTCTCTTTCTTGCAAGTCCGTTGAGAAGGGCTCTTGCAGATAAGATTGTAACCATAGGATTCTTCACGACTTTAGGAATGAGAGAGTCGAATGCTTTCGATACAAGAGCGAGGAGCGAAGGCGGCAGGGCTTCTGACATCATCATAGATGGAGAGTATGTTCCGGGGAGTGTGCATCCAAGCGACTCGGCCTTGGTTGATGATAAAAGAGACGCGCGCTAGGTGATATTAACCCGCAACCTTGGGGTGCGTT
>PAEL01000003.1 GCA_002700775.1 Gammaproteobacteria bacterium | reverse complement strand
GGCATTGAACCGCGCAAGGGAAAGTGGACGCTTCCAGCAGGATTTATGGAGAATGGAGAATCAACTCTCCAAGGCGCTATTAGAGAAACGTATGAAGAGGCTTGCGCAAAAATCGATACGGACGAAAGCAGCTTATACACGCTTTTTAATCTTCCTAGGATAAATCAAGTATATCTTTTTTTTCGAGCTTCGTTAAAGCTACCAAATTTTTCGGCTGGCATGGAGTCCCTAGACGTTCAATTGTTTGACGAACAAGAAATACCTTGGGATGAAATAGCATTCCCTGTAGTACGCACGACTTTGGAGCTTTATTTTGAAGATCGAAAGACTTCCAATTTTCCAGTAAGGATGTTCGACGTCGATTACCAAAAAGACCAAGGGGTAAAAATTGATTTAATCAGTCAAAGTCGAAACACTTAAAGAAAACAATACCTACGAAGCAAGCATATACCTTATACATTTTCCGGAATGCTATCCGTTTGATTTTGTCGCCACTCTATCACTCTCGTCGTGAGCGCCTCATCCCGCAAAGCTAATATTTGACAAGCAAGCAATCCAGCATTAAATGCGCCAGCTTCGCCGATAGCCTGAGTCGCAACAGCAACTCCTTTAGGCATTTGAACCATCGATAAAAGGCTGTCAACTCCTTTCAAATGCTGACTAGCAACTGGCACTGCAAGAACTGGCAAATGAGTCAGAGCGGCAACCATTCCAGCCAAGTGAGCTGCACCTCCAGCTCCTGCGATTATAACCTGAAAGCCTCTTTCATGGGCGGTGGCAGCAAATTCGTAAAGACGTTTTGGAGTGCGATGGGCACTGACTATCTTAATCTCGAAGCCCACGCCTAGTTCTTCAAGTGGGCCAGTAGCTGCCTGCAGGGTAGGAAGATCAGATTTCGAGCCCATAATTATCGCTACCGGTGTCTGAAGAACCTTAGAATTTGTGACCATTTAATTTCCCTTAATTGTTTGCCGCACATATTGACGACTATAATAACATCGGCACTTTATTGAGTTTTCAACAACATTTATTTTAAAAAATATTTGCGTCTAAATTACTTACCCAAACCAAAATCTTTCGTATCAAGCATCTCAGTAACGAAATAAGCTGGCACCTCATAAGGATGAGCACTAATTAAGGCAGCGCATGCTTTAGACAAAAATTCTTCACTGCAAACAACTTCAACCTTTACTTCTGAAAAGCACTCTAATCGACCCGACTCCCCTATGTATGGAACACTGCCATCTAAGGGCCGAAATTGACCTATACCCGCGGTTCGCCAAGCGCATTGATCATAGACACCAATTTTTCCCGCACCTGCCGAGAACAGCGCTTGGGTCACTGGCTCATAATTCTGTTCGGGAACGTAAAATTCAATCTTGAACATTTTCAGGTCCAATATAGACTAATCAAACCAAACGCGAGCATTACGAAAAATACGCATGGATGGGGCATCATCTCGCCAGCTATTGGGGTGCCACGAGTTCTGAGTCGCTCGAAAAACCCTCTCTGGATGTGGCATCATAATAGAGACTCGACCATCGTCGTTACAAACCCCGGCTATTCCATCTATGGAACCATTTGGATTTGCCGGATATTGCTCAGCAATTTCTCCATAATTGTCAATGTAACGAAGGGTAATATTACCGCTTTGCTTAAGAGCGCTAGCTGTTTCTTCAGAATCAAAAACTGCCTTTCCCTCCCCGTGAGCAACCGCTATTGGAAATTGCGAGCCTTTCATCCCATTGAAAAAAACCGAAGAGTCACCATCCACTTTTATCAGACTAAAACGTCCTTCGAATTGCTCAGATTTATTTCGAAAAAATTTTGGCCAATTCTCTGTCCCTGGAATTAACTCTGTCAGGTGTGACATCATCTGACAACCATTACAGACACCAAAGGCTAAGGTATCTTTTCTGTCAAAGAATGATGCAAATTGATCTCTTAACGAACTATTAAACAATATTGTTTTAGCCCAACCACCTCCAGCGCCCAATACATCACCGTAAGAAAAACCACCGCAAGCCGCAAACAAATGAAAATCCCCCAAAGTTTGCCTTCCAGCTATCAAGTCTGTCATGTGGACATCTACAGATTCAAAATGCGCTCGATCAAATGCCGCCCCCATTTCTAATTGCCCATTGACGCCTTGCTCTCGCAGTATTGCAACTCGGGGCTTAGAACCAACATTAATATATGGAGCCGCAATATCCACGTTCAGATCGAAACTTGACTTTACAGTCAACCCTGGATCATCCGGATCCAAAAGAGCATCAAATTCTTCTTTCGCGCAAGCGGAATTATCTCTCAAACACTGCAGCTTATAACTAGTTTGCGCCCAAATTCGATGAAGATCAATTCTAGAACTCGTAAATACCTCCCTTACCCCACTGTAAATTTTGATAAAATCATCGTCACGAATCGAGGCGATTGACTCAAGAGAATCCGCCATGCCGAGGCTATCGGCAATCTCAAAAACCTCATCATAATCCTCAGACTTGACTTGAATCACTGCCCCTAGCTCTTCCGCAAACAGCGACTCAATCAACTTTTGTTCATTCAAGTCCTCGCGAAGAGTAATATCTAGACCGACGTGGCTAGCGAAAGCCATTTCAAAAAGGGTAGTCAGCACTCCCCCATCGGAGCGATCGTGGTACGCTAGCAAAAGACCTCGTTGGCGACATAGCTGAATGAACTTAAACATTTGAATAAGTTCCTCAGGACTATCTAAATCCGCAACAGGGCCTTCAAAACTTCTAAAAACTTGACCTAGGGCAGACCCACCAAGCCTGTTCTTGCCCCTGCTAAGATCAATCAAAAACAAATGGGTATCAGCGCTGTTATCCAGCTCAGGGGTCAGCGTTCGACGAATATCTTCGACGCAGCCAAAAGCCGTCACAACAAGACTTAACGGAGCGGTGTTACTGCTTTCGAGAGAATCTTCTTTATCCTTCCAAACAGTCCTCATTGACATCGAGTCCTTCCCAACTGGAATACATACCCCTAATTTTGGACAAAGGTCCATTGCGACAGCTTGAACGGTCTGATAAAGCTTCGCGTCCTCA
The DNA here is from genome assembly GCA_002700775.1 of Gammaproteobacteria bacterium. Lineage (GTDB taxonomy): Bacteria > Pseudomonadota > Gammaproteobacteria > Pseudomonadales > Pseudohongiellaceae > UBA9145. The sequence continues at coordinate 5,019 of PAEL01000003.1, read as the reverse complement.
GACGCGTAGCCTGCCGCCACCATCCAGTTTGCCGACAGCTTAACGTCCCCAATACTTTTAATATCAGCGCTCATTATGTTAGTAAGTGCCTCTGAAATAGCCATTCGACCCGAGGCCGCAGCATCAAAGAGTGCTACAGGAGATCTCTCACCCATCGCCATGGCTTCTCCTCGAAAGCCTAAATACGAATTTGCCGTGACTGCCGCATCAGCAACGGGAACTTGCCAAGGCCCAACCATTTGGTCCCGGTTAACCATACCTGTAATAGTTCGGTCACCAATAGTAATCAAGAAACTTTTACTAGCAACACTTGGCAAGGAAAGAACTCGATCGATGGCGTCTACCAAACCAATACCCTCAAAGTTGAAGCTGCTTCGAGGTCGAATACTAATACCCGCCTTGCGATGCATCTTTGGGGGGTTTCCAAAAAGCACTTCCATCGGCAAATCAATTGGTACGTCTTCGAAATATGAATCAATGACTTCAATTTTCTTTTCCCCAATCGCTTCACCAACCAGAGCAAATGGACAACGTTCTCTCTCACAAATCTTGGAGAAAATGTCTAAACGATCCGGGGCCACGGCAATTACATATCTCTCCTGTGATTCATTACACCAAATTTCAAGCGGAGACATTTGTGAATCAGAACTAGGTACCTTCCTCAAATCGAAACTGCCACCGCACCCTCCATCTTTTACGAGCTCAGGCAAAGCGTTCGAAAGCCCTCCGGCTCCAACATCGTGGATAAACGCAATGGGATTATTTACACCTAGCTGCCAACAGGCATCAATAACCTCTTGGCAACGACGTTCCATTTCCGGATTATCTCGCTGCACAGAAGCAAAATCTAATTGTTCGTTACCGGCTCCACTTGTCATGGAAGACGCAGCACCGCCGCCAAGCCCTATCAACATAGCAGGACCGCCAAGAACTATAAGACTTGAGCCCTTTTTGATTTTCTCTTTGAGAACCTGAGACTCACGAATGTTACCAAGTCCGCCTGCGATCATAATTGGTTTGTGAAAACCCCTCACCGCTTGGTGACCGGTGTCATCCATCACAGAATCTTCAAAAGTTCTGAAGTATCCAGTCAATGCGGGACGTCCAAACTCGTTATTAAAAGCTGCTCCACCGATCGGTCCATCAAGCATAATTTCAAGAGCCGATGAGATTTGTGCAGGCTTCCCAAAGTCTTCTTCCCACGGCTGCGCGAAACCCGGAACTTTTAGATTAGACACACTAAAACCGGTTAATCCAGCTTTAGGTTTAGCACCTGTTCCAGTGGCTCCCTCATCCCGAATTTCCCCCCCCGAACCCGTTGCAGCGCCCGGAAAAGGAGCTATCGCCGTAGGATGATTATGAGTCTCAACTTTCATAAGGATATGAACGGGCTCCTCTCGATACTGATAGACTTTATTATTCTCATTTGGAAAAAATCGGTGGCCCTCATACCCCCTCATCACCGCAGCATTATCACTGTAAGCTGATAGCACTCCATCAGGCGACGCTGAGTGAGTATGCTTTATCATCTCGAAAAGGGAATGCGGTTCCGAAATTCCATTCACCTCCCAACTAGCATTAAATATTTTATGACGACAATGCTCTGAATTTGCTTGGGCGAACATCATGAGCTCAACATCGGTTGGATTTCGTTTTAGAATGCTAAACTGATCAAGCAAATATCTGACTTCATCAGCCGCTAATGCCAACCCCAAAGACACGTTAGCTTGTTTAAGGCCCTCTTCTCCTTCCTCCATCACTGAGATATTTTGCAAAGGCTTCGGAGGGTTCGTTTGAAACAATTCCGTCGCTTCAGATAAGTCTGAAATCACAACCTCAGTCATTCTGTCGTGGATGAGCCCCTCCAACAAGGCGACTTGGTCTTCGCCCAATACTTGAGCAGAGAGAACCTGGAACTCTATACCGCGCTCTATTCTACTTACGGAACATATGCCGCAATTCCTTAAAATATCTTGCGCTTTACTCGACCATGGCGAAATGGTCCCCATCCGAGGTAGCACCGTCTTAACAATTTTAAACTCGGAACTGACACTTTGATTTCGGCAGCTTTCACCATACTCCAAAAGCGAGTTAAGAAGTGTCGACTCCTCATCATTCAGTTCCGAATCAGCATCGACGAGGTGTATATATCTCGTATCGACTTGAGAAATACTTGGGACGTGTTTTTGAAGAAGTTCAAGCAATTTTTGACGCTTCATAAGCGAAAATGCCGCAGTGCCAAACATTATCTGCATCAAAAAGTCCTAGCCATGGAATATAAAGATGAAACTTAAAATATTATACGTTAAGCGAAAAGAATAACCCAATCAGCTTTTCGTAATAATACCAAAGTTACCTTAACGCAAACATGATGAACGTTTTTTCCTTCTACTTTCAAAAAATTTTGTCAGCAAGCTCGCGCTCTCTTCAGCGAGAATTCCTTCCGACCATTCAATCTTATGATTGAAATAATCAATATGATCAGAGCTTTGGCGACTAATTATTGCTCCAGAGCGCGGCTCCCGAGCACCAAAAACAAGCCGACTCACCCGAGCATGAATCAAAGCCCCGAGACACATGTTACACGGCTCAAGCGTCACATAAATGGTCGTATTCGGCAAACGGTAATTACGAAGACGTTCCGCAGCCATGCGCAACACAATGATTTCAGCGTGAGCCGTTGGATCAAAACGCCTTCTCGGCTGGTTATAGCCAGAAGCTAACGCCACCCCCTCACCAACTAATACAGCACCTACAGGAACCTCTCCCATACCCTCCGCTATTCTGGCTTGCTCTAAAGCTTTCGACATCCAGTGATGATCTTGTACGGGATCGCTTTTTATCAAAATGTTTACACTCACAACACATTTTAGTTTAGAGACGCACACAGTGCACTTGACCAAGTAACTGCACTTAAATAACGACAAACACCCGCACTAATATCCTTCGAGCATCAATAATCGCTAATTCATCCCATACTTCTCTAGAGCCAAGAAGCTCATTCCATTAATCTTTCCGTTCTTACAACATCCCAAAAACTTATAGATGTACTATACTAGAATGTGATGGCACAGAAAAACTCTTCCTCCGATGTTAAAAATCATGAGAATAAATATGTTCTATGAACCTAAAAAGAAAAATCATGGCCTCGCCCACAACCCATTTAACTCGCTAATAGTTCCTCGCCCTATAGGATGGATAAGCTCACTAGGCCTTGATGGCGTACCCAATCTTGCGCCTTATAGCTTCTTTAATGCGGTAAGCTATCAGCCTCCAACAGTGATGTTTTCTTCCGGAACCGCAGCAACAGAAGATGGACTTAAAGACTCCCTTAGAAATATTGAAGACACAAAAGAGTTTGTTTGTAATATGGCGACATGGGATTGGAGAAACGAAATGAATGAATCTTCAAAAAGTGTTGCCTTAGCGATCGATGAAATTGCCATGACGGGTTTAACAACAATAGATTCCCGTTTAGTTTCGGCTCCGCGCCTGGCTGAGGCTCCGGTCAATTTGGAGTGCATTTACTTAAAGAGTGTCAGCGTCCCAGGCTGGTCTGATGCCGACAATTTTAAAATAATAATAGGGGAAGTAATCGGAGTGCATATTAAAGACGAGTTCATTAACCAGGAGGGGCTGGTTGATATCAAAGCGCTTCAACCAATTGGTAGGCTTGGTGGGAACGACTATGCAGTGGTAAATGCACAGTCGTTTTTCTCTTTAAAACGTCCTTAAAGTTCACTCTTTCCTTTCGTAATGGCCCATCAGCATTCCCGTTCCAAGCACGTGGCCCTCAATAGCAGCCAATAGTCCGTCTTTATTTAGACCGGGCTGAAGATCCAGATCAGCATCCAAAGCATAAACCCTAAAATCGTACTGATGTAACTCACCATTAACAGGCGGACGTGGCCCAAAGTACCCTGGCCTTCTGGTACCATTCATGCCATTAATTACACCATCTAATCCATCGAGACCACTGATCTCCTCGTCGCTCGGCAGCCCACCCGGCAGACCATCAACAGAGGCCGGAATATTGTATACAACCCAGTGCACAAAAGGACTCGGCATCATCCCTAATTCGACTACTTTTGGATCATCGCAGATAAGCGCTAACTGAAGCGTTCCAGCCGGCAAATTGGCCCAAGAAATATCTATCGAAATATTATCTGAGTACGCCGAATTTTCTTCAGGCACCATACCGTGATGTTCAAAAACTGAGCTCGTAACGGCGATCGTATCCTCTATAGCCTCAGCTGACGATAGGCTACTTATTAGCCAGAATGACAAAAATAACAAAAATCTCAACATAACACTCCTCCACTGATCATGAAATTACTTAATCCCTACTATACCTAAACTAAAACAGTCGATCTACTTAGCTTATAAATCCCTACCGCCATAAAAAAATGTAGGTAATCCCCAGGCTCCAAGATCGAAAATAGCTCAATTTTTGTTAAAAAAGCAAGAAACCCTACCAGCAACGAAACGCCACCGATAAGCCCGTCTTTATTTTTCAATATGGCTTGGTGACAAATTATTCCAACAGTCGAAATGCCCGCCATCATATATCCAAAATAATTTAGACCAAAAGCACTACTCATTATAAAAGTTAATGCGGCGCTAACCATAAATAGAATCCATGCGTACCTTGAGGAAACTGCAACTAACCTGCTACGCCATATAATTCCTACCATGATCATTAAAATCGCTGAAGATGCACTAAGGCTTGAGAAAAATGCGTGAAGTGAAGGGAGGGGTAAGATTTCAGAGAACTTCAGCACCCCAAGAAAAGACGCAACGCTTACTAACGAGACTCCAAACTTAAACGTTACACTTTGAGGACTCGCTAGCAAAATATAAAAACAAACACAAAGCAAAAAGGCATCGGAGAGCACAAGACTTGTTATCATTCCGACTTATACCAACCTGCTGAACTCCATACAACACCTGCGCTAAAAACTGTCAAAATTGCAATCGCGACCCAAAGCGTTTGTATAAAGATAGACATTTGTCCCCTCG
>PAEL01000031.1 GCA_002700775.1 Gammaproteobacteria bacterium | reverse complement strand
GCCGAGGGTCGTTTGACCTCGTTGAGCAAGGAAAATCGGCAGAAAAATAGAGCATCTGAAACAGAAGGATTTGTCCTCCCCCTGGCGGTGGCCGTCCGGCAAGCTCACCCGGTAGCTAGTTGATGCGCCCCGTAACTTCCAGACCGAGGGTTTGGGTTTTAATAATGCCTTTAATTTTTTGCTTGGCCTTTTTTTCATCGGGAGCGAATGGTCATCTAATTAATCCGCAGCATGGCTCCTTAAATGTTACCGAGGGCGGGGCTTATTTGGTTATTTCGATTCCCGCCTCAGCTTTTAGAGATATCGATAGGAATTTGGACGAGGCAATATCAATAGCTGAGTTCAATCAAAGTCGTGGGGCTATTTTAAGGGCTGTAAATAGAGCGGTGCACCTTAGTACGGAGACTACTAGCCTAGTGTTGGAGGGGGTTATGTTTTCGCCTGAAATTTCTCATGAAGATCAGAATAACGTAACCCATGTGGTTGTTATGGGTCGCTTTTCTTTGACTGAAACTGCCCCTGCCACACGGCTTCAAATTAATTTGTTCGGTCTGGGAGCAAATGAAAATTTTTTCAAAATCCTCATCACGCGCGGCTCAATTGAGACCTCGATCAAGCTGACGCCAGAGGAGCCTTCAGTCGCGCTTACGGGGTTGGAGCTCCGTTAAAATTGAGCCAGAGGGATGGGGCTCGGGTTACTTTCCCACCCAGTGTAGTCCATGTATGAGATGTGCTGCCCGAGACCAAGATTCTGCTGTTTGCAGAAGAACGAATTTCATAATTAAACGTTATTTTTCGACTACGATTTTCTGTTATCCAAGCCCTTATATTGACGCGATCGCCATAGGTAAGGCTACCAACGTAACGAACTTTGACGTCGGTCACGGGTAAACGGTAGCCGCTTTTTTCAATTAGTGCATAATCTTTACCTCTGTCGCGCATGTACTGACTTCGAGCCTCTTCAAAATACACGATATATGCGGCGTGATGGACCACACCCATCGCATCTGTTTCTGCGTATCGAACGTGGAATTCGGTTTCACTGACCTCGTTTTCTTTACAGTTATTTTCTTCTGACATGTTCATGATCCTGCGATATGGTAATTTTAGCTAAGTTATTTTAGATTAGAGAATGGACCATAAATTGTAACTTCAGGAGAGCGAATTGAAAAATTATAAGATAATGAACGTTAACGGCTCAGTATCAATTGGAATTCGTTATCTGGTTTCGGCCGCGAGTATGTCGTTGCTGGTTGCATGTGGCCCTGTGGTCGATGAAGAGGCTGTTGGGGTAGGTAATGCGGCTAGTATTATTTTCAAAGGTTCGCATATCGTAACCATGGATGAAAATAATTTAGCTCCAGAAGCGGTGGCTGTTCGCGATGAAAAAATAATTTTTGTTGGGTCAGAAGAGGGCGTGAAAAACTTTCAGGGGCCAGATACTCGATTAGTTGAGTTAGGCGATCGAGCCCTTTTGCCCGGCTTTATAGATGCGCACGGACATTTTTCCTCGATGGCTCGGGCGGCGGATCTCGTTGATCTCTCTTCACCGCCGGTTGGTGTCGTCGAAGAAATTGACGATATCGTAAGGCTTTTAAGATTGTCTATTGAAAATGAGCGAATCCCCGCGGGACAACAGGTTGACGGGTTTGGCTATGACGACTCTTTACTTGAGGAGGGTCGTCACCCAACTCGAAATGACCTTGATCGAGCTTCAACTGAACATCCGATCGTTATCCGTCATGTATCAGGACATCTTTTGGCAGCAAACTCACTGGCGCTTTCGAGTGCGGGTGTTACAGCTACCACCCCTGACCCCGCGGGCGGAGTTGTGCGACGAAATCCTGATGGCTCGCCTAATGGTGTCATGGAGGAGACGGCTATGGGTTTGTTGCCGGCTGGAAACGGAATGACCGATGAGCGTTTTGCTGAGCTTCGGAGGGAGGCGCTGACCCTTTATGCTAGTTACGGAATAACGACGATCCAGGATAGTAATTTAAGTTTGGAGTACATCGATTTAATGAGGAAAGAATCGGCAGAACAGTCATATCCAATTGATTTGGTGGCTTACGCGATGGGCAATGGAATGACCGACGATGTCTTGGATGGTTTATCGCATGAGGGCACTTATTCAAGTGGTTTTCGTATGGGAGGCGTGAAATTTATTTTGGATGGGTCGCCCCAAGGAAGAACAGCCTGGATGACCGAACCCTACGACGAGGGTCCTCCCGGCGCGGCAGCAGATTACGTGGCTTACCCCAGTTATCCACCTGAGACATACAAGCAAAGGATCCCTAAGCTAATTGATCGAGGTATGCCTGTCTTGGTCCATGTAAATGGCGATGCAGCGATCGATCTCATGCTCGACGGCATTGATGCGATTCCCAAGCCCCTTCCTGACCACCGGACTGTTGCTATCCATGCCCAGCTTGCTCGGGAAGACCAGTTAGATCGAATAAAAGCGCTCGGGGTGGTGCCGTCTTACTACGCGGTGCACCCATTTTTTTGGGGAGATTGGCATAGACTCAGCTTCGGGGAGGCTCGAGCGAGCTTTATCAGCCCTATTGCCTCGACAGTTGAGCGTGAAATTCCGTTTACCATTCACAATGATTCGCCAATTGTTCCTCCGGACATTATGCGGTTGCTATCAATTGCTGTGAACCGTGAGACTCGCAGCGGCTATATTCTGGGACCCGATCAGCGGGCTTCCGTGGAGCAAGCTTTATATTCTGTGACGCGAGGCGCGGCTTATCAATATTTTGAAGAGTCGAGAAAAGGTTCCATAGAGGTCGGTAAACAGGCGGATCTTGTTATTTTGGCGTCAAACCCGCTGCGCTCAGATCCGGCACTTTTGGCTGACATCGACATCGAAGAGACTTTTTCAAGAGGTCGCAGTGTCTACAGTGCACCGGTAGATTAAAAATAAATTGAGGATAAATGATGGCAGTCGAAAGAAACGGAAACGAGATAGATAAAAAGAACATTGCATTTATTGGTCTAGGAGTGATGGGATATCCAATGGCCGGACACTTGTCTCGCTCCGGGTTCAATGTGAGGGTATATAATCGAACTGAGCAGAGAGCGAAGACTTGGGTGACGGAATTTGGCGGAGATTATGCGATGACGCCGAAAGAAGCAGCAAGTGATTGTGATATTGTTTTTGTTTGTGTTGGAAATGATGATGATGTGAGAGCCGTTGTCTTGGGCGATTCAGGCGCTTTGGCTGGAATGAATAAGGGGGGCGTTTTAGTTGACCACACCACCGCGTCTGCTGGACTTGCGAGAGAGCTCTCTAAAAAATCAGCCTCTTTAACTATCGGTTTTTTAGACGCTCCGGTTTCGGGCGGCCAAGCGGGTGCCGAGAATGGAGCGTTAACTGTGATGGTTGGTGGCGAGCCTGCGGTTTTTAAGATCGTGCAACCATTTATGGAGTCTTACGCGAGCTATAGCAATTTGCTCGGTCAGGCCGGCAGTGGTCAGCTTGCTAAAATGGCTAATCAGATCTGTATAGCCGGCGTGATTGAGGGTTTGGCGGAGGCGCTGAGTTTTGCGCGTCGCGCAGGTTTGGATGGTATTGAACTGATTGAGACGATCTCGAAGGGAGCGGCCGGTTCTTGGCAAATGTTGAATCGTCACGAGACGATGCTTGATGGGAAATATGATTTTGGCTTCGCCGTTGATTGGATGCGCAAGGACCTAAACATTGCGCTTGAGGAAGCTGCTTTAAATGGTTCGCAATTGCCGCTGGTTGAAATGGTTGATCGGTTTTATTCTGAGATTCAAGAAAAAGGCGGTGGGCGCATGGATACCTCCAGTTTGTTGACCCGATATGATTGATTACCGTGGGAGAGAGGACAAGTCTCGGACTTGTCTAGTAAGTCAAGCTTACAGAATGAGATGATGTGGGCTCGGAAACGCAGGTTGCTTTGAAATTGCGATGGGTTTTGTGTTCAGAAGAGTGGTCTTTCTGGATTGTTTTTTAAATAAATCTAGATCTAATGGAAGGTTTATAAGACCCTAGCTTACGGTTGATTGTTTGAGCGTAAACATTTACTTTACCGCAAGAGTTTTTTTTTGGGGAAGAAGAAAATGAAAAGTAAATCTTATCTAGTGATATTGGTATTTTTAGGGGCGTTCGGCGTGGGTCATGCGCAGCAGGATACTTCGTACCAAGTTTCTCTGAATGCTTATGGTCAGCCCAACTTGGAGGGTGTTTGGAACTTTTCATCTAATATTCCCATGAGGAGAGCCAGAAAGTATGGCGATCAGGAATTTTTAACCGATGAGCAAGTTGAAGAACTCAAGGCGAAACAAGCCGCGGACGCCGCTGCCGCAGATGCTGCCGCGGCAAGACTCGTTATAAACCCTGATGCCCCCGCAGTGACATCTAACCCGGGAGGCTATAATGACTTTTGGTTTGAATCGGCGGGCATTGGAGAAAACGTCCGAACTTCGCTGATCGTTTACCCAAGAAATGGGCGCGTGCCGCCCACTGTGGAGGGAGCGCCGAGAGCCACAGGTGGGTTGGGCCCTGACATCCCAGGAACTAGACCTGTTCGGTATACGGTTGGTGGCATAGCAAAAAATGGCCCAGAAGATCGGGGGCTTTCTGAACGTTGTATTGTCGGGTTCAATTCCGGCCCGCCTTTTGTGCCGAGCCTATACAATAATAACGTCCAAATAATCCAGAGTCGGGATACGGCTGTTATCATGACTGAAATGATACACGATGCCAGAATTGTCCAGCTGGGCAAAGAGGAAGAATTAAGTCAGGACATCAGACTTTGGTCTGGTGATTCTCGCGGATACTATGATGATGAGACTCTTGTTGTTGTTACCAAAAATTTTAACGGTTTGAGGCAAACGTTTGGCAGCGTCGGTAGCAATGAGGAAATGATACTCACGGAGAAGTTTACTCGACGTGGTTACGATCAAGTTGATTACGAGTGGACAATAGAGGATCCAGCTACATTTACTGATAAAATCACGGCCATAGTTCCAATGACGAAGGTGGCTGGTCAGATTTTTGAATATGCATGCCACGAGGGTAATTATGGTATGACAAATATTCTCCGTGGAATGCGGCGAGAGGAACAAGAACAGTCAGGGGGTTAAGAAATTGTTACGTTAAGTGATGTTGTTTTTAATATAATAGAAGGTGGTACATGAGAAATTCTTTTAAAATTTTAATTGCAATGGTGGGCTTAGTCGCTTTAGGAACTGGTGCAGTTCGTGCGCAGGAAATAGCGAGAACACCTGATGGCAAGCCAGATTTGAGCGGTATTTGGCAGGCAATAACAGCGGCGCATTTCGATGTCGAACCGCACGCGGCTTCGGAAGGACCGCACCCCGGTTTGATGGGAGCTATATCGGCGGTCCCGGCAAGCCTTGGTATTGTCGAAGGGGGTAAAATTCCCTATACAGAACAAGCGTTGCGTGTTCGGGATGAGAATCGTGAGGGTGGGATAGATGCCGACCCGCTAACGAAGTGTTATATGCCGGGTGTCCCTCGGGCAAATTATCTGCCTTTTCCTTTTCAAATCGTTCAGTCTGAGGATGTGATACTGATCGCGTATGAATTTGCGGAATCAAATCGGATTTTATACGTTGATCAACCTGAGCTGGAGTCGCAAGTTGATGCTTGGATGGGGCATTCCAATGCGCATTGGGAGGGGGACACATTGGTTGTTCGAGTGACGGGTCAGATGCCCGACACTTGGTTTGATCGCGCAGGGAACCACCATAGTTGGGAAATGGTTGTTGAAGAGCGCTGGACTCCCATGGGGCCCAATCATCTAAACTATGAAGCGCTTATCACGGATCCCAATACATTTACAGATCCCTGGAAAATAAGCTTGCCGTTATATCGTAATATCCAAGAAGATATGCAGCTTCTCGAATTCAAATGTGCCGAGTTTTCGGAAGAGTATCTCTATGGACAGTACCGTAAACCAGGTACTCCAAGGGGCAACCCTCAGTGAGTTAGGTGAGCGAAATAACTTATCTAGGTTACATTAAAGTTATTTCGCTCTAAGATTTGTTGGTGGGCTATCAAAAAAGTAGGTCAAATCTACCGTTGCTGAATCTCTCCGGCGATTCGCTGAACATCATCAAGCACTCGAAGTAAATTGCCGCTCCATATGGCTTTAATATTTTCCTCGCTGTACCCGCGCCGGACTAGCTCTAAAGTCACGTTGAACGTTTCAGATGCATCATTCCACCCCTCTATTCCTCCGCCACCGTCAAAATCAGAAGCGATTCCGACATGTTCGACTCCGATCAGGTTAACAAGAAAATCAATGTGATCAACAAAATCCGAAACGGTTGCCTTCGGTGCTTCATCACGACTTAAACTTTCATCGTTGGCGGCACGTTCGAGATACTGACGTCGGTCTTCGTTGATGTAGCTCCCAAAAGCAACCGTTTGCACTACGCCACCATTTTCTTTGATTCTCAGAAGCGTCTCGTTATCCAGATTACGTGTGTGATTAGTCAGTTCGCGGGCGGAGGAATGCGATGCGATGACCGGTGCCTGAGTGAGATCTAACATTTGTAATATAGATTCTTTTGATGGGTGCGAGATGTCGACTATTATACCCCATCTATTCATTTCTTCGATTGCCTGACGACCGAGTTCACTGAGTCCGTTGTGTAGATAAATGCCATCTGCATCACCTGTATGTGAATCAGCAAACTGGCTGTGTCCGTTATGAGCGAGAGACATGTATCGGCCACCTCTATCATGAAAATCTTTTATATTGCTTAAATCTAGCGCAATTGGATATGCGTTTTCGATTCCAATCATCGCCACTTTTTTCCCTGTTTTCGCGATGCGTCGAACGTCATCAGACGTGTATGCTAACTCGATTTCATCAGGAGCAATTTGGTCGGCCAAAAGATGAATCGCCTCAAACTTATCAATCGCATTTTCGTAGGCGATTTTATAACCCTCGTCGTCCAAAGTGCTTTGAGCGGTGTAAACAATGAACCATGCGGCGTCAAGCTTGCCAGCTTCCATCTTTACAAGATTAACCTGGGTATCAAGATTCATTGTATAGTTTACGTCGAGGGTAAAATTTTGAGAGTTTATGTCGGCATGAGTGTCCAGAGTTATTGTTTGATCATGTATTATCTTTGCGCGCTCAATTAACTCTTGTTCTGACTCTGCAGCAAGCTCGTTTTCCGAGTCAGGGTTTGTCTCATTCCCGCAGCTAAAAAGAGCAGTCAATACAAGGGTCGGTAAAAACTTTATGGCGGTGGCTTGATTTTTCATGACGGACTCCGAGTAAGCGTTTTTGTTTGGTTTTTTAATTTCGCGGACAAATTTATCATATTCTGCAAATTGATCGTATTAATTTAGTAGGGCATGTCGTTTCAATCTGTTAAAATTCGTACCCGAATTGAGAGAGGCGTCGGTAAATTTTGCCTACTCTGAGCAGTTGAAAATATCATTTGGAAATAAGTTTATGCGGCAAACTAAAACAATAAAAATTTTGATAACCGTGCTTTGCTTGATGCAAGTTGCTATCAGTCATGGAGAGGGCGGGCGCACACCCGTCAGAGCTGAAAATGGTATGGTTTCTAGTGCTTCACGCCTTGCCTCACAAGTTGGTGTTGATGTGCTCGCTAAAGGAGGTAATGCGGTTGATGCAGCTGTGGCAACGGCATTCGCATTGGCAGTTACATGGCCGAGTGCAGGAAATATTGGCGGCGGCGGTTTTCTAATCTATCACGGCGAAAATGGGCACGCGACGGCGTTTGATTTTAGAGAAAAAGCGCCCTTGGCGGCCACGGCTGATATGTTCCTCGGAGAAAATGGTCGAATACAAAACAACTCAAATCATATTGGGGTCCTCGCTGTTGGTGTCCCTGGGACCGTCGCGGGGCTTTGGAAAGCACATCAGGAGCAAGGCTCATTGCCTTGGGGCGATTTAGTTGCGCCAGCCGTTGCGTTAGCGAGAGAGGGGATTCCGATCACTTACTCGCTGGCTACCGGTTTTGCGCGGAGTAAGTCGCGATTTGACCGTTACCCTTCATCCAAGGCTAAGTTCTCTCGACCTGACGGGTCTTTATACGAGCTCGGTGATAATTGGGAGCAACCTGATTTAGCACACACGTTGGAAATGATTCAAGAAAAGGGCCGTGACGGGTTTTATAAGGGAGAAAATGCCGCACGCTTCGCGAGCTACATGCGAGCTAATAATGGCCTCATTACGGAAGAAGACCTTGCTAAATATGAAGCTATCGAGCGAGAGCCAATACGCGGGAGTTATCGCGGCTACGACATAATTAGTATGCCCCCCCCGAGTTCTGGTGGAGTGGTTTTGGTTGAGATGTTAAATATCCTTGAAGGGTTTGATTTGGAGTCTATGGGACATAATTCTGCGGCAACACTTCATGTCATGACGGAAACCATGCGAAGGGCCTATGCCGATCGTGCGCAACATTTGGGTGACCCAGATTTTAATAATGACATGCCGTTGAGTCGTTTGATGAGTAAGGAATATGCACAAGCTATGCGGGAGTCCATTGATATGAGCGCCGCATCTGAAAGCGACCCTGAGAGGTTCGCTCAGCGTTATGAGAGCGAAGAGACGACTCATTTTTCGGTTGTTGATGGAGAAGGTAATATGGTGAGCATGACTTACACCCTAGAATTCGGCTACGGTTCTGCAATGGTAGTCGAAGGCGGTGGCTACTTACTTAACAATGAGATGGGCGATTTCAATCCGGTGCCGGGTGAAACTACATTGTCTGGTCAAATTGGAACGCGGCCAAATCTTGTTGAGCCGCAAAAGCGGATGCTCTCCAGCATGACGCCAACGATAATCGCGGAAAGTGGAAAGCCACTTTTTACCGCGGGTAGTCCTGGGGGGAAGACCATCATAAATACCACGCTCCAAATTATACTCAACGTCCTTGATCATAAAATGAATATCGCGGAATCTGTTGAAGCTGGCCGAATCCATCACCAGTGGTTGCCAGATGAAACGAGGATAGAAAGAGGCGCCTTATCAGTAGATACCTTGCAATTATATAAGAGTTTTGGGCACAAGGTTTCAGAGCGAAGTTCTCAAGGAGCAGCTATGTCTGTTTATCACGATAGGCGCGCAAACTTATTCCTCGGTGCTGCGGATTCCCGGAGGGGCGATGGAGCGGCTGTGGGCTTCTAGGGTAACGCCGTGTGGTAATTTACTCCCCAGGATGATAAGAGCTCTCTGAATTCTGCTCGATGTCCTCACGGTAAAAAAAGACATCGCGAAACTCACCGCGAGTATACATTTCTGCTTGATCGCTAAAATGGCGAGAGGACGGGTTGTTGCTGAGGCCACCTACCGTAATTGCGCGAGCCCTCACCCGATCTCCGAATTCGACAGCGGCTACAAAGCTGTTGCCGCTGGTTCCGTAGAGCCGTCGGGTGCCCGGGTAGGCTCTGGCACCAAATGATGCTAAGGAACCCCATCGGGAGGAGGCAAATGCCACCGGTAAGCTCGGCAATGAATCGTCGAATTGTTGGACAATGTTTCCATTATTTCTTTGGTAGCGGTTTACTTCTCCCCACGGCACCAACCAATGACCGAAACTTGACTCCAGCAATCTGATGGCCTCCTTTAGTGCGTCGAGCATCAGTGGGGCAGATTCATCATTGAGATAGTCATAAATGTTAATTTTATTGCTTGCAGCCAATGGAAGGGCTGTTCGAAAGAGTTCGTCTCCCCAAAAGCTAGCTAAACTTGTCTCGACAGACTCGAGTGAAAATCTAAAATCCCAAGTTGATAAAACATTTATTGCAGCATTGATCTTTTCACTTTGTTGTTCTTCTTTTGCCGTCTCAATTAGGGTCTCGATTAAAGGCTCAAAGGCTGGTAGCTGAGAATCGTATGCCGCCGCTAATAATGAGTTTAGGTCGAAACTTTTTTCGTTTTCTAGAACTCTTACAGCGTGAATGCCACGAGGATTTTCCGAGTTGTTGGCCATGTAACCAGGAAAATCCTCTGGTTTGGGACTAAATTCGGCAGCCGCGGAAAATGGCCAGTTGTTCGTGTTTTGAATCCACCCGTTCTCCGGATTCAGCAGAGTAATCATCTCGTCGAGTTCATGAAGTCCATTCCATTCTGTTAGAGGATTGCTCCCGTCTAACGGACTGTTCCAATTAAACTGAGGGTCTCGGCGAGGAATGAAATTTCCATGATAATAAGCGATGTTGCCATTGGAATCGGCGAAAACAGTATTGTTTGAGGAATTTGTGCGAAGCTCCATTGTTTCATTAAAGTCTTCATAGCTGCGCGCGAGAGTTCGCATGTAAGACTGTGTAAGAGCCTCAACAGGCTTTTGCATCAGCTTGATACTTACCCATCTATCCCCCTCCGATCTGATTATTGGGCCATGGTGACTGAAGTACACACTAAATTTTCTAGAATGTAGCTGGTTCGCCTTTAAAAATTTAAGCTCAACAATCTTCTCCTGCAACTTTAACTCTTGGTCTCCATATTGGTAATAGAAACCGTCTGCGCGTTCGATAATTTTCTCTGAGTATTCGTCGATGGCGTCAGCTCGACTAGATGTATGCATCCAGCCTGTTTTTTCATTGAATCCCTGATAAACAAAAAACTGCCCCCAAGTGACTGCACCATATGCATTCAATCCTTCTTCACTGACCATATGCACCTCGGAACGGAAAAAGAAGGAGGTGTGTGGGTTGATGAGGAGGAGAGCATTTCCCGATGAGGAATTCTTTGGGGAGATGGCAAAGCCATTGGAACCTCGCGGTTCGTTGTCGTTTGCAGATTTGCGCTGCGCGACAAGATCATTTGGCCCATAGAAATTTTGGAGATCCTGGAGCTGGACTCTCTCTATGTCTCCGCCAATACTGCCCTCGCTAAAGCTGAGGGCCATCCATGGTTCAAAATGAAACAAAACACGAGGGATTGTTTCAGGATGTGTATGTAGATAATAGTTAAGTCCGTCTGCGAAGGCATCCATTAATCTTTTTAGCCATGGCGGGCTCTCTGTGTATTGTTGCTTTAAAGTTTTAGGATCGATGAAAAGTTTCATTCGAAGATCTCGATATAGCTCTCCCTCACCTTCCGCTTCAGACAGTCTGCCCATGGCGTTGAGATAGTTTTCTTCTATACGGTTAAAATCATCCTCGGCTTGTGCATACAGTGTTCCAAATACAGTGTCGGCATCGGTTTTCCCAAAGATGTGGGGAATGCCCCATTCGTCGCGGATGATTTCTACACTTTCAGCTCTGGCCTCTAGGCGAGAAATTTCTGCTTCGGTCAGAATGCTTTTATCTGATGCACTAGTATCGAGTTCTTCTTGAGAGCAACCTGAAAAGACGACTAAAGATAAAATTAGCAGTACTAAGAGTTTAGGTCCCATTGTTGCCCCTTGGTGATTACTTTAAAAGCAATGATGTAAGAAGAGTTATGGTAGTCAAACATTTAACAAGTATGGGCGTATAATTTTCTAAGGATCTTGATTAGATATTTGAACTCCATTTACCCATGTTTGCAATGGCTTCGCCTCCCAGATTTGCGTATCCGGAGCAGAAAAAATATCAAGATCAACCACAATAAAGTCGGCTTTCTTTCCCGATTCCAGTGTTCCAACAATTCGTTCTTGATGTCCGGCATAGGCAGCGTCAATTGTAAAGCTAGCAAACGCCTCTTCTATGCTTAAACGTTCTTCAGGAAACCAACCGTTGTCCGGTTGGTTTTTCCTGTCTTGTCTCGTGACAGAAGCGTGAAGACCAAAAAATGGGTTGGGTGATTCCACTGGAAAATCTGATCCGTTTGCTATTCGTGTTCCCGAGTCTAGGAGCTTTCTCCAAGCATAGGCTCCTTGGATTCTTGTCTCTCCGAGGCGATCTATGGCCATATTTTTATCGCTGGTTGCGTGCGTTGCTTGCATCGCTGGAATTACTCCTAACGACGCAAAGCGACTTATATCTTCGTAGCGAAGGATCTGGGCGTGTTCGATTCTATGGCGGAGGTTGCGAGAGTTAGTTTCTAAAATCAGCTGTTCGTAATTGTTGAGGACTAACATATTGGCGTTATCCCCAATCGCATGAGTATTAATCTGAAACCCTGCATTCATTCCTGCGCGCATGAAGTACTGCATGCGTTCTTGACTGTGAAGCAAAAGTCCAGTGTGACCGTGCGAATCAGAATAGTCGTCAATCAGCGCGGCTCCTCGGCTTCCTAAGGCGCCATCTGCCGCGATTTTTACGCTATTTATCGTCAAGGTGTCATGGTCATCCCTAAACTTTCCTTCAGCTAAACGATCCTCAAAAAACTCATCGGTCGCAGCTATCATGACGTTCACTCTGATCGGGAGAGGGCCGTCCTTTGCAAGCTCTTTGTAGGCACGAATTGTTGTACTACTTACGCCCGCGTCGTGGACGCTTGTTAGTCCATAGGCAGCTAGCTCGAGCATCGCTGTTTGCAGGGCAACCTTTTGTTCTTGGAGGGTCGGCGCGGGGATGTGTTGCCGAATTAAATTCATCGCATTGTCTACAAACACACCTGTAGGTTTGCCGGATGGGTCTCGAATAATTTGACCGCCTTCAGGGTCTTCAGTGAACTCAGTTACCCCGGCTATTTCGATGGCTGCGCTATTGGCCCAGCCAGCATGACCGTCAACTCGCGTAAGCCAAATAGGTTTTGTTGTGGTCGTTTCGTCAAGGCTTTTTATACTGGGGAACTCTTTGTTTTCCCAAAGGACTTGATTCCAGCCTCGGCCCTGAATCCAGCTGAGAGTTGGATTTTTTGATGCGAATTCTTCAACCCGTCCGGCTGCCTCGGTCTCTGATGAGGCGCCGACAAGATCGGTCCGAAGCAGGCTTAGACCAAAGCTAAGAATGTGTCCGTGAGAGTCTATCAGCCCAGGTATTAATAGGTGGTTGTTGATATCAATTATTTCGTCATAATTAGCGAAATTAAGCGACTCACTATCCGCATTGAATGTTCGATCAATCTTATCCCCGGTAAACTGGATCGCATTAAATCTTTTTAAATTTCTGTTCTCGTCCAGGGTGTAGCCATTAACATTTTTCAGAAGTGTTGTGTCCGCTGAACTTGAAGCGAAACAAAAGAGTAGGGTGCAACAGACAGATTGTCCTTTCGCGATTAGCGCGGGTAACTTGCTAAATTTCATGAAAACTCCAGTTTGCGATTCAGGAAAATCTGCCACAAATAAACTTAATAGTCTACGAACACTCATCTAACAGCTCTATTTACCAGAGAGAATCTTGCCGTTTATTTGTTTAAGCTTAGGGAGTAACTTGGGTAGGCGTCTTTAACTTGTACGTATTGAACACTCCGAGCTCTTTTATAAAAGAGCCCGGAGTGGGTAACAAGGCTCAATCGCCATTCTCGGCGTCTATATATCGAAAGAATCCAAAAAACATTTCTTGCCAAGACTGTTCGCCCCACGATATCTCGTCCGATGGGTCAGGGTTTGATGGATTCATTTCTGAGTTGTCAAAAGTTGCACGGAATACCATTTCTGTCCCGGCGGGTACGAATTTCGGTTCTTTGAAATCGTAAGTCTTTTGCCAGTTGAACTGGTAGTTCGGGACATTTAAAATTTCCTCTGTGACTCCATCGGGGTAAATAAGCTTAAAGTTAGCATCTGTGCCTCGATAGTGCATGTGAGGCCCAACCATTGTGAGGTAGGCGTCCTTCCTAAATTTCTTTGAGGCGACCATCTCGTGATCGGCTTCGAACGGAGCGATACTGATATCTAAATCCGCAGCCGATCCCCCTAATACTCGTTTCTCTGGCTCCTCGTCCCAAAGGTAGATGCCTATTTCGGAAGCATCCGTTGCTTCTTTTCCTGAGGTGGTGTAATGCATTTGCAGCCGCAACCCACTACCGACCTCGAGAGGGAAACCAGAGCCTTCAGGGTAGGTGTTAATAGAATTTCCTGGTGCGTAAGCGCCAAGGCCAATTCCTTGATTTAAAAGACCAAAAGCACCCCCGCCTCGACCTTGTGGAGCACTAGCCCAAGCAATGATGTGATGAAGGACTGTGGTGTCGCCAGCTACAAATTCGACAGCTTTAACCCAAACATCTTCTTCTAAGTCTAGGGGCACAACCAAGTTTCTGTAGTCTTGCACGCCTGTCGCTGGGATCTGTTGTGGAGGAATTTTTACGATCATGTCGGGCTCACCATACGCCCACTTTTTGGGTGTAATACTGAGTTCAGCCAATGGGTCGCGCGCACCAGAATGCACTGCTCCTTCTTCGATCCAGTGCACCAGTTTTTGTGTTTCTTCCACAGAAATTTGATTTACAGAGTGAAATTCGTTTGAGTATTCCTTGTCGATCTGTCCCGGTGGCATCCTTTTGGTCATTAGGACTTCTCGGATCATCGGGGACCACCCTTTGATCATCTGGTGGTTACTCATCGCAAATGGCGCTATCCCGCCCTCGACGTGACAGCTCACGCAACGTTGTTTTAGTATCGGAGCAATGTCATTTTCATAAGTTAGGGCAGCAACTCGCGAAGCTTTATCACTGAAATTTATAGGTTCACCTTTGCTTTCCATTTCATCTGTCAGCGGCTCCGCACCCGCCAGCATTTGAGACAAGGTATCGCCAGCGTAATGCACTTTAGCTTTTCTTGCTTTGCTTCCCAGAACAAACCGATCGTTAAGCGCTCCTCGAAAAACTAATTCCTTGCTCTTCGGATTTATAATTATCGTTTCCAAGCTTCTCGTAATTCCCAGCGCCTCAGCGATAAGCTGCGTGTCATCAATCAAAATTGGAACAGATAACTTTGCCTCGATCGCAATGTCCGAGAGTAGCGCTTTGTCATGTGCCCCCGAAGAGTCCATGAAGAAGAATTCTATGTCATTGTCTTTAAACTGCTCGGCCAGACTACTCAAATCCTTCGCAAATCGGGATAAATCTCGCTTATTCTCGCTGAGCGTGACTATGACGACAGCGTTTTGATCCGAATGCCGACTGAGTTGGAAAAACCGGCCTTGATGATCGATGAGAGAAAAATCAGTAATCGCTTCACCAGCAGCTGTGGAACTCAGGCAACAGACTGTAAGCAGAGCCGCCAGGGCGGAACATACCAATTGTTTTCGAGGTCCTTTTGTTTCCGTACTACGTGTGATCATGTACATTCCCCTTTACCCAATTTAAAAACACCGCAAGTGCACACCCTACTCGGAAGCTCGCTATTGTAGGCCTTTCCAGTTGTTGCGGTGCGCACTTTTTCTCACCTTATCGTTGAGGCTAAATGGTACTATTGGTAACGTCGTCATTCAACGATTAAACGCATACTTATACTTGCCAGACCTTACGCTCAATAATGATTAAGAGATTGCAATAATGATGGTTTATGAAAGCTTTATGAATATTGAGTGTGCGTTTCGGCGACCCTCAATAGGTGCCCCCCGGTTGGTGGGAATTTTAATTTTAATGAGTTTAACAAATTTGAGCATTGGGGCAGACTACAGAGTAGTTCACTGCCCACAGGGGTGCCCAATATCTGATGCGGAAGACAACAGATTGATCTTTCGGCAAACCTACGCTTTATCTTACAACACAAAAAACCGTGCTCCAGCTTGGGTTGCCTACCATATGGTTGCTGAAGGGGTAGGTATAGCGACAGGTTTGCCGCGAGGGATAATTGTCGAAAATGTGTCAGAGAGCACTTTGAGTGCCAAAGAATTCGCGAACCTTGAGAAACGGGGGGCTGTGCGCGTGCAGTTGGCACCACTGGTAAATTTTGCGGGCACACCCTATTGGCTGAGCAGCAACTACGCAACAAATAGTGTTTTGATGCCCTCGGCGCTTGCCAATGGAGCGTGGGCTGGACTGGAGTGGGCATCACGAAATTTAGTGGCTCGGCAGGGAGAGTTATACGTCTTAGCTGGGCCAATCTTTAAACAGGACATTGACGGTAACAGTTCTCAACTAGGATCAGATTACTCCTTTCCGGATAGTTATTTTAAGGTAGTTCATACGATCAGCGGAGAGGTTAGCTATTTTTTGTTTGAAGCAGATTTGCCTGTTCATGTTCATCACTGTGAGCGGCTTGCAACTCGCAAGCAAATTCAGGAGGCAACTGGTCTAACGTTCATGCCAAGGTTCGGCAACGTTGCGTTGGAAACCCTGGATGAAAAACTTGGCTGCCTCTAAAATCGCTATGTTTGCCATCCAGTAATTTGCGGTCTTTGGGCAAAAAGTCGTGTCCACTAAAAAGCCGGACTGGTTAATAATGCCCAGTCCGGCTTTTGTTTACCAAATATGCCTGCTTAAAGCTCGCTTGCGGGCCACGTTGGTGCGTTATTCCTGACTGTTACAGCCCTAATTCCTTGGTTCATGAATTTTTGAACTCGGCTCCCTTCATAGGTTTCCGTCGTGTATATGTTGCCGTCTGAATCTGTGGCGATACTGTGAGGGGCGTAGAAAGTGCCAGGCTGTCTTCCGCCCTGCCCGAACGTGTAAAGCACCTCCATCGATTCGCGGTCAATGACAGAGATTTTGAAGTTCTGTCCGTCAGCCAGATAGATATATTTTTGATCGGCGTCTTTTGAGAATGCAATATCCCAAGTGGAGCCTTGATTCAATGTTGCCGGGTTATAAACCACTTCGCGAACGTAGGTTCCATCTTTGCGAAAAACTTGAACTCGGTCAGCGCCACGGTCGCAGACATAAACTAAGCCATCGTCCGAGGGTTCGGCACAGTGAACGGGTCCGCGAAATTGCTGAGGCCCCGGCTGACCTGGAACATAAGTAACATCAGCATCGTCATCAGGAGTATTTCCATAAGCACCCCAGTATCGCTTAAACGCGCCAGTAGCCACATCAACCACTGCAACTCGACGATTTCTGTATCCATCAGCAAAGTATGCTTCGTTTGCTTCTTCGTCTATCGCTATTTCTGCGACTCGAGAAAAGTGTGTTTGGCTGTTGCTGTCTCTTCCTTCCCCTTGAATACCGATCGTGCGAATATATTCACCGTCTCTTGAAAATACGAGGACATGGGAATCCCCGCCGCCATTTCCGCCAATCCAGACGTCTCCGTTGGGAGCAATCTCAATACCATGGTTTGATGCAGGCCATATATACGGCGCGCCTTCTACCGGACCGCCCCACGCATTTACAACATTTCCTGCGGCATCGAATTCTATGATCGGTGGCGCTGGGGTGCAGCATTCTGCTACTCCGCCTTGGAGGCCGATTTCTGTGTTGCCGCCGAATTGTGAGGCGTCGTTACGATGCACTACGAATACATGGTCGCGCTCATCAACGTCCACCCCGATGGTGTTGCCCATTGCCCAATTATTGGGCAGCGGCTTGGGCCAGTAGGGGTCAACTAAAAAGTGCGGGGCCATAACAGCATTGCTAGCGGCGACAGTTGGCTCTTGTAACTTTGACTGCGCAAGACCCAAGGCTATTAGCACGCCCAACAGCGCTGACCCTATGATAAGTTTTTTATTTTTCATTATTGAAATCCTCCTTGGATACACGGTGTTAGGCGATGCAACGCCACCACTTGCTCGAGTATACTCATTTCTGCGCAGACAGTATACTCAATCATTGGCTATCTGAAAGGCGTTAAATGTGACTGAATGTGTCATTTTTATCGTGCGAGAAGTCTGCGGTTTTTTGTCTGTCGCAAGAGGAACACCTGTTACTTCGGTTAGGAAATTTATATGGTAAATATGTTTATGATTAAGGT
>PAEL01000030.1 GCA_002700775.1 Gammaproteobacteria bacterium | reverse complement strand
GGAATGTTTAATCGTAAAAACTGAACAGTTTTACCGACCAATTCTTTCGCCAAACCCCTGCGGTCTTCAGCGGCTAGGGTGTCTGCTTTTTGTTAAAATTCCATCCCAATTTGATGAAAGTTTCTTTTTATGGCCTTTTAATGATAAAGCCTTTCGAACTTGTCCAAATGAAATTTCCCGCGTGGCAAGAATTTGTGTATAGGGATGTATTGAAAGCTCAATATCGCTAACCGTCAGCACGGGGCGTTCCAATGTTTTTATTTTCACTCTGCCTAAAAAGTTTCAACCGTAAACGCTATTCCTAATAAATATCATCTCTTTCTTGGTCTTAAAGTTTATGAAATACAGTCAGTGAGCATCTTTCGTTTATCTTCGGACTGGGCATGCAAATAAAGAAACGCACTTTTACCCTATTGCTTGGCATACTTTTCACTGCCGTACTCATGAGCTCATTGATCTGGCAGTTAAGTTACCGCCAGGGGATCAAACTGGCTGCGTCAACAGGTGCAGGTCAACTAAACCTTGCAACAGATAGACTGCAATTCCAACTTAGACGGTATCGGGAACTCGCTGTTCTGATCGTGGATCATCCAAAATTATCAAACTTGCTATGGGCGCCAAAGGCGACCAGTTTAAGTCTAGAGGCGCAAGAAATATTGTTGCGTTCGGCCGATAAAACAGGCGCAACCAACTTAGCCTATTACGACGTGAGTGGTAAGCTGCTCAGCAGTGCTCATGAAGTTATCGTTCAAGGCTCTGTACTTTCACAACTTTTAAATCGGGCAGTGGATGGGGCTTTGGGATCGTCAAGCGGGTACAATTTAAATGGCAAACGTCAATACTATTTTGCAGCACCTCATTTTGCTAAAAGTGGGAAAGTTAAGGCAGTTTTATTGGTGGTAGTCGATGTTGATCGATTAGAGTTTGAATGGCGAGGTACAGTTCCAACAGTCTTCTTCATGGATGGAAAAGAACAGGTCTTTATCTCTAACCGTTCTGAACTCATCGGCTGGACAAGAGAACCGAATGACATTGGTCTACATCCGCCAACAGGCGATTTTCCAAAATTTGAGTCCACTACAATAAGTGGCAAAGAGATATGGATTACGAACTGGGGTCCTTACGTACCTAAAACCTCATTACATCTTACCAAAGATCTAGCTGTTATTGGCATGCGTGCAGAGATCCTTGTCGATTTGGGGCCAGCGGCTAAGATCGCGAATTTGCAGGCTGCGATTGCCGCAGTTCTCGTTCTTTTCTTAGGAACACTTATCCTAGTCACAGTCCAAAGAAGACGCGTATTAGCGGATACCAATACACAGCTAGAATTGAAAGTTGCTGAAAAAACTGCAGACTTGCGCGCAGCGCAAACTGAACTTGTACAAGCCGGTAAGCTATCGGCCCTTGGTAAGATGTCTGCCGGTATCAGCCATGAATTGAATCAACCGCTTATGGCTATTCAACAATACTCTGAAAATGCCGGGCGTTTTCTGCAAATTAACGATAATGAAAAAGCGCATAATAATCTATCGGAAATACAAAAATTGTCTCAACGTATGGCTCGCATTATAAAAAACTTGCGTGCCTTTGCGCGGAATGAACATGAGCCAATGGGCCGTGTGGACGTGCTTGATGTGATCACGGCCGCGCTTTCGTTAACCCGGACACGGATTGACCAAACACAAACTGAATTAAATACTGATCTGCCCTCTGCACCAGTTTATGTTAATGCTGGCGAAGTTCGTCTATCTCAAGTTGTTGTGAATTTGATTTCGAATGCACTGGATGCGATGGAAGAAAGTAAAGAGCGAAAGCTCTCAATAAGGGTCTCTGTTAGAACCCAAGTCGAAATACACGTCACGGATACTGGACCTGGTATTGACGACCCAGAAAAGATGTTTGACCCATTCTATACAACAAAATCTGTAGATAAAGGTGAGGGACTTGGACTTGGACTTTCGATATCTTATGGCTTAGTTCAAAGCTTTGGTGGCGATATTAAAGGAAAGAATTCATCAACTGGTGCACATATGGTCGTCACTTTGGATAAACGGAATAACGATGAACATTAACCTTATTTTGTTGGTGGATGATGATTCTGCTGTGCGTTCTGCCATATCTCAAACCCTTCGTTTAGAGAATTATGAGGTTATCGCCTGTGCATCCTTTATAGAAGCCAAAGACCACATATCTGAGGAATTTGAGGGCGTTATTTTAACTGATATCCGAATGCCAGGGCGAGATGGTTTTCACCTGAACGAGTACTGTCGAGATATCGATGCCGATTTACCAGTTATATTTTTGACAGGCGAAGGCGACATTCCAATGGCTGTGCAAGCAATGTCTGCAGGAGCCTTCGATTTTTTGGAAAAACCATGTTCATCAGAAAACCTATTACCGGTACTCTCAAGAGCTCTGAAAATACGTGGGCTCGTTATTGAGAATAGGAACCTGAAAAAGCAAGCGATTATGGGTGACCTATCTGCACGGATGATATTTGGACGCTCGGCGCAAGTAGAACAATTGCGTAATGCAGTCAGAGTTGCAGGCAAGACTAAATCTGATGTCATTGTGACGGGCGCACCTGGGACAGGAATTTCCAAAATTGCAGAAGTAATACACCTGTCCAGCGAACGAGCCGCTGGACCTTTGGAAAAAAGATCTGCGATAAAACTCAGTCGACAAGAATTACTGGAAATCCTTTATGAATGCGACAGCGGAACTCTGTTCCTTGATGCAATCGATCAATGTCCCGCTGATACACAGCTCGCACTTATCGACTTTCTTGAAAAAGAACACAATACCCGGGTCATCGCGGGAACACATTTAGAGATAGCCGAACTAGAACACCAAGAAACGTTCATTTCTGATTTGTTTTATCGACTGGCAACCCTCACGGTTCGCATCCCGGCGATAAGCGAGCGTCGCGAAGATATACCTGTATTGTATCAACATTATGTAAGGCAAGCAGCCGAACAATCTGGTTTGCCTGAACCCGAGATTACAGATCAAAAAATATCGGAGCTGTTGTCCCGCGATTGGAGCGGTAACACACGCGCGCTTATGCATGACGCAATGCGCTTTGTTCTTGGCGTAAACACTGAAGCCTCTCTGCAATTTGTTGAAGGTACAGAGGGCCTTGGCAAACAGTTATCTGATTTTGAAAAATCAATTCTCGAAAAAACTCTGTTGCAGCATAAAGGGCGTGCAACACAAGCAGCCAATGCGCTTAAATTACCTCGCAAGACGTTTTATGATAAACTGTCGAAATATGGGCTTAGGGCCGAAAACTTTCGAAAATAAACCGTGCAAAAATCCGCACATAAGCCTTTTATAATTGTGCGAAAAACCGCACGTTTGATAGCCAATATCTATATTGATAATCAAAATAACAATGTAACCCTTTATTTTATCTATGTTTACTTGAATTTTTGAGATTTTTTATATTCCTTATTGAACAAAATTTGCCTGCAGAAATATTATTCTCCACCAAATTAAGGTCTGGGAGGACAGATATGAAACTAATCACCACATCAATAACTGCACTTGCACTGACTATATCAGCCAATGCAGTAAGCGCCGCCTGCGATGCGGGCGAAACCGTTATCAAATTCAGTCATGTGACCAACACTGACAAGCATCCTAAAGGAATAGCGGCTACACTGCTTAGCGAGCGTGTCAATGAGGAGATGAATGGCAAAGCCTGTATGGAGGTTTTTCCAAACTCGACCCTTTATGATGATAACAAGGTGCTTGAGGCGCTGCTTCAAGGCGATGTACAGTTGGCAGCACCATCGCTGTCCAAGTTTGAGAAATTCACAAAGCAGTTCAGAATCTTCGACTTGCCTTTCATGTTCGAGGACATTGAAGCCGTCGATGCGTTCCAAGCCTCAGATGCAGGTCAGGCCTTGCTAGATAGCATGCAGCGCCGCGGCCTTCAGGGTTTGACGTTTTGGCACAATGGCATGAAGCAGATGTCGGCCAATGTACCGTTAATGTCACCTGCGGACGCTAATGGGCTTAAATTCCGCGTTATGTCATCGGACGTTCTTGTGGCTCAGATGGAAGCAATCGGTGGAGCTCCGCAAAAGATGGCCTTCTCTGAAGTCTATGGCGGGTTGCAGCAAGGTGTTGTCGATGGTCAAGAAAACACATGGTCAAACATCTATGGTAAGAAGTTCTTCGAAGTACAGGACGGTATCACTGAGACCAACCACGGCATCATTGATTATCTGGTCGTGACCAGTGTTGATTGGCTTGACAACTTAGATGCGGATGTCCGTGATCAATTCTTGACGATCCTAGGCGAGGTCACTGAGCTTCGGAATGACCAGTCTTTTGCAGTTAATCAGGCGAACCGGCAAGCCATTATTGATGCTGGCGGTACGGTGCGGACACTTACTGCTGAAGAGCGCCAGGCGTGGGTTGATGTCATGAAGCCAGTCTGGGACCAGTTTGCTGATGATGTAGGTCAGGACATGATCGACGCAGCACAGGCTCTCAACTAAGAAAACCAAATTCAACTTGTGTCCGGAGGCGTATCACATGCCTCCGGACTTGTTTGGAAAGTCAATATGGATCATTCAAAATCGTTCATTGACCGCATTGAAGAAACATTGATTGCCGGAATTCTTGGCACGATGGCATTGATCACTTTCGCCAATGTCGTAGCGCGGTACGGCTTCAACAATAACATCCTTTGGGCGCTGGAACTCACGGTCTTCCTATTCGGTTGGCTTGTGCTTCTTGGGGCATCTTATGCAGTGAAGAAGGGCTCCCACCTTGGCGTCGACATCATCATCAACATCCTAGCGCCGGAAGCAAGACGCATCTTGGGACTGGTTGCTGTGTCTATATGCATCGCTTTCAGTTTCCTAATGCTAAAAGGAGCCTGGGACTATTGGGCGAATTTCGCCAATCTCCCTGGCACAGAAGGGCGTTGGTTCCCACTCGGCTTTGAGGAGAAGTACCGCGACAAAGGATGGTATGAGGTTAACGATATCCCGCACCCTGCCTTATTGGGGTGGATGGAGACCGTGTTCAACGAGGGCGAAGAATATGAGAAAATCCCCCGCTTGTTGCCATATTTTGTTCTGCCATTGTCTATGGCTCTCATGCTTTTCCGCTTCCTGCAAGCTGGGTGGGCACTCTGGACTGGCAAAATCGACCGTGTAGTGGCTAGCCACGAAGTTGAAGACGAAATCCAAGAAGCACAAGAGCAGCTAAGAGAGAAAAACTGATGGACGTTGTACTACTTTTTACCTTGGTCATTGGCCTGCTGGTCATCGGTGTGCCGATCGCGGTTGCCCTTGGAATGTCCTCAGTACTGTTTTTGCTGGCCTTTTCTGATAGTTCACTGGCGTCGGTTGCCCAAACGCTGTTCAGCGCCTTTGAAGGGCACTACACGCTCCTCGCTATCCCGTTTTTCATTTTGGCATCATCGTTTATGACGACCGGTGGTGTTGCACAGCGGATCATCCGGTTTTCAATTGCCTGTGTTGGGCACCTGCCTGGCGGGTTGGCCATTGCGGGTGTTTTTGCTTGTATGCTGTTTGCAGCGCTGTCTGGCTCTTCGCCGGCAACGGTTGTCGCGATTGGAACAATTGTCATCGGCGGGATGATTCAGGTTGGCTACTCTAAGGAATTCGCTGCAGGTGTTATATGCAACGCAGGTACATTAGGAATCCTGATCCCACCTTCTATCGTAATGGTTGTCTATGCGGCTTCGGTGGAAGTTTCTGTTGGGCGGATGTTCCTTGCAGGTGTCATTCCGGGGCTTCTGGCTGGGTTCATGCTTATGACCGCTATCTATATTATGGCCAAGGTTAAAAACTTACCCAAAGGCGAATGGCAAGGTTGGGGTGAGGTCTTTGCTGCCGGACGCGAAGCCGGGTGGGGCCTTTTCCTAATAGTGATTATCCTTGGTGGCATCTATGGCGGGATATTCACTCCTACCGAAGCGGCGGCAGTTGCCGCTGTCTATGCGTTCTTCATTGCCAATTTCATCTATAAAGACATGGGACCACTTGCCGAGAAGGGCCCGCGGCACCTTTCATCTGCACGTGTAGAGGGGTCGACAAATACCACCCCTTTGTGGCGTCAACCCTCGGCGCTGGTGACGGCATTTTTTCATCGGGACACGCAGCACACCCTTTTGGAGGCGGGCAAACTTACGGTTACCCTATTGTTTGTAATCGCAAATGCGCTCATCCTGAAGCATGTCCTGACGGACGAACAAGTTCCACAACATGTGGCAAATGCGATGTTGTCGGCTGGCTTTGGACCGGTCATGTTCCTTATCGTCGTAAACATCATTTTGCTAATCGGCGGGCAATTCATGGAGCCTTCGGGATTGCTTGTGATTGTCGCACCATTGGTCTTTCCAATTGCTATAGAGCTTGGCATCGACCCGATCCACTTGGGAATTATTATGGTCGTAAACATGGAAATCGGCATGATCACACCACCGGTTGGGTTGAACTTGTTTGTGACCTCTGGGGTTGCCGGCATGCCGATGATGTCGGTCGTAAAAGCGGCCCTTCCATTCCTTGGCGTTCTATTCGTTTTCCTGATCCTCGTAACCTACGTGCCTTGGATATCGACATTCCTGCCGAACATGATCATGGGTCCGGAAATCATTCTGAAGTAGCAGTAATGGTCAAAACAAATTGGCAGCGCCTATTTGGGTGCTGCCATTTCTTTTTGTTCAACTTAAATAGTTGCTAAGTCTAAGTTGCAGAGGTTTGGCCGAGCAGCATGTTTTGTGCGCTTCGTAGACACCTTTGCTTCATTCTTATCCCGCCTATTCGATTAAACCGCAGAAGTTGTAATTTTGGGCCCAAAATTGCCCTTCGCTTTGCTTTTGAGACTTTAGGAAATTTGGATAGGGAACACGCTATAGATGGCATTCTCCGGAAGTTACCTCCTGTTTCAAACCTGACCAAGTACTCCCAAAAGCATCCCCAAAAAAGTATCCCACCCCACTGATATCATTGAATGTATTTCAAAAAACGAAAAATAGGGCACCTTGGATACGACCAACTTGATTGAAGATTTTCTTGTTTTCAATTACTTATTGGGTGCTTTTTGAACAGCACTGCCCAAAAAGGTCCTGTCAGAATAAACTTCCTTGTCCAGAATAGATGTAGAATTAGCTAGCCAGCTATGCCTAAACATATATCCTTCCGCTACTTAAAAACCAGTCCTAAGATCATCTAGCTTGCGGTGATGCTGTATGTGAGATTTCCACTCTCGCTAAGAAATGTAGAAGACCTGCTTCATGAACGAGGCGTAGTGGGTAAAACCTACTAACCTTTAAAAAGGAACTCAAAAATTACTAAAAAGGCACTCACGTAAGTGACTTGATGTCAAAATAAACACATAAAAACAATGTGGTACGATTTACGTTTGTTCCGGCCGTGGGTGCCAGGTTTTTACTAATTTTGCCTTTAAACTAAAGCACATGAGGGTTAGCCTTGCAAAAAGGGAACTCAAATTGGGTCAAAAAGGAACTCAATGGGCCTTTCAATTCAGCAAGGGACCGTAGATCCAAAGTACGTTTTGCAGAATATATAAGCAATTTGATGCAGGCGCTGGTTATGCTTATCTTTTGCGACTGATCTAAATAAAGTCATCTGTTTTGAGAGTCTCTTCGTAAAAGAAACAACACAAGAGTAGACAAAATGTCAGATTTTAAGAAGTTGTTATCTTCTGATCTTATTATGGCGCATTGCTATGCCAAAGCCCCTTCAAGAAGTTATACAAGCGCCTTGGACTATGATTGGGTAATGGATTTTTGGATAGCGAGGATAAGCTTGCCCAATCAGGTCGATTTTTAGCAAGGCTTATAGGCTAAAGGATTGAGAGTTCTTTCCCATACTAACCGCCACCTAAGGTCAGATTAGGTCCTTTTTCGACAGAGAGCGAACAGAAGTTCTGGATATTCGGTTTCAAATTGTGCAAAGAGTTTCATCATGTTCGAAAACCAAAAACCAATTCAAAAAGATAAGCTGCACAATCAAGTTTATGATCGGCTATGCACTTTACTGCGCGAAGGCGAGTTTACCCCAGGCAAAGCAGTTCGTGTCGCGGAGGTTGCTAAGGCTTTTGGTGTGAGTGCTATGCCCGTTCGTGAGGCGTTAACACGATTACTGGCAGTCGGTGTGCTTTCGAATGTCTCGGGGCGGTCCGTCGGTGTGCCAGAGCTCAGTTTGGAAGAGCTTGAGGATTTACGTGACGTTCGCTTGGAAGTCGAAACGCTTGCTACACGTTGGGCTGTTGAGAAAAAGGATGCCGCATTTTTGGCAGATTTAGAGGGGCTATTGGATCAACTCGAAAATTCAGCCTTGAGCGGCGATGTTCGCCAATATGTAAAAACGAATTATGAATTTCACTTCAGAGTGTATCAGCAATCACATTCTTCGACATTAACGGAAATAATCAATACGTTGTGGCTCAGAGTGAGCCCCCATCTTTATTATCTTGAGCGCGAAGAGCATTTCAAAGTCTCTAATGAACATCACCGCAAGATTGTCAGGATGATTCGGGAAGGAGACGCCGATGGCGCATCAGCGGCATTGGGTCAGGACATCTCGGATGCTTATGATATGCTTGTAAAGGCTATCTTCAATTAAT
>PAEL01000029.1 GCA_002700775.1 Gammaproteobacteria bacterium | reverse complement strand
CCATGACAAACCCGCCTCTATACATAAACTCTCTCAATGCCGCGACTTCCTCTTCAGAAAAATTTGGACCACTGAAAGAGTTTCCTATTGGCACCCTTTTCCAGTTCATGTAAAGAAATATATGCTCGAACAAACTCTCATCTGTTAACCCGATATGTTTATAATTCTTTGGATTTGTATCGATGTTTGTATACCGCTGAACACCTCTAAGGAAGTTCTCATCGGAATCAGGAAAGTCGGTATCCCACCAACCCCCTCCACGACGCCGACTAAACCCGCGACCACCTCCCGGATAATTAGTATAACGGCCTCTCACCCACTGGAAATCGGTTATTGCGGTCCCATAAATCTTCAGACCCTCTCCGTCAAAATCAGAGATGGGGTCGACCATAATTTGCGCAAGCGCGTTCGTCGACAAACTGAAGAGTACCAAACATAAACAAATCATACGCTCGATCAAATCATTGCTCTTCATCAGTTAATGTCCTCAACAGCAGTCTTTGGGCCCGAAGGTAACTCGGAGCTATTTCCAAAGCCATCAAAACCGAGGCCCGAGCAGCCGACCACTGATTATTCTTCAAATAAGCTTCTGCAAGATCAGTCTGCGCCTCAACCGGGTCATCAACATCCAAAGTCAAAAGCACTTCCCTCTCAGTTACCTCCATGGCCGCATCACCTATAACTTCAGCATAACGGGCTCTTAATGTGTGGACCTCCTCTTTGTAGGGATCAACCTCGAGCGCGCGATTTAAATAGTAGTCTGCTTTACCATTTTGCTGTGAGCTCAGCGCTGATTTAGCCAGCGTTAACGCTGAGTCGTAATCGTGTTGTTGATTCTCAAGCAAAATCTCAAGCTGAATCATTTGAGCCTCAATATCGCCCTCCTGCTCATATATTTGCGCCAAAACCAAAGGCGGGCTTGGATAACCAGTATATGTAGGCAATAATTCATATGCGGTTTGTAAAGACTGCTTTGCCGCAGCAAAGTCCTCTTCTTTAAATAGAACAATCCCTAGCTGAAGATGCGCCTGAAAATCGCGAGAGTTAGCTTCAATTCGTGAGTTCATATATTGTTTTAACGATGCATTGTTATACAGTTCCGCCAAAATCGCGCTCGAATTTTCTCTTCTTCCATGACCATGACCTTCTCCGTCATCAGGCTGATCCTCTCTATGAACATGCACATTTATTTCCGCGGCTCGGTCACTGGCCCAATCTTTAAAATGCGAATCAAATTCATTCAAAGACAAATTGAACACTATCTGAAACCTTGTCTCATCTTCCTTTACAACACCGTACTGGTCAATCAACGACCTAAGCGTTTCAAAACCATATACGCTCGCAATATATTCAACTACTAAATACGATTGAAAATAAGCAAAACTAAGGTCCGCATTAGTCTTTGCACCGCTAAACCCCTCATTTAACGATGCAAAAGGTAAGAGTTTTGCTTCATTAACCGCCCTTACCAAATCTAAACCCTGGCTACGGCCCCAGTAACTTTGACCCTGCCGCTCCTCCCACACAGAAATCCCCTCAGATAACCAACGCGGTATTTTATTCTTGGTCATCTGTAACGTAATAACGTGAGCGAATTCATGCCACGCGATTTCCTGCCAATTTGCATTTAGCGTGTCAGGAGAAATAAGCGTAATCACTTTTCCAAAACAAATTCCAACTAACGGACCTATATCAGGGAGACCAACTGACCTAACTGCAAAGTCTTGGCGGTTTTCAAAAACTTGAACAAGTACCGGACTCTCTGGAATAAATTCATATTTCTGTGTGAGCCGATCCCACGACTTTTCCAACAGAGGTTCCATATAAGGCCAGAGAATTTTTGCATCTTTATCATTCATGTTGACACGAAAATGCGCGCTCTCTAGAGTCACATAG
This sequence comes from Gammaproteobacteria bacterium, assembly GCA_002700775.1. Taxonomy (GTDB): domain Bacteria; phylum Pseudomonadota; class Gammaproteobacteria; order Pseudomonadales; family Pseudohongiellaceae; genus UBA9145. The sequence goes on along the minus strand of PAEL01000029.1, from coordinate 21,028 downwards.
GTATCGAGGGTGTCATAAACCTCGAGTAAATTTGATGTCATTACATTGAAAGGATCATTTTCAAACCCAATTTCCAGATTTTTACGCCCCTCAGCCTCCTCTCCCAAACGAATCAAGTTTGTCCCCAACAAGGCATATCCCTGCCAGTATTGCGGGTCACTTTCAAGCGCCTCTCTAAGAAGCCCTACAGCTTCCTCAAACCGATACTGTTTCCCTAATGTATCCGCAACATCGCCGAGGAAATACGGATTCTTCGGACTAAACAAAGCAACCCTTTCCCGAATATTGAGAAAATCCGCTTCACGTTCTTCCAGCGCCGCTTTAGCTCCTAGCAGGCTCAGCGATTTTAGAGCCTCTGGATTGATCACCAATACCTCATTCAATATGTTTAAGGCATCCTCTTCGCGGCCGTTAATAAAAAGCAACTGAGCATACGTTTCTTTAGCAGCTCTTGAATTGGGATTTACGCTCAATGCTTTTTCAAGAGCACGCTCATCGCCGTTGACTCTAGCCAGCCCAGCCAGCGCAGGCACATATCTATCATTAACCTCAAGTGCCTCTTGATAAGAGCGTTCAGCATCCGCCGCATTGTACTTTTCTAAAAATAAGTCCCCCCAAAGTCGATAAGCTTCTAAATTATTGGGGTTTGCCCTAGTCGCTTCGTCAAATAAACTATTTGCCAGATGGAAATTGTCCAAACGCCAGCTCGCTAGGGCCACCATCGCAATATCCTCAGATGCGAAGACAAGCCCATCGTTATAACGTTGTAAGGCTTTACTCAGGTGAACGTTCGCCTCCTCTCGACGTCCCACAAACTGCAACAAATCGCCAAACTGCACAAGCGTGCGGAGCGGGATTTGATCACCCAACGAAGTCAATGAATCGAAAATCTTGAGTGCTTCACTTGACCGACCTTGCTCTCGCCGAACTTCCGCCAGCTCCGTTGCGGCAAGGGGAAGATCCGCATACCGAGTAAGATTCCTCTCTATAACAGAGACAGCAGCTTTTAAATTACCAACCATGGCCAGTGATCGACTTGCACCAACCAACCCGTCCTCTTGATCGAGCCCAAATGCCTGTTGATAGATCTCGCTTGCCTCATTGTAGGAACCCGCAAGAAAAAAAGACCTGGCCCTTTCCAAAGGAGACCCAAGCGCCGAGGATTCCTGCGAAATATTTTGTTCAAAGTTCTGGCCTAAAGAATTTGAGATTAGTATGAGGCTCGACCCAACGTAACAAAAAAAGCACCTAAAAAAGTTATCGCAAACTTGTTTTTTCAAGAAAAACCTCCGTCGTACGCGCAAGCTCAATTAATAGAACCTCCATTTGCGGCCAGTACTCGTCCTCTAATAAATCCCTCTTGCGCGCGCGCAAATTAAAAATCTTACGTTCCAAATTTTGAATCTTTAGCTGTAGTTTTTGTGCTGCAGAATTTAGGGGGGCTCCATTGCGAAACGAAGTGTCAACATACGCAATCTCGGCTAGTCTCCCGTCTAAATCGTCAAACCCGAGCGTCGCTGAAAAAACACTATCACCATTATCATCTAGTCCTGCGTGTTCTGAGGCGAGCCTATCGAGGTCCTCATAATGCGACGCTACATTTAGCCGCGCATACTGAAAGACTTCAAAAAACGACACCCGCCCATTTTTATCTCTGTCAGCATTGTGATTTTCAAGACCCCTAACAAAATACTCAGCAAATACAGGGTCGTATTTCTCGGAAGCTGATCTAGTGGCACTCACTACAACACGCCCTCTATTTGACAACGCGCGAGCAAATCCGTAGCTCGCGCTTGTCGTGTCGACAACAACAAGGTCTTGTTTAGAAAAACTCTTCAACAATTCAGCAAAATAACTTCCGGTAATATCTGGCCCTACGATATTAAATTTTGCTTCAAGGCCAGAACCAGTCCCATGTCCAATTAAAAAAATACTTACTTGGTCGCCGGAAGAGAGCTTTTCAGACAGGGTTTCAATCTCTATTTTAAGCGTCTCAATATCGGCTTTACCGACAACACGCTCGCCAAGAAGTTTACCCTCATCTCCGCTAACATAAAGTAATCTTATGTTTTCTGTAAGGTAGCCGTATTCACGCAAGAGGACGTCATAAAGGGTCTCTCCCCATTGAACGAAAGAAAGAGAAGCTTTCTCGGTAACAGACGGACCTACCACGATCAAAGCGGCTTTTTGACCCACGACCGGGCGAGAAAAAGCCTCGTCGATATTGCTTAGATCAACAGCTTGCGCCCAGAAGACATTCGGCAGCAAAAGAAACAAAATCGCAATAAAAAACTCAGCTCTTTTCAAAACTTTCATTTTTAAGGCCATTACGATAACCCCTTACGCCGGCGGAGAAACCAATCTAAACTCATTAAGAAAACAAGCAATATAAACACCCATTTATTGTTCCAAAGATCTATGGTCCTCTCCTTCATGAGGGCATTGGGAGTTTGGCGAATCACCTCTTGCAGTTGGCTAATCTCGCTCAGAGGAAAAAACGCACCTCTACTTTCAGAAGAGATTCTTTTGAGAACCTCCCAGTCACCCTGGGCATTTATATATTCACGCAGAGATGGAGTTACCACCATTGCGGTTGACTGCTCCGCACCCGTTCGTGATGCTTCTCCCGCAGCGCTTGGAACGTCTACAAAAAGCTCATAAACGCCAGGCAACTCTGCAATAAATTCGGAGCGATACACGCCGTCCTCCTCAATATCCCATTCAAGAGGTTCATCAAAGACCTGTTGGAGGGGATCAGTAACCTGGAGCCACGGTGAGGAATCATTTGAAGGCTGGTAATCCGCGTTCAAGATCGTTGCACTGACACCCACCTTCTCACCGACATTATAATATTCCCGGTCAAAATCAATTGTTATCCGAGTCGGGGCAGAAGCGGCAAGCCAACGCAGTATCTGTCTCCAAAGAGTCTCTTGCGACTGATCGGTGGAAGGCAACATCATCTGCCAACGCCAGGTAGATGCGGTATTTAAAGCAACGGCACGTCCAGAGCCGTAACGTTGGCTCAACAGTAAAGGTAACGGCTGGTTCTGATACTCTAGGTAAGGATGCTCCAATAAAACCGACGCACCCGACTTAATGCGTCCGGTTACCGAAATGCCTTGAAGTTCCGGTAATCCCGCCCACGCTGCGCGATTTGCCTCCCGATCCACAGACAATTTCATCAGGGGGGACCGCTGCCCTATCGACGTCAACCTCGGAGTAAATAAGCCTCCGGTAGCATGATCTCCGCGTCGAAGACCGCCCTGTAGGCTCGGTGGTAAGAATTTTTCTTCTACCAAGCTAACTGGCAATAGATCAGCCAGCGGCGTTCCAATAAAGCCCTCATCAATACGACCGCTGGTTAAAAGACCACCCCCGCGCTTTGACACAAACGATTCGAGCATTTCTAACTGCTCCGCAGTGAAAAACTCTGCTTCAATATCTCCCAATATTATGGCTTCGTATTCAAAAAGATCCTCTTGCGTCGGCGGGAACCCTTCACTGAGCTCAGTCGGCGACTCGACACCTTGACGGTAGAACTTTTCAGGCCCTGTTCTGAGATACGTCGCCAGTCTTAAACTCAAGTCGCCCTCAATAGCCCGCCTTATGAACTTGTATTCATTACGCGGATGTCCCTCCAAATATAAGACATCAAGGGACTCTTTGGGTCGATTATCCACTAGGAACTGATAGGTATTATTTCTCTCAATGATTTCCCCGGGCTTCAACGAAATATCCAGATCGTAAACGATTCTCTCATCGCGATCCGGACTTAGTTCTAATTCAAGTTGCTGTATGCTATTGCTAGCGAGGGTCACGGTCTTCGAGGCAACAGGCTCGCCATTATCTCGGATGGTAATATCGGCAGATTCTCCATCAAACCCAGTCTGGTGAAGACCTATCTGTACACGAAAAACTGAATTTTCAAGCACAGTCCGTGAAACCTTAACATCAACAAGACCGATATCCCGAGGCAACACTTGCTCTCCTACACCGATCGAAAAAACCGGTATACCTCTCGCGCCAAGGTCTCTCGCAGCAATTACAGGATCAATTCCACTATTATCATTACCGTCACTAATTAAGACAACGCCTGCCAAAGGCAAACCACCAAGCTGAAGCGCAACGTCATTTAATGCTTCTCCAATAGACGTCTCCTCTCCCGCCTGATCTAATTCTTCGAGGTTTGAAATCCTCTTTGCCGAGCGATCAAAACCAAAAATTCTTGTCTGAAAATCTTCTTCGAGGTCGCCTAGGATACCAGTCTCATCAGAAAAAAAATTCTGCAAAGCGCCATGCCTTGAAGTGCCGTCGGGCATGTCTCGAATATCCATGCTTCGAGAGTCGTCTACGAGAACGGCTAGGTAGGTTTCCTGCTGAGCCAATTCCATCGTATTCACGACTGGACGCAAAAGAAGAAAACCGAGAAGCAGGAGAATACCTGAACGCAACACAGTTAAGCCAGTGCGCCAAGCCGATGACAAAGACCGAGTGGTCGCACCATAAGCGAACCAGACAATAAATGTGACGCTAATCGCTAAACCAGCAAAAACCCACGGGGAAACTCCGTAAGCGAACGATACTTCGCCCCCTGCAATCGCTGAGAATATATTGCCTTGCATATTGCCCATATTTTGAGAACCAGTAAGGGTTAAGACTAAAAAGCTTCCGTCTCGCTCGGCTCGACTTCAGAGAGCGCCCTATAGTATTCCTTCACAAGGTCGCGATATTCTGTCGGTATAGTTTGATCCAATTCTAAAAAAAGTTTTTCACCAACACTCTCTAACTCAGCCCGCGCACGTAAAGCGCCCGACAGCTCAACTATTGGATCTATTAATGCTCGCAATAATTCAGGCTGCGCAAGAAAGTCCTCTATTTCGGACCTTGTTAGTTCCTGACGAACAGAGCGCGCGTTGCCTAATTCTTGACTAAAATTACCTTGTTGAATCTCACCAACATCACCGTCCTGTGACTGCTGAATCATCTGTCGTGAGAGATTTTCTGCAAGACGCTGCGCCTGAGCTAACTGCCCTCGCATATCGGACAATGAGGGCTGATTTGTATTATTTTGAATATCGTCAGAGACAGAGTCGGCATTATATGAAGCAACACTTTCCTCCAAACTCTGCACGACAGCCTGCAGCAATTCGGCATCATCTGAAATTGCTTTATTAGGGTTTTGTCCAGTTACTCTCGGATCGAGTTCCGCAAGGGATTGTGCAAAAGATTCAATTTTTTCTTCAAGTTCAGCCTCCATATCAGCAGCCAGGTTTGCCATGCCATTTCGAAGCACTCGGTTACTCGTTTGCATATCATCGCGAATAGGCCTTAACTCTCGGACCGCCGCCTGAGCTCGAGATAACAGGCGTTGGTCATCAGAATCGCCTCTCGCTATTACTGCGCGAAGCATGTCTTCGATATCATCTAGATCCCTTTGCTGCTGCTGTTGCGAGTTAGTTACAGACCGTAGCTCCGAATCACGGCTCGCCTCTCGCCTCGTTTGACCCAAACCTTGGTTCTGTATCAAATCAGAAAGCTCGTCTTGCAAAATCCTTTGTTTTTGGAGCAAGTCTCCTCCAAGACCTGCCAAATTTTGGGCTACTTGCTCAATAGATCTGTTCCCATTTTCCTGCAATTCACGTTGTTGTTGGCGCAAACTTTCTAACGCCTTTTGACTTCGTGCTGCCGCGAGTGAAGGACTATCGCTCTGCGCTGCCTCCCTCATCTGATCTGCAGCTCTCTGGAGAGAACTCGAACGCCCTCCAGTAGGACTAGTCTCCTGAGTCTGGGGGCGATCGCCGCTCCCTCTCTCTCCCAAACGTCCGTCACTCGACTCACTTTCCAACTGACTTTGCCGAGTATTTCGCTCAGACATCGCTTCAGCTAGAAGCTCTACCTCGTTGCTCAATTTTTCCTGCTGACGTCTCAGCCGTTCAAGTTCTCTGCGCTGCTGCTCCTCGGTAAGCTGTCCCCCTCGACGTGACAAATTACGCTGCGCTTTCGTAAGTCCCTCCTGGCGGCGAGCGAGTTCCTCCAGTTTGTCATTTTCCTCCGACGCTCCAGCGCTTTGCCCACCCCGACCTTGGGGCGTTTCATATCTATTTTCTAACTGCCCAAGCTCCATTTCAAAAAGTTCTCTTAAGTCTTCCCTTTCCTGCTGCGCGCCACCGCCACCGCCACCGCCACCGCTAGCGCCTTGCTGCATACTGATATCAGTTCGATTGATATTGGCCTCAGCTTTAAGAATATACTGTAATGCTAATTGCTCTGGACGCAGGGCACTGGTTACCTGTTCTAAATCAAGCTCTCCTGCAGCTATATTCATTTGTCCGATGGCCAGAGACAAATTCTCGACCGCGCTGTCATAACTATCATCTGAGAAACTTAATCTCTCAGACAGCCGATCTATCGACATTCGGGCACGACTCGTCGCTTCACGTTGTGACTCCGAAATAATTTTTGCATCATCAGAAAAACTTTGAGGTTCTACGGAGCCCTGTCTATTTTTAAGCTTCCACGTCGCTGAAATAACGTCCTTTTGTATCGTTACTAAGGCGCTACTGTCTGCGCCTTGGCCTCCCCCACTACCCCCACCTTGCTGCTGAGCACGACGAAACTCTTGGTCAGTGGGCACCACCTGTAAAAAATAAATGTCAGAAATAATTTTAGCGGGCCCCATCAAACCATTGTTGTCAGCAATCTCAAAGTGGTAATTAATAAAATCTCCAGGTTCAACTTTAAGATCTTCCAAATAAAGTAGCTCAGATCCTTGAACCCGACTCGATTTCGTCTGATCCAAAAAATCTACAGCAAATTCCTCTCCACCCGCCACACTATAAACTAATGTGAATTCACTCAGTCCATAATCATCTATTGCATCGACAAGCAAACCGACCTCTTCCAACGGCATAACTTCCTCATCACGAACCGGTTTGATCAATTCAAGTGACGGAGGCTGATCTTTTTTTACCCTTATGAAATATTCAAAATCTTCTTCACTATCCAAAGCATCTTTATCTGTTGCCCTCACCCTGTACGTCGCGTCGGCAAGGGCGAAAAATTTAGCGCTACCGGTAAGCCCTCCAGGATCAATTTCAATATTCAAATCTCGATACTTTTTATTCTCGCTCTGGTTCATTGATTGTTCGTCCTGGGCAACTACAAACTCCACCAAAGCTGAATTAATCGATTTATTGAAAGAGAAAGTTAAATCTAGTTCGGTACCCTCGGGAGCGAATATATCTCCATTATCTTCCTGAACTTTATCTTCCATACCCGTGTACTGAGGGTAGCTAAAAGCGACATCAATTTGTTCTACGCGAGGCAACTCATAAACATCTATAGCATATTCCCGTGAGGTTTGGTCTCCCTGATCATTAAAACTGATGTAGTACGTCGCACTCTTTTCAACACTCGAAAAATAAAAACTATAAGTTAATACCTCGCCCTCTGAACTCTCCAGCGTCATTGGAAAATCTATCCAATTAACTCGGTCCTGTTGCAGCCTTAAATTGACAGCATTCGGCTCAGAGTTCATGATTTGAACCAAAACAGTCAAGTCATCACCACGCTGCTGCCGGATATCACCCGGTTCAACCGAAATTTCTACTGGTAAAAAAACTGGTTCAACAGAAACCACGGTTTCAGAATTAAAAGGCCAAACAACAGCTAAGCTTGCCTCGTTCCAATCATCCGATAAATTAAACAAAAGCACACAGACCGACAAACTGGCGACCGCCGTCGCAACCGCTATTCCACTTTCCCTCACGGGCTCAATCGACTCAACTTTTGATTTTTGCGTTGCCACTTGTTGCTCAGCGTCTTTCCAAAGCTCACGAACAAACTGTGATGAGACACCTGCTCGATGATTAACAAGATCTGCATCACTAAATTCAAGTGAAGTTAAAAGTCGCTGTTCCAGGTCGGGGAAGCGATCTTCAACGTAATGGGCAAGACGCAAGTCATTTCCCTGGCCGCGAATAAATGCAAACACGAGCCTCCACAAAACAAGGCCTACAGAGACCAAAAAAAGAAGAGATATGAGGAGGCTCAATATTTTACCGGGAGACACCAGATATATAAGGCCGGACGCACCCAAAAACAGACCGGAAGAGCACACACAAAAAATGCCTAAGAATCGAGTAAGGAGGAGCACGTTACGCCGGCGACGCAACGCGTTTAAAGTAAGTTTTAGGCTATTGATATTAGAAGACGACATTCGAAACTTATAAACCTGATTATGTTTTAAACAATAAAAAAAATAGTAGCCACTTTTTCCATTGAATGCTCATGAACGCAAACTACCCAACCGTAGGATTACTATCCCATTAACACCACATACAAATCAAGTAAACCAAAGAGTAAGAGTGTTTTGTTAATCGTTTGAGAGGCCCATGGCATCCGGATTGTAGTAAGGGGAACCGTCGGGAAACACATGCACGCTTCCCGATCGCGCTGAGGATAATAATTGTTCGACTGAATCGTGCTCTTGAAACGAACGCAGCGTCGCTGCAGTAGGCTGAGGAAGCACAATATTTCCAGCTTTGGCTTCAACTAAAGCGTCCTTTAGATTAATCCACCGAAAATCATGAATTTCAGCGTTGTCAACCGACACATTCAAATTAGCCTCAACTTCGCAAACAAAAAACCAAGTACAAAAACGCCTTGGTAACTCCGGAGGGGTAGTCCAATGAGCGATGTGAATCAATTCATCTGGCTGTATATCGAGGCCCGCCTCTTCTCTGGTTTCTCTCACGGCAGCCGCAACTGCTGCCGGATACTCCAAGCCTCCACGATTACTGACGTAATCGGCAGCATCTATTCGGCCGCCCGGAAAAACCCAATGCCCTCCATGAAAAACTAATTTCTTGTTTCGCCGAAGCAATAAAACCTCTATTGAATCAACCTGTCGAACGAGCATTACTGTTGCTGCAGGGACTGGAACAATTTCTTTCGATCCCGCTGAAGAATGCACGCTATTTTCGGCAGCTTGACGCAACTTTGTTAAATCCAGCTTTTCTCCTGACTTATTCATCACGCCCTTCTCACACTTATAAAACCAAATTATCCTAGCCCATAATGGCCGGTAAGTCTTGATTGTCGACTCTTTTTATCTCTCTTAATTACAAAATTTGCACCAAGCGTAATGAACGAATAGAATCTTGAGCGGTTTGTAGGTTGCAACAAACAAACACAACAGAGGAAAATTATGGAAATTCGCTTTGATGATCAAGTCGCTATTGTAACTGGTGCCGGCGGCGGCCTGGGTCGCCAACACGCGTTAGAGCTTGGCAAAAGAGGGGCAAAGGTCGTTGTGAATGATCTAGGAGGCACCGTTGACGGCAGCGGAGGGTCGCTCACTGCTGCAGAGAGCGTAGCGCAGGAGATCGCAAACAACGGCGGCACAGCCATCGCAAACGGCGCTTCCGTTACCGACATGAACTCAGTGGAGGAGATGGTCGAGGAAGTCATGTCAAAGTGGGGACGTGTAGACGCCTTGGTCAATAACGCGGGAATACTCAGAGATAAAACTTTCTCAAAATTAGAGATGGAAAACTGGCACACCGTGCTCGATGTTCACCTTAACGGAAGTGCAAACTGCACCAAATGCATATGGCCAATAATGGTGAACCAAGGATACGGCCGGATAGTGATGACAACGTCAACATCAGGACTGTTTGGTAACTTCGGTCAAAGCAATTACGGCGCGGCAAAACTTGGCCTAGTTGGGCTGATGAATACACTTCGTTTGGAAGGAGCAAAGTATAATATATTTACCAACTCAATAGCTCCAATTGCCTCGACAAGGATGACAGAAAATCTTCCTGGATTCGAAGGAAGTTCAGAGCGCCTAGCCCCTGAACTCATCACACCAGCGGTTGTTTACCTATGTTCAGAAAAAGCGCCAAATGGCCGCATAATTCAGGCAGCTGGCGGACGTTATTACTCAGCGGACGTTCGAGAAAATGTAGGAGTTGATTTAGGGTTGAATGCCTCCGTTGAGGATATAGAAGATAACATCAAAGAAATCCTGGACATGAGCGAAAGCAAAGGGGTTCTCGAGCGAACTCATCACCGATAAAATGTTTGAAAAATAAAGATATTTTATAATTGAGTTGCAGCAAGTAAGGGAAAAACTACCCTTTGGCCAACTCGAATGCGATTAAAGTCTATGTCTGGATTGTACTGACGAATCAACCATAGCGGGGCTGAATATTGACTGCGAGCAATCCGGCTAATGTTATCACCCCGCCTGATCTCGTATTCCTCAACATCCTGGATGCGATAAGTAGCGAAGAACTCACGCTGCATATTGAAGTGAAAGTCACGTCTACGTAGCTCGAAATCTGCGCGTGATACTTTGTCGAAGTTTAAGCTTAGCCGTTTACCAATAATCACGGGGTCGCGATAGGCCATGTTATTGAGTCGCCTGATGTCCCAAGCTCTTATATCTAACCAATCGGCAAAGTGTCCAAGAGTCTCTGATGCTTGCGCCTCAATTGACCCGTCAGAGGCTACTGAGTAATCCGAGGGGTCAGCGGCTAAAAATTCAGCTAATTGAGTCTCAGTTAGTAAAATTTCGATATCGGATTCAAGCGCTATTGCTTCGCTCTCCGCGACACTAATCTGTGCGTCCGCACCATTCTCGACACCTTCACCTTGATCTAATTCAAAATCTTCATCAAGAAAGCCCGGCTGATTTTTTGATGCTAAATCAACAGGTCCGTCGCTAGACCCTGGACTTTCCTCCAGCATCTGATTTCGCGAGCTACTCGGTGTTCTAACACCCTCCCCTATTTTTGGAGTTTCAACTAAAGCCACCTGAGAACCAGAATTGCTCGCTATTTCTGCCTGCGAAACGGCGCTTGCGTTGGTGTTTTCGACTTCTCTTATGTCTTGAGTTCTAATACTCGGTCCATTTGTAGTATTCTCAGCTATTACTGTTGCATTACTGGCTATTGCCGAAGCTTCAGCCAACTGGGCATCCTGATCAAACAGCCCTGGCAACTTTAGCTCTTGCCCAGGATAAATTAGACGAGCATCTGCGACTCCATTTAATCTCAGCAGCTCACCAGCATTAACATTAAACCGCCTTGCAATAGTAGAAATCGTATCCCCACGCGTAATGGTATAGATCCCCTCATCGGAAACCGCAACCTTAGCAGCTTGTGCTTCTGATTGCGGCAGCAAAAGCCGCTGCCCGATCTGAATACTATTCCTACTTCGCAACTGATTAAGAGATACTAATTGGCCAACAGTGGTGTTAAATCGCTCGGCGATGACTGATAGACTATCACCTCGTTCAACTTGATATGAAATATCTGGAGTTTGAACTGGATACTTAAAATCCTGCCCTATACTTGCTAACAATTGGCTCTCGGATGAGAATTCCGAGGCGGGGAGTTTTATCCTGAACCCTCTGGGGATTCGTTTCACTCCGTCCCAAACTACGGTGCGTAATGCCGGATTATCTCTTCGTAAACGATCTAGGCTGATTCCTATTGAATCTGCAAATACTTGAGCGTCAATAAATGCATCTGTTCTTACTTCAACATAATCTGGTGCTTGGGCGAAATCAATTCGCCCAAAATATCGTTCTGCATCTTTTTCGACATCGTTAACTGCCAAAAACTGAGCGTAGAAATTTCGGGATGCAAAACCAAAACGTGGGCCTTTATATTGAGCAACAATTACATCTATCGATGAAGTGCCAGTTTCTCTAACTGCGCGCGAAATTCCGCCAGCCCCATGATTATAGGCCGTAAGTGCGAGAGGCCATGCTCCTAGGGCACGATAGTTATATTCCAGCAGGCTCATTGCAGCATCTGCAGCGATGTATGGATCCATTCGCTCATCTACAATGTGATCAATACGCATAAAGCGCTGGCCGGTTGACCGAGTAAATTGCCACATGCCCGTTGCTGCCGCTGAAGAATATGCACTCGGATTAAAAGAGGACTCAACATGAGGGAGAACGGCAAGCTCCGGTGGTAGATTTTTATCTCGTATCACATCCCTGATATGTTCTCTGTAAGCACCAGAACGCTCCAAGCCCGCCAAAAAAGCATCAGACTGACCGAGCTGCCAACGCACATGATCAGCTGCCTCCCGAAGCCTCTGATTACTGACGTTGTCGGGCCAAAGCGCCAGAATTCTCTCTTGGCTGGGAGTCAAGTCAGTTCTCTTGCCTGACCCAAGAACTACGAGGTCTTGCTCAACTGACTTTCGACGCGCCTCAATTGCGCGTCGATCTTGATCAAGGCGGGCATAAATAATTGACAGGTTTTCGGAGTCATGTAGGAAACCACTGCTAGTATCAACTTCTGTATAAACCCTTATCCAGAAATTTACTGCAATTTCCAATGATACGGGCCTTGGGAAGAGCTCGGCATTTACCTGCGCATTAGTTGGAGAGATGCACGCAAGCAAAAAAGACGCAACAACTATGGGTTGAAACGAAAAACGTACTAGGAGGGTAATATTTAGAAACTTGATAAAAGCACCCTTATGCAATTGAAAAAAGTCGGTGTTGTAATCATATAAGCCAGGTTGCAATAATCACCAACATATTAAAAACCTCAGTTTAGGGTATATCGTCAAGTTCAGGGTCTTCTTTGATGGGAAGCATGAGGTCTTCTCTCGTAACGTTCATTAGCAAAATGACATTTGACGCAACATAAATTGAAGAGTAAGTGCCAATCAACACACCGATGATAAGGGCAATAGCAAACCCCTCAGTGCTATCTCCTCCCACAAAAAGAATAGAGAACAACACCAATAACGTTGTAAACGAAGTCACAATTGTGCGGCTAAAAGTCTGATTGAGGGAAGCGTTGACCATCTCAAGCGGTGACCCTTTCCGCATCCTACGAAAATTCTCTCTTATTCGATCCGACACCACTATAGTGTCATTCAGTGAATAGCCAATTATTGCGAGCATCGCTGCCAACGTGTTGAGATTAAACTCCATACCGGTGAGCGAAAAGATACCCAATGTAATAATGAGGTCATGACCAAGAGCGACCACCGCTCCAACCGAAAACTTAAATTGAAATCTTATGGCTATGTAAACCGTAATTATTGCCAGCGCTACAAGCATGCCCAGCCCACCCTGCTCCGCAAGCTCTGTGCCAACTTTTGCACTGACATAATCCGAACCAAGAAGCACTACCTCGGATTGACTACCACTTTGCATCAATGCTGCAATTTTCTCGCCTACTTCAACCGCTTGACTTGCTTGATCCTCTTGGTCAATAGATTCATCCACACCAAGAATGACACGAATATCCCGATCAGAGCCAAAGCTAACCACCACTGCATCCTCATATCCAGCCGCAGACAATGTTGAGCTAATGTCGTTGATATTAACCGACTGCGCAAAACTCAGACGAACCGACGTGCCACTTGTAAAGTCTAATCCTAAATCTAAACCGCGAGCAAAGAGCGATATAATCGATATCAACACGAAAATAGAGGACATCAGAGCAGTAATACGTCGATAGCCCATGAAATTAAAATTCATTTTAGTCATGTTATTTATTGCTCCGCAGACAAAGTCGAAACGCCACCTATGGAAAGACGTTTAACATTTCTTCCACCGTAAATAATATTTACCAGCGCCCTGGTCCCAACAACGGCCGTGAATACTGAAGTTATAATCCCAATCATTAATGTAATTGCAAATCCCTTTACAGGCCCAGATCCAATAGCAAACAAGACCATCGCGACTAAAAAAGTTGTAAGGTTTGCGTCAAGTATAGTTGTAAATGCTCGATCATAGCCGCTGTCGATCGCCCGTTGGGGAGGGCTTCCATCTGCGATTTCCTCTCGGACTCTGGTAAAAATTAAAACGTTTGCATCAACCGCCATGCCCACAGTCAACACTATTCCTACTATTCCAGGGAGAGTTAACGTTGCAGGGATAATAGAAGACATAATTGCGAAGATCAGAAGAATGTTCATGACCAGCGCAAGGTTTGCCGCGAGTCCAAAAATTCGATAGTACCCAATCATAAAAAGTATAACCGCAAAAGCCGCGACCTGAACTCCGAGCAAACCTTTATTCAAATTATCTTGGCCCATCGATGGACCGATAACCGATTGCTCAACAATAGTCATCGGGGCCGCAAGGGAGCCTGAGCTAATGAGCAGAGATAGGTCATTAGCTTCGCGGGTTGTCAGGCCGGTTATGACGAATTGCCGACCAAGTGCAGAATTTATTCTTGCATGACTAATTAACCTTTTTTCCTCGTAAAATTCAACTTGTTCGACCGGACTTCCTGATTCATCTAAGCCTTCGATGTTTCTCGACTTGGTTTCAATTAACAGGATGTCCATCAATCGTCCGACATTATCGCGAGTCACGCGATTCAGTTGGTTTCCGCCTTGCGCATCCAGACTAATCTGCACCTGAGGCAAACCATTTTGGTCCAATGAGGAGCGTACATTACTGATACGATCACCTTGCAAAATGACGTCGTTATCGACACTAATTTGCTGCCCAAGATAATCAAAAACCTCATATGAGAGACTGGAAGCTCCCAAGCCTGCTTCAAGGTGAAACTCCAAAGTCGCAATTCTTTGCAGAATACGAATGGCCTGAGCCGGGTCCTGGACCCCAGGCAGTTCGACCACTATTCGATCCGCACCCTGCTGCTGAACAGTTGGCTCCGACACGCCAAGTGCATCAACTCGGTTCAGAAGAGTCGTCCTATTCGCCGCCAAGGTGTCTCGCTGAATTTGGATGATAGCCTCATCGGGCAATCGAAGATCGAGAATAAAGAAATCACCCTGCTCGTTGTTTTGGAACTGCAAATCTGGAAAATTAGTAACGAGCGATGACCTTGCCTTGCTCCGATCGCTGGCACTGGCAAACCTTGCCTGAAGATGAGTGCTCGTATTTAGAGTAAGGCCTCGAGAGCGAATACGCTCCTCTCTCAAAATTGTGCGAATATTACTCAGATTGTCGCGCATTCGTCTCTCTACCGCAGACGCCATATCAACTTCCATTAGAAAATGAACACCACCTTGCAAGTCCAGTCCAAGATTCATTTTCCCTGCGCCGATCGCCTGAAGCCAACTCGGTGTCGTCGGTGCTAAATTTAAAGCGATGATGTAATTTTGACCGAAAGCATTCTCTAAAGCTGTTTTACCGCGAAGCTGCTCTTCAACGCTTGAGAAACGCAAGAGCAAACCATTCTCATCGATGTTCGCACCGAAAAAGTTCAGCTGCGCCGCCTCGAGCGCGGTCGTTGCGCGCTCAAGATCTGCGTCAGTTATTAAGCCGAATTCATTATTTACTTGAATCGCTTCATCATCCGGGTATAAGTTTGGGATGGCATAGATAAATCCGAGCAAAACTATTAAAAGAACCAGAAGGTTCTTCCACATAGGGTACTTGTTCAGCATAACTTTTACTGAGCTTAAAGCTCTTCCTTATAAGTTGTTTGTTTTACTAATGTTACTCACCTAAATTCTTGTATCTAAAATCATTAGATTTTAGCGAGCGTACCTTTTGGGAGCGCGGTAGCTATAGCCACTTTTTGGACTTTTAACTCGACTCCATCTGAAACCTCAATTGCCAAGTAGTCGTCTGAGACGCGAGTCACCCTCCCTAAAACACCACCCGAAGTTAAAACCTCATCGCCCTTGGTTATCGAAGTAACAAGCGCTTTATGCTCCTTTGCACGCTTCGATTGAGGCCGAATAATAAGTAGATACATCAGTAAAAACATACCTCCAAAAAGAAGGAGAGTGCTCATCACATTTGGTTCGCCCTGGGCTGTTTGAGCATACGCTACGGGGAATAAAAAATTCATCATTAACCTCTTTATATAATCGAGTGATCTTCTCGACAGACTTTATTTATTAAAAAATCTAGTGCGTCGTAATCAATCACTTCTGCATTGATACCGGAACTGAGAAAATTTGAACCTCAAAGCCGATCGACGAAAAGACTTGTTGTGAGCAACTAAGAAAGCGACCTAACGAATGGCGTCGCTCATCTGGCTTTGCCCAGTTAAGAACTCATCTACAAAGCTCGACAATCTACCTTTTTCTATGGCTCCACGCAAACCGGACATCACGCTTTGATAGTAAGAAAGATTGTGAATCGTGTTGAGCTGAGCACCTAACATTTCCTTACACTTGTCGAGATGATGCAAATAAGCTCGAGAAAAATTTTTGCAAGTATAGCAATCACAATTAACATCGAGTGGCCTGCTGTCGTCACGAAAGCGTTTGTTCCTTAATCTCAATAACCCTTGTGAGGTAAAAATATGGCCGTTGCGAGCATTTCTTGTTGGCATCACACAGTCAAACATATCAATACCTTGAGAAACAGCATAAACAATGTCCTCTGGAGTGCCAACGCCCATAAGATATCGTGGCTTTTTGGCCGGCATCCTTTCTCCGCAATATTCAACAATATTTCTCATTTGATCCTTCGGCTCTCCAACCGACAGGCCACCTAAGGCGTATCCATCAAAGCCAATATCCATGAGCCTTTGCAAAGATTCATCGCGCAGTTCTTTAAACATTCCACCTTGCACAATTCCAAACAAAGCCGCCTCGTTATTACCATGTGCAGATCGACAACGTTCGGCCCAACGCATGGACAGCTCCATAGATTTTTTAGCTTCCTGCTCGCTTGCAGGGAAAGGCGTGCACTCATCAAAAACCATAACAACATCTGAACCTAATCGATGCTGGATTTTTATAGCATCCTCTGGGCCGAGGAAAATTTCCGAACCATCTACTGGTGATCTGAAAGTAACGCCTTCCTCAGAGATCTTACGCATCTCTCCAAGACTGAAAACCTGAAATCCACCGGAATCAGTGAGAATAGGGCCATTCCAGTTGATAAATTTATGCAAGCCACCCTGTTGCTCCACCACATCTGTACCCGGCCGCAACATAAGGTGAAAAGTATTGCCCAGTACAACATCAGCGCCGGTTTGCTTGACTTGATCTGGCGTCAACCCTTTAACACTTCCGTATGTCCCGACTGGCATAAAGGCTGGGGTCTCAACCACTCCTGACAGCAAGTTCAACTTACCACGCCTTGCTTTTGCATCGGTCGCACTTATTTTAAATTCCAAAATATTGACCAAATTCCATTCAATGCTCTCGCGTTGAAGAAAAGCGAATATCTGGCCACCGCTCTTCCACTAAGTTTAAGTTAACTCTTGTTGGAGCCAAGTAAGTTAGATAACCTCCTGAGTCGAGAGCTAGATTATCCACCGCTTTTTTTCTGAAGTCAGCAAGATTTTTTGCGTCTTGGGAGTCTACCCATCGCGCCGAATACAGAGTTACCGGTTCATATATAGCATCAACCTTATACTCGTCCTTTAAGCGATAAGCTACTACATCGAATTGCAACACACCGATCGCCCCTACGATTAAATCATTGTTCCTAAGAGGCATAAAAAGCTGTGTCGACCCTTCCTCAGAAAGCTGCGCTAACCCTTTTTGGAGCTGCTTCAACTTTAGTGGATCTTTGAGACGAATACGCCTGAACAACTCTGGTGCAAAATGCGGAATGCCTCGAAACTTTAGTTTCTCACCGGCAGTAAAGGTATCACCAATCTGAATGGTGCCATGGTTATGCAGACCAATGATATCACCCGAAACCGCTCCATCCGCTTGTTCCCTGTCACCAGCAAAAAAAGTTACAGCGTCCGCAACTTTAATGTCTTTTTTTAAGCGCGCATGATGCATCTTCATCCCTTTCGAGTACTCTCCGGAGCAAATTCGCATAAAAGCAATCCGGTCTCTGTGTTTCGGATCCATATTAGCCTGTATCTTGAAAACGAACCCGCTGAACGCTGATTCAGCTGCCTTGACCTCGCGCATGTCTGTAATGCGATCTTGCGGTGCCGGTGCCCATTTCACGAAATCATCAAGCATTTCTCGAATTCCAAAGTTACCTAAAGCTGTTCCAAAGTATACGGGCGTCAACTCACCTTTAAGGTATGCATCTAATTCAAAATCATGACTCGCCCCCTGAACAAGCTCTATTTCATCAATGAAGTCATCGACGTAACCGCCAAGCAGCGCCTTTGCCTCGGAGCCACGTATTCCCCTGATAACTTTTGTTTCTGAAAGTTTGTCACCCAACCCCTGCTGATAAACATGAATTGTGTCAGTCAAAAAACTATACACACCCTTAAATTGTTTCCCCATCCCGAGCGGCCAATTTATCGGAGCACACTTAATCTTTAGAATCGTCTCTATTTCATCCAACACTTCAATAGCATCGCGTATATCCCGATCAAGCTTATTGACGAAAGTAAAAATCGGTGTATCCCTTAAACGACAAACTTCCATGAGCTTGATCGTACGAGCCTCAACTCCTTTGGCACCATCTACCACCATAAGCGCTGAATCAACAGCCGTTAACACGCGATAAGTATCCTCAGAAAAATCTTCATGCCCCGGCGTATCTAATAAATTCACAATTGAATCAGAATAAGGAAACTGCATAACTGAAGAGGTAACCGAGATGCCGCGTTGTTTTTCCATCTCCATCCAATCTGAAGTAGCATGACGATCTGCCTTTTTTCCTTTTACCGTCCCCGCGACCTGAATCAGTCTTCCGAGCAGAATAAGCTTCTCCGTAATGGTTGTTTTACCGGCATCTGGGTGGGAAATGATGGCTAAAACGCGACGACGTTGAATTTCGTCTTGGAGCTGGTCTGGATTCATGGCTTTATTGCTTAAGGCTAATGAGCTGCGAAAGAACCTGTGCGAGATTGCAAAGATTCAAAACACGTTTACAATCTCAGATTATAGCACAATGAAAGAAAGACACTGAACCTCAAGCAAGCAGGCAAATCGTTGTCAAATCTCCTGACCAACAACATTAGCCTCGTTGCTTCGTTTTGGACATTAATTGGAGGGAGTAGAAGCTTTGAACTTTTCACTGACTGCAGAGCAACAGGCTCTCAAATTGTCCGTTCGCAAGTTTGCACAAAATGAGCTCCCGGAGATTGCGCTTGAGATAGAGCGTGACGATCAGCCTCCTTCACTAGCCCTGAAGCAGCGCTTTGGAGAGCTTGGCTACTTAGGTGTAAATTTACCCACGCAATATGGTGGTGGCGGGCTTAGTCACTTAGACGCCGTGTTAGTCCTAGAAGAAGTAGCCAAGGTCTCAATCAGTGTGGCCTTTCCAATATTCGAGTCCTGTTTCGGTCCAACTTTGGCGATAGCCCATTTCGGAAGTGACCAAATGAAAGAAACCGTAATTCCAAAAGTTTGTAGCGGAGATATGGTCGTGGCAGTGTCCATGTCAGAGCCAGAGGCTGGGTCAGCTCTTACTGATTTAAAAACTAGCGGCAGAGTCGAAGGTGATGAAGTTATTTTAAACGGAACAAAACGATGGTGCTCAGGTGCTGGCCACTCAGAGACCTATGTAGTTTATTGCAGGCTAAATGAAAGCCCCGGAGCGAAGGGCATCGGAGCGGTTTTGGTTCACAAGGGCACACCTGGATTCACCTTTGGAAAAAGAGATCATCACATGGGTTTCCGTGGCGTTTACAGTGCCGACATGCATTTTGATGATGTTAGAGTACCCGTGACCGATATCCTTGCTCCAGCAGGGGGATTCAGTAAGCTTATGGATGCGTTTGATTTAGAGCGTTGCGGAAACACCACCATGTCCTTGGCGGTCGGTCAATCTGCCTTCGATTTTGTACTCGCGTACGTCAAAGAACGAAAACAATTTGGAAAACCTTTGATTGAGTTCCAAGCGGTTCAGCTTCAAATAGCGGAAATGAAAATGCAGATCGATGCGGCTCGTCTTCTCTTATACCGAGCAGTTGTAAATGCGGCCTCACATTTACCATCAGTGGCCGAGAGTTCGATTGCTAAATGTTTTGCCAATGAAATGGCTAGAAACGTGACCGGCAAAGCAATGCAGCTCATGGGCGGGTACGGTTATTCCAAGGACTTCCCGTTAGAGCAAAAAATGAGAGATGCTTGGGGCTGGGGCATTGCGGGAGGCTCAATAGACATTCAAAAAGTAAATATCACGGCCGCCCTTGTTGGTAAGCGGTTTAACCAGAGGCTTTAAAATCCTGGGTAGCCTTCCTTCCACCGAGGAAAGTTTTTGCGCAAGTTTCCTAATGTAACGGGGTTCCACTTGGACGCGAGATTCGTTCCGCAAATTCCGAACTCAAAATATCGCTTCGCTTCACTAGCAATAAGTCGTGCATACATACTCGGTCTAAGCCTACTAGCGCTTCCCCTGCCGTTCGAATATCCAATTCTTCCAATAAAACACAAACTACATCGCTACCCTCTATTTCTACAACGACAGCCGGTATAAAGCCAAGCACCGTTCGCAAGGAGACTTTTTCTCCAACTTCAATTTGACAAAGAGGCTCACAACCTTCTGTAGAAATCAATAAACCATGTGACGCAAACGCAACGCCAAACCCTGCGGCGGCAACAATGTCTATTATGTCGATAATTACAGGATCGCTGAGATCAAGTTTTATAGAATCGCTCACCCTTTCCCCGAGCTGCTTCTTTCGTTCGTTCACCAACTTTAAGAATAAATTTGTATCATCCTCATTCCACTCGAGTGTTTCTTCTTGCTCCGCACGATCACTGTCTGATGCGAGGCTGAGAACATTTGTTTCAATTGTCAGGTCTTCAATTTCTGCATCCGAAGGACACGGGATAACCATCGCGACCGAACAATATCCGTCTTTGCTCTCAATCCCCAGACGCCAAAGGAATGGCACACTAGCGTTTAATTCAATCATAAATTCTTTAGATCTCTGATTTT
The DNA here is from genome assembly GCA_002700775.1 of Gammaproteobacteria bacterium. Taxonomy (GTDB): domain Bacteria; phylum Pseudomonadota; class Gammaproteobacteria; order Pseudomonadales; family Pseudohongiellaceae; genus UBA9145. Next base: position 237 of record PAEL01000029.1, on the reverse strand, counting down.
TAAAGTTTAACTTACAATCCTCAATGGCCCAAGATAAAGAAATCGCTGAGTCAAAAGGGACAACGAGGAAAAAATTTAACAAAATACATTATCAAGTAATCATAGCGTACTTAATCATTGTCCCTATTGTTACCACAAAACGTGTTCCGTGATATCCACAGAAACTGTGGATAAGTTTGTGCACAAACTCTAAAATTCTCACCAGACGCATTCAAAATAGTGACCCGATAACAAATT
>PAEL01000028.1 GCA_002700775.1 Gammaproteobacteria bacterium | reverse complement strand
GCGGTTTTGTCATGGTGGATGATTTTTGGGGAGAGCCGCATTTAAATGACATGGTTTCAGAAGTGGCAAAAATCTTTCCGGAGCGGGAATTAGTCAAGCTCAATACTGATCATGAGTTGTTTCATATTTTCTTCGACATTGAGCGAGTCGCACAGGTTCCGGGTCGCATGGTAACTTGGGATTATGGCGGGTTTTTGAGAATGGATGATCCGAGTTATCCCCCCGAAGTCTATGCCATTCTTGACGATGACAATCGTATAATGATGGTTGCAAATTACAATACGGACTTAGGTGATGGTTGGGAACATACGTTTTATGAGGGATACCCAACACAGTCAACTAATGATGCTTATAAAATTGGTATAAATTTCCTCATTTATGCTTTCAGTCATTAAATACTTTTTGTTAGGAGAATTGAATGAGCGATAATAATGATTCCGGGGAGGAGCTTGAGAATAACGATGATCTTGAGCTTGTAAAGCGGATGCAGGAAGGGCAGAAACAAATCGTATCTGAGCTTCGTAAAATTATCATTGGTCAAGAGACGGTTGTTGATGAGCTTTTGATTGCGTTATTTGCAGGTGGACATTGTCTGGTTACCGGTGTCCCTGGTCTTGCTAAAACGCTTTTAATTAAGACAGTTGCTGACATATTACAGGTTGATTTTAGCCGCATTCAGTTCACGCCAGATTTAATGCCATCGGATGTTGTAGGCGCTGAAATTGTTGAAGAGCGGGACGGGAATCGGTCTTTAAAATTTGTAAAAGGTCCTATTTTTACGAGTATTCTGTTAGCCGACGAGATTAATCGAACGCCGCCCAAAACACAGTCTTCGTTGCTTGAAGCGATGGAAGAAAGACAAGTTACGGCGGCTGGTGTTACCTATCCCATGACGAAGCCGTTTTTTGTGCTTGCTACTCAGAATCCTATTGAGTTAGAGGGCACATATCCATTGCCAGAAGCACAGCTTGATCGATTTATGTTTAAGATTGAGCTCGATTACCTTTCTGAAAGCGAAGAGGTCCGCGTGGTAACTAATACCACGCAGAACAATGATGCGGTCCTGAGCCATCCTTTAGGGGCTGAGGATATTTTAGATTTTCAGAGAATAGCCAGACAGGTACCTGCTGCAGAGGCTGTTGTTCAATACGCTGTTAAGCTTGTGCATGCCTCACGACCTCAATCCGATACTGCTCCTGAATTTGTTAGAGATTGGGTGAGCTGGGGAGGAGGTATTCGCGCTTCCCAGAATCTGATTTTGGCAGGCAAAGTTCGGGCTTTATTAAATGGCCGATATAATGTTTCTTATAATGATATTCGAGCGCTTGCGCCATCTGTTATGCGACATAGGATTTTGCTGAATTTTCACGCAGAGGCAGAGAGAATTACAACTGATGACGTAATAAGGAGATTATTGGACGAAGTCACTGAACCCCGCTCAGCTATTTGAACTTTTTTTAGTGAATGAACTAGAGTAGCAATATGTCAGAGTCATTAAACTTTCTCGATCCAAGTGTGCTTTCGGGGCTGGATAACTTAGAGCTTCGAGCACGTGTCGTTGTTGAAGGATTTCTCTCAGGATTACATAAAAGCCCTAAACGAGGGTTTAGTGTTGAGTTCAACGATTATCGCCATTATCAACGCGGGGATGATTTACGTCATGTAGATTGGAAACTTTATGGGCGAACAGATAAGTTGTTTATAAAGCAGTATGAGGATGAGACGAATGTTCGTGCAACGATCGTGCTGGACACCAGCGCGTCAATGGCGTTTGGTTCTGAATCAGGAAGTAAGCTAACGTATGGAATTACATTAGCGTCAGCATTGGCTTACTTCGTTACACGCCAGCGAGACGCTGTTGGCTTGGTAACATTTGATGATCGAGTGCTAGAATTTTTGCCGCCCCAAAGCCGTCAGCCGCATCTGATGCGGATTTTAAGGACGCTTTCAGCAGTGACTCCGGGAGCAGCAACAGACGCGACAAAACCTCTCGGTGATCTTGCTGCGACTTTGAATAAACGCAGTATGGTTATTTTTATTAGCGATTTATTGGATGACGAGGAGCGTGTGATCTCAACTCTTCGAAATTTGCGGGCAATGGGGAATGACGTCATTGTCTTGCATCTATTAGACAACGCAGAGCTTCATTTCCCTTTCAATGATTCATCAGAATTTATCGATATGGAGACGTCGGAATCGTATCTTGCAAATCCTAACGCGATAAGGGGCGCCTACCTTGATAATCTCAATGCCTTTTTGAGTGATTGTAAAAAGAAATGTCAACGTTCAGATATAGACTATTGCTTACTAAATACTTCTGAACCCTTAGATTCGGCTTTGTCAACTTATATGGCGAGAAGAGCGAAGGGGGGATAATGGTTTTTGTTGCGCCTCTTTTTTTGCTTGGTTTGATTACGGCATTACTGCCACTACTGATACATCTGATTCGCAGAGAAAAGCCACCTAAAGTGGCTTTTAGTTCAATTCGATTTTTGCAGAAGACTTCACGAAAGTTGATTCTTTTTCAGAATATACAGCAGTGGTTGCTGCTGGTTTTGCGATCGCTTCTATTTTTGTTGCTCGCGATTGCTTTTGCTCGGCCCCTGTTAGACTCTTCAGTCGCGGAATTTATTGACGGTATTCCGGAGTCACATGTGGTGTTATTTGATAGATCAATGAGTATGAGCTACGGAGACGCCACAGCAAGAGCGAATACCGAAATGTCTGCTATTTTGGCGAATCTGGGTGCTGCTGATGAACTTGCGCTGGTTGAATTTGGAGAGGCACCTCTTCGGGTAGTTGATTTTTCTTCGGATAGGGCTTTACTAGAAGCCAGAATTTTGGCTAATAATGAAACTAGCTATCAAGGGACTAATTATTGGCCTGCCTTTAAGTTGGCTGATCAGTTGCTTGAGGATGCCGCTCATGAAAACAAAGTTATTACTCTCATATCAGATTTTCAATCCGGGGCCTTCGCAGAAGAAGAGAACGGGTGGAGGGCAAAAGTGGGAGTCAATATTCGGTTCATTGATGTTGGAGACGAGGAAGTATCCAACTTGGCAATTATGGATATTCGTGCTCCTGATTTCGTTCTTGAGGGGGAAGCGCCAACTTCTATTTTAGTGAGGATCCGATCAACTGGAACTGTTCCAATAACTACAGGTATTGCGAGTTTCAAAATTAATGGCCAGGTGAAAGAGCGTATGCCGTTTGACTTGGAGGAAAGATCTGAAGCTGTTTTAGAATTTCAGCATGATCTTTCTGAGCCAGGTACCTTTTTTGGAGAAATTTCTTTGAGCGGAGACGAATTTCTCACGGATAACGAAAAAGAATTCAGTGTTTTGGTATCGCCTCGAATCAATGTTCTTGTGCTTAATGGAGAACCATCTAAAAATTGGTATGACGATGAGGGGCACTGGTTTGGCTTGGCCGTAGATGCTGCCGGTCAGTCTCCTTTTTCAGTTAGTGAGGTTCCCTCCGTCAACTTTGATGATTCGAACTTAGACACCGTTGATGTAGTGGGTATTTTGAATGTGGATGAGCTTGAGCCGAGTCAAATTAATTCGCTCGTGAACTTCGTCGAAAACGGTGGAGGCGTTTTCTTAGCTCTGGGTGATAGGACTTTGCTGGATAGTTTTAATGATAATTTTTCTGGTTTTCTTCCCGGAACCATTCGCTCGAGAGGTAAATTAGCTCTAGGAGATTATCGCGTGCTGGCTGATTATGATCGTCGTCATCCTATCTTCTCGAATTTAGATAGTGACTGGCCTGCAAAGTTCGACGCTTACTGGTCGCTAGATCCGAGTGAGGACGCTGAAGTCCTAATGCAGTTCGACAGTGCGGAGCCAGCGCTATTGGCAGCGAAAAGGGGTGACGGTCTAACGCTAATGTTTGCGACATCCATGGATCTCGAGTGGGGTGATTTTCCTCTTCAGAATTCATACCTTCCGTTTATTCATGAATCATTGCGATTTTTAAATGGAGCGAGTAATTTCCCCCTAAACTATGAAATCGGTGATTCAATACTTTTGCCCTCGGAATATTCTAATAGATTAACAAATGTTGACGGTACCGAGTTGGAATATGATCGAGATATACCAAGTTTTACGCCAACGAAACCTGGGACTTATTTTTTAGATGCGAACGATAAATTAAATTCTTTTTCCGTCAAGACTTCTGCTACCGAGTCTATATTTAAGCGGATTGATACTTCGGTGATCTACGATAGCGTGGTAGGGCAGGGAACTATGCCGCCTCTTGCTCGAGAAGTAAGTACGGAGCGTTTGATTGAGGAGCGAGAAAATGCTCAACAAATTTGGTGGTGGATCCTGCTTGCTTCTACCATGCTTTTCTTTGCAGAACTTTTTATAGCCAACAGGACTTATCGTTGACCTTTAAAAGCCTATGTTGCAGTTACTGAGCGAACTTTACTGAAATACTTGTTCTTAGCAAGAGATCTAAAAGCTTCAGGAACTGCTAAGAGTGCCGGGGTCACGATCAGGGTTAAAACTGTTGCGAAAGACAGGCCAGAAACAATCGCGGAGGCCAAACCTACCCATTGTGAGGTGATTGGACCACCCAATTCTATTTCCGCGCCTATCAGGTCAACAGAGACATGCATCGCCAGCGGCAAAAGCCCAAATCCTGTAGTGAACGTTGTTAAGAAAACGGGTCTGAGCCTTTGAATTCCGGTTTGAACTATTACGTCCTTTAGAGACCAGTCTGTGTGCTTCTTGCGAAGGTAGTTGTATGTATCGATAAGAACGATATTGTTGTTAACGATGATTCCCGACAACGCCACAATACCAATCCCAGTAAGTATTATGCTGAAGGTTTGTCCGGTTAGTATTAGACCGAGGAGCACCCCTGAAGTAGACATGATAACGGAAGATAAAATTATGAGTGCTTGGTAGTAGCTATTGAACTGCGTTACTAACAGTATTCCCATCAAGACCATGGCGAGCGAGAACGCAGTTACGAGAAATTCTCCTGCTGCCTCTTGCTCTTCATTTGCGCCGCGGAATACAACATCAACGCCGCGTTGAGGCGGGTTTTCCCGAAGCCAAGTGCGCAGTTCTCCCACCTTTGAGTCCGCAAGGAATCCCTCGGCTGGGTTCGCTCTAACGGAAACAACGCGCGTGCCATTTACCCTTTGGATAGATGTTACTGCCGGATTTGGTACGCGTTTTACAAAGCTACTTATTGGAATAGGCCCGTTTGTTGTACTTATTCGAATAGAGTCTAATTGATCCAAGCCACGGTACTCGGCGGGATACCGAACGCGGATATCGACTTCCTCTTCGCTGTCATTTGGCCTGTAGTCACCCATGAAAACACCGTTGGTCATGAGCTGTATGGCTGTGCCTATTTCATTCATACTCGCACCCATCATCGCTGCGCGAGCTCTATCAACTTGTATTTCCCATTCAATGCCTGGTATCGGAGCGGTGTCGTCGATATCAATAAGACCTTTCATATCGTTTTCCATATGCTCTCGAATGCGAGTGGCTTCAGCAAAAAGGGGAGCTAGTTCTTCCCCTGAGAGCTGAATTTGAATCTCTTTGCCAACAGGTGGGCCTTGCTCAACAGACACAACTTCCCCTCGAGCACCAGGCAAATTCGCAATAGCGTCCCGATATAAATCTTCGACTTCAAACCCATTGATATCACGGTCCCTTCTGTCTGTAAGTTCAATAAAGATTGTGCCGATCAAATCGGGAGCCGCTTGCTGATCGCCGCCGAGGGATTGTCCAGCACCCGATTGTGTGATGATATTTTTAAAATGACCCACTTGGTCGATTCGAGTCTGAACGTCGATCATGATGTCGCGCACTTCGGCGGGAGAATGGTTGCCGCGCGCAAAAACATTAATTACAGTTTGAGCGGGTTCGACGTTTGTAAAAAACTCTACGCCGTTGCCGAACCGACCATACGCTGAGAAAATTGAGGCAAGCATAACGATACTAATTGAAAAGGTCGTGATCGGACGATTAACTGCAGCACTTAAAATTTTTTCATAGACTGCTACAATCCCAGTTGCTCTAACTCGTCCATCCGCACTTACATTCTTTGAGAAAACCGCACTAGCGGCGGGAGACTGGCCGATTAATGCACCAATAGTTGGTGCGAAAAGCAGAGCATAAAATAACGAGCCGATTAGGACAGCAAAAACTGTGACGGGTAAATAACTCATGAATTGCCCGGAGACACCGGGCCAAAACATAAGTGGTAAGAAAGCGGCTAGCGTGGTCGCGGTTGAGGCCATTATCGGCCAAAACATGCGATGCACGGCTTGGCGGTAGGCTGACATACTGTCCAGCCCCTCTGCCATCTTACGATCTGCATACTCCACCATCACAATAGCACCGTCGATGAGCATGCCGAGCCCCAACAACAAGCCAAAAATTACCATAAAGTTGTAGGTAAATCCGACTAGCGTTATCACGATAAAAGCAAAGAAAAAAGAAAACGGGACCGCTAGAGTAACGAGAAGTCCTGACCGAACCCCAACAGTTGCAATCACAACTATAAGGACTAGTATCATCGCGGTTGCCATGTTGCCTTGCAAACCCATATTCTGCTCTAAAACAAGAGGGGCCGTGTTGTTCAAATAGGAAACTTGCACAAGCGGTGGCAATGATGGTCGGGCTGTCTCAACGACAGATTCGATTTGTTCCATTACCTCGATTAGGTTCGCGCCTTTGCGTTTGTTAACGTTTAACGCAATTGCCTGTTGACCATTGGCATATGAATACCGTGTTGCGTCCTTAAAAGTTCTGCGAACATCAGCTACATCGGCTACCGTTAAAACTCCTAGTTCATTGGATGCAAGAGGAAGATTAAAGAGGTCTTCTGCCCCTTCGATTAAACCCGGCACCTTTACTGCAAAGCTGCCTCGACCAGTGTCCACTTGTCCTGCCGGAATTAAACGATTGTTGTTCAGTACTGTTTGCACCAAAACGCTATTTGGGATTCCGTAGGTCTCAAGTTTCGAAGGGTCAATTTGAGCCTCGAGGAGCTCTTCCCTGTTACCAATCATCACGGCCTCAAGAATTCCCGGTAAATTCTCAATATCCCGCTGGAGTTTCTCTGCAACGCGTAAGAGTGTCCTTTCGGGTACGCCTTCCCCTCCGATAGCTATTTGAACAACTGGAACACCTGCGGCTGAAACTTCCTGCATGATGGGTTCTTCAGTATTCGCCGGGAATCGCGCTTTTGCTCGGTTGATCGCTTCCCTTACTTCTGAAAGTGCTGTTTGTGAATCAAAATCCACATCAAATTCTGCGATGAGTGTTGCCGCGTTCTCGCTCGAAAACGATGTGTACTCTTTTATTCCATTTACTGATTTGAGCTCCAGTTCTGACGGTTTTGCTAGCAGCCGCTCGGCGTCTTCGGGAGAAATTCCCTCATGAATAATTGTTGTAACTATGATTGGGACTTGCACATCGGGATTTAGTTCGATCGGGATAGCAAGATAGGAAATAAAACCAGTGATCATTGTTGCTGCAAAGATACTGAGGGTTGTTCGTGCTCTTGAAACGGTCGCGTCGAGATAATTTTGCATTCGGTATATTTCCTTGGGCCTTAAGAGCGGTAGATTCTTGGTGTATCACCTAGTTTCTTTACAACCCCGTTGTGGTATTGACTCGTTGTCCATCAAAAACGATTTCCTGCCCGACCGTAATCAAATTGATGCTACCGGTCAGGCCGGTTACCCAAATTCGGTTCCCCAATTGTGTATTTTCATCTCCTATTATGGCGACGCTGCGGGATTTAACCTGATCATTTGAGTCAATCGTCTTAACCTCTAGCTCCCCGCTGTCGTTTAGAGTAAGAGACGAGGAGGGGATAAGATGCGCTGATACCGATTCTGTATCGACCATTATTTCGGCGGTAATTCCTTCACGCAGGCCCGTGAACCCCTCATCGATTACAACTTCGATCCGGTAGCTGCGTGAAGTTGCATCAGACGCTCTAGCTAAATAGCTTACCTTGCCGGTTAGAAGTTTTTCGTCCACAAGTTTTGCGTTAACGCTCGCTCCAACGACCAGAGAGCTTATATTCTGTTCTGGGATCATCCCGACCAGTAGCATTGGGCTGTCATCGAGTACAGAAGCGCAAATTGAGCCCCCGTTGAGTAAGTCTCCAACCTCGACGTTCCGTGTCTCTACTATGCCGGCAAATGGAGCCCTTATCTTTGTGCGAGCGAGGGCAAGTTTTGCTCGGACAACGGCAGCGGCAGCTGATTCTTTTGCAGCTTTGAGCTGCGCTACAACCACGTCAGATTGTAAGCCTCGTTCTTGGAGATCGAGCGCGGCTAAATACTCGAATTCCGCTTGCTCGCTGCGGCTTTCTGCTTCAGTGAGGTTGGCCGCGCGATCATCGATTGCAAGTTCGCAGAGTACTTCGCCCGCTTCCACGCGAGCGCCCCGAGGAATTGGCTCTTGCGCCAAACGACCTGCAGTTTCGGCACGAACCTGAACGTGCCTGGAGGCTTTTGTAACCCCCCTCACTCGGGTCTGCTTCATGTGTGTCTTTTCAGCAACTGGAAGAGTTTGTACAAGAAGGCTGTCAAGAATGTCGGTCGTAGGCTGACCAGCTTCAACGGCACTGACCGTCCTAATTTCTTCGAAGGTGTCTATGGTCTCTGTATCGCCACGTGGGACAACCATCCATACCACTACCAAAAAGAGGATTACCGTAGCTACAGTTTGCTGGTTTTTCACATGAACTCCAGTTTGTCCTTAAACAGAAAGTAAGGTACTTAAGATGTTGTACTAACGAAAAAAACCTTGTTGTGGTTCAATGAAACAATCTCGTCGGCGAGCGGGGCTAGCAAACGACAAAATAAAGCCGACAATTCTAAAGCACAATGTATACGTTGTATACATCACGACCGGGAATACACGATAATGTTACATACGGTAACATAAGTAGGATGGCGAACAAAATGTTCCACTTAGTCTATTTGTACCTATTATTTATGTTGTATCTGCAAGCATCATGAGGGAAGTTGAAAATGAAAGATTTACAGGGAAAGGTTGCAATCGTAACGGGCTCTAGTAGCGGTGTAGGTGCTGCGACGGCAAAACTGCTTGCATCGCAAGGTTGTCGCGTTGTAATCAACTACAATAGTAATGTAGCTGGAGCGGCCGCGACCCTTGAAGAATGCGAAAATCTTGGAGGGGACGGAATTGTTGTTCAGGGAGATGTCTCGTTAGACTCTGACTGTATTGCAATGGCTCAAGCGGCAGAGGACTCCTGGGGGCGTATTGATATACTCGTGAACAATGCAGGGACAACGAAGTTTGTTGATCATGGAGATCTAGGCGGACTAAATGCCGGAGATTTTCAGAGAATTTATGGGGTTAATGTCCTAGGCGCTTTTCAGATGACACGAGCAGTAACTGAGTCTATGAATTCGCAAAAAGAGGGAGGCGCCGTGGTAAACGTGGCTTCGACTGCAGCACTCACTGGTATTGGAAGCAGTATCGCTTATGCGGCGTCAAAGGGAGCTTTGGTGACAATGACGTTATCCCTTGCTCGCGTTTTGGGCCCCGGGGTTCGTGTCAATGCCGTTTGCCCAGGATTTATCGAAGGGGAATGGCTTTCAGAAGGTCTTGGCCAAGAAAAATATGCAGCGTTAATGAAGGCAAACCGAGACTCGGCTCCGCTGGGTGTAACCGCCACCGCTGATACGGTTGCCGAAGCAATACTTTATTTTATAACTGGCCCAAGCGCGGTAACCGGTGAAACGCTGATCGTGGACGGTGGCAAACATTTAACACAAACACCATTAGTCCGGCGTTAGCTCATTAATTAGCTGCTGACCGGGCGTTTTTGCAGTTTACGCTGCAATGTGCGACGGTGCATTTTAAGCTCTCTAGCAGTTTTGGAGATATTGCCTTCGTTTTCATTCAAAACCTTTTGTATGTGTTCCCATTCGAGCCGTTTCACTGACATTGGCGCCACATCTATTGAATTTCTTAGCGATTCATCGGCTGATGCAAATAAGGCATTTAAGACTTCATCTGTATCTGCTGGTTTCGCGAGATAATTATCTGCCCCGAGTTTTATTGCCTCAACAGCTGTTGCAATACTGGCATACCCCGTGAGTATCAAAATTTTCATTTCGTTGTTGTTATTTCGCAATGGCGCTATGAGAGAGAGTGAATTGTGATCTCCTAAATTGAGATCGAGAATTGCGAAATCAAAGCTCGCTTCCGCGATTTTCTTTTGAGCTGTTGTCGAATCGCCGGCATAGGCTAATTCAAACCCGCGCTGTGAGAGCGTTCGACCGATCACGTTGGAAAAAACTGGGTCGTCTTCAACTAGCAGTAGACTTTTTTGTTCCATATCAACTTTCCTCACCGTCAATCAGATCGATTTTCTAACAGCGGAAGTTGTATTGTCGTCAGTGCTCCACCGTCTTTTAAGTTTTCCATAATTATAGTTCCCCCGAAACGTTGTATCGAGGCATTAGCAAGGAAGAGCCCTAAACCCATGCCCCCACCCTGCATTGTTAAAAATGGCTCTCCCATCCCCTCTAAAATTTCTGAGGGGATTCCGGGTCCGTCATCTCGGATACTCAAAGTAAGGACGGATTTCTTCTCAGAAGCGATTCTCACTGATACTTTTTTTCTCGAAGCTTTAATGGCATTTTCAATGATATTAATTAATCCGTGTTCAAGACTCGGATCAGAATTGATTTCGTGATAGTCATAAAATCTTAATTCGAAACTTAAATCAGCAAAGGGGTGTACGTTGGTTAGGTAATTTCGGACATTTTGAACAAACGAGGAGACCAAAATTTTTCCATGTTGTGACGTCTTTTCTTTGTGATAATGGTCAGTCAATTGATTAATTGAATTTTTGCAGCTGGCGACCTGATCACGAAGAATTGATATGTCTTGTTTGTTTCTGTCAGAGCCAAGCTGGTCGCTTCCCTGCTTGTCGAGTTCAGACAATAGAACACTCATCGTAGAAAGCGGTGTGCCAAGTGCATGAGCAGTTCCGGCCGCAAGGGTTCCAATCCCAATAAGTTGTTCATTTCTAATTTCAGTCTCTCTAGCTTCCGCTAAATTGCTCTCTCTTACCTTTATAGTTTCCGCCATTCTTGTTACGAACACCGTAATTAGGATAGCACTCACAACAAAAATCACCCACATGCCCTGTAAATGGACCTGAAAGTTCATTTGTCGGTTAGTCATGGGTCCGCTCATTTCATTACCTGGAGTTAAATCCAAAAGAAGGAAAGCAGTGTAGAAAGTTATGCAAAAAACAGAAAAACTATACACGTACATTTTTGGTAGTAAAGTCGCGCTTACCGCTAGCAGGACTAGAAGATAAGAAATCAGCGGGTTACTGAAACCGCCCTCATACGCTACAACGATGACCAAAAAGCCTGCATCTATGAGCAAATGAAAAAGTAATTCGTTATGCGTAATTGGCCAATTTCTATCTAATCGCCATGCAAGAATAAATACAACTGAGAAAACCATCCCAAGTAACAGAAACACGATCAACGGAAAGGGAATATTGGTCGGCGAGGCGCCAGAGAATAGAGCTAGACTGAGAAAAGAGGCAAAAATCATGAAAAGCCGTAAAAACATCAGACGGGTCAAACCAAGTCCCGCTGACTTCTTGCGAACGCCTCTTTCGTCGGGCGCGCTCTTACTATTATTAACGTTTACTGAAAGCATTGATTTATTCTACCTAAAACTCAGTTAGATGAAAGCCAATGTGCTATGCAAAATCTGAAGGTAAGGGTATATTGACCTTTATAGATATCAAAAGAAGTTATCGAACGAGGATAGTGGTAAATCATCCGTTAATTAATATTTTGTAAAGCCTAAGCTTTCTGTGAGTCATCGCTTTGGAACTAGTGCGTAACCCGTCTGCAAAATTAGTGACCATCTCTGAAATTATTCGAAGTTTAGGAGAGGGTGACATCTCGATGCATTATGGTTTGATAAGTGCATCCTCACAAAAAAGCTCGACCACGTCTTTGCTTCGAGCTATACGCGAAGGACAGGCTTTATTTCTTGAACATCTGGAAAGCAACATCATCTCACTTTTTGAAGGATCTAATTTAAGGGTTTTGTTGATAGGTCCGAGTCTCGGTCCATTAGCCGAACAATTTAAAAATGGTACGATTTCTTGTTGTTGGGACTCCCTCGGAAACCCGCATAAGTTTCCACTCGAAAAAGCGCCAAGTTATAAAATGGTATCGGCCAGCGATTTGGTCAAAGAAAAATCGGTATCGTATTTTGATTGCATTTTAATTGAGGGGACATGGAAACGTTATGATCAATTGTCACTAATAAATATGAGTCGAACGTTACTACGAGAGAACGGCACACTGATTATGTTTGGAGAGACAATTGGTGACGACTCGTTTAGGGTGCGCACGGATTTAGCCAATCAAAAATCGTTGTTAGCTCTTGCGGAACGTGTTGGATTTCAATTAAAAAAAACTCATGATTTTTCGAAACAGGCGCGAAACACACTTGTTGTCCTTGAAAAGTTTTTGCAAGAGACAGAGGGACCTAACGATGGCTCATCTGATGAGCAACAAACCTTAAAGCATCACTTCAGAACAATAAGGCAAGATTTCGAGTGTAATCGAAGGTTGTTTGGAGTCTATGCATTTAATTCAGGGAAAAAATTTTTAAAGTCGCACGCTGAAATTGAGTTTGGTTCTGGTGGAAGTTTTGAACCGGATGACCTCTCCTCTCTATTCGAGGACAGTTTTTCCGAGCCTTTTGACAATGCTCTTTGGGCTTGGAAGTATTCCTATACTGACTCAAGGTGTATTGTGGCGCGAGATATTGCTAGCGGTAGAATTGTTGCCCATTATGGCGGTGTTCCAAGGAACATTTCTTATTTTGGTGCGACAGAATTAGCAATTCAGCCGTGCGATGTAATGGTGCAGCCGGAGGTTCGCTTAAATTACGGGAAAGATAGTTTATATTTTAAAGTGGCCTCAACTTTCTTGGAGAGAGAAATTGGGTTTAGTGCAAAGCATTTGTTAGGTTTCGGGTTTCCAAATCTCAAGACAATGCATTTATCCACGCGATTAGGACTTTACGAGGCGACCGATGAGTTTATAGAACTCTCTTACAATTGCAGTGAATCTCCAGGCGAAAGTTTATATTCTTCTTTTTTGAGTCCCACAATGGATTTAACGCAGTTTGAGATCGACGCGTTGTGGGTGTCGATGCGGGAAGATTTTTCTTCGTCAATCATCGGGTTTCGAGACTTTGAGTATTTAAATTATCGATATGTAAAACACCCCAAATCATCGGTATTCTCTTGGCTATTTATTCGCAACTGCTCGGGTCTACTTAGAGGTCTCGTCGTTTTAAAGAATCATGATGGGGTAGCGTTGATATTGGATATTATCGGAGCCAAGGCTGACTTCAGAGATATCCTCGTTGAGGTCCAGAGAGTAGTGGTGTCTCAATGGAAAGAAATGGGGTTAGTATCGCAGCAGATCAAGTTCTGGGTTACCGCGGGATGGAAAGAGTTGCTAAGTTTGCCCAGTGTCGTGGAAAAAGATTTAGGTATTAAAATTCCGTGTAATAGTTGGAATTCTGGACCTAAGTCCTCATTGCTTAATGGAGCTTGGTGGCT
>PAEL01000027.1 GCA_002700775.1 Gammaproteobacteria bacterium | reverse complement strand
ATTGTTTCCATTTTAAAAGTAGCTTATTGTTGATTTAATAGAATCTACTAATTTATCAATGTCTGAAAAATCATTATAGATATAAAAACTAGCTCGAGCAGTTGAGGTTTCATTAAGAGTCTCTAGAAGAGGTTGAGCGCAGTGGTGTCCAACTCGGATGCAAATATTATCTTCGTTTAAAAATTGAGCGAGGTCTTGAGGATGAATATTTTCAATATTAAAACTAATGACACTGCCTCTATTTTTAGGCGAACCATGAATATTTAAGTTAGGTATGGATTGAAGTTTTTCAACTGCATACGAGGTTAATTCTTTTTCATATTTGCGAATATTCTCCATACCAATTTTGGAAAGAAACTTTACGGCAGCACCCAGTCCAATCGCTTGAACATAATTTGGTGTTCCTGCTTCAAATTTATACGGTACTTCGTTCCAAGTCGACTCCTCAAGCGTGACTTTTTCAATCATTTCTCCGCCGCTCAGAAAAGGGTCCAAGTCATTAAGTAATTCAAATTTACCCCAAAGAACACCAACACCTGTGGGGCCTAACATTTTGTGACCAGAAAAAACTAAGAAATCGCACTCTAAGTCTTGGACATTTACCGGCATGTGAGATACACTTTGCGCGCCGTCAACAATGAATACTGCTCCTACCCTTTTTGTTAGCTTAGCAATTTCTTTTATTGGGTTAATCGTTCCTAAAACATTTGACATGTGCGTAATAGAGACTATTTTTGTTTTTGCAGTAATAAGTTCACTGCTTTTAGATAAATCTATCTCTCCTGAATATGTAAGAGGGAGGTATTTTAGTTTTATACCAGTTCTTTTAACTAACTGTTGCCAAGGAACAATATTTGCATGATGCTCCATATGACTAATTAATACTTCATCGTCCTCTTTTAATTGAGATCCAATAGAATAGGCTAAAAGGTTAATGGATGCGGTCGCACCGCTAGTAAAAATTATTTCCTTTGAAGAATTAGCATTAATGAATTTTGCTACTAATTCTCTAGATGATTCGTAAAGCTCTGTAGATTCTGAACCAAGATCATAAAGAGCTCTGTGAACGTTTGCATTTGAGTTTTCGTAAACATTTTTCATCGCATCTAAGACAATCTTCGGCTTTTGTGATGTTGATGCGCTGTCTAGATAAATGAGCTTCCTATTTTTAAATATTGGAAATTCAGATTTATTTACTATGTAAGACATTTGAGAATTAAAACATTCCAAGCTCGAGTTGAGCGGCCTCGGACATCATACCTTGATTCCACTGTGGCTCCCAAACCAGTTCAACCTTAACGCTTTTGACATTATTTAGCGCACTAACTTTTCGATCAACTTCATCAGCAATGACAGGTCCCATTCCACAACCTGGTGCAGTTAAGGTCATCATGATGACAACATTTTTATCGCCGTTTTCAGCATTATTGATACTCAAATCATAAATCAATCCTAACTCAACAATATTTACTGGTATTTCTGGGTCATAGCAAGTTTTCAATTGGTCCCAAACTAGCTTTTCAGAAAAGTCTGAACCGGTGCTTGGATTATCTTCCTTCTCAACTTTCAATCCTAATGCGTCTGAGTTTTCTGCACTTATTTGAGCCATATTACCATTAATTATAACAGTATGGTTACCACCTAATGATTGCGTTATTTGAACTATGTTGCCCTCTACAAGCGTCACTTTATCGCCGGAGGGAACCATGTTTGCTTCTACATCTCTTAATAGTCTAATTCGTTGTTCAGTATTATTCATGTACTCATTTCATGTATTTTAGTTACGGCGCTAGCAAACCCATTCGTTCTTTGAATACTAATAAGGCCGGATAGTCCAACAGTTTTTAATATGTCTGCATGGTTTACAGCTTGGATTTCTTTTGACTCGTGCCCACTATATATCTTACACAGCAGAGCGAGAAGTCCTTTCACAATTAACGCATCTGAATCGCATTTAAAGAAATAGTTTTTATCTCTTTTTTCACAGATAACCCAGGCCTGAGATGTGCACCCAGATACTTTTGCATCATCTGTCCTCTCAAGGTCAGTCATGCTTTCAGATTCTTTTGCAATATCCATTAATTGGGCTAATTTATCTTTGGGGTCATCAAAAATTGAAAAAAGTTCTTCAATTTCATTTAACGTAGTATTGATTTTCATCACTGATTGTTATTTAAAAGCCAATTATCGAATTTTTCGAAAAGATAATCTTTTACATCTTCATTTTTTATGTCATTGATTAATTCAGAAACAAATCCTCTAATAAGTAATGAAGTTGCTTCTTTTTTATTAATTCCACGAGACTGCATATAAAATAAAGCTTCTTTATCTAACGCTCCTGTTGTGGAGCCATGTGCGCATTTAACATCATCAGCATAAATTTCTAATTGTGGGTTTGAATTCATTAATGCTTGATCGGAAAGCAGTAAATTTTTATTTGACTGCTTTGAATCTGTTTTTTGGGAATCTTCTCTGACAATAGCCCTGCCATTAAATACACCTGATGCACTTCCATTAAGAACAGATTTAAAATTTTGTAAACTCACGCAATTCGGCATAATGTGGTCACTAATAATATATGTTGCTGAGTGTTGTTTTTTATCCAGCAGGGCTAACCCGGATAAGGAGCAGGTTGCATTTTTACCTTTTAGATTTGTGTAAATATCTGATCGTTGTAGTGCGCCACCATCTACTAGTTGAAAGTAATTATAGGTTGAGTCATCACTTTGAGTAACATGTAGGCCTGAAATATTCGCTGTCTGATCAGAGTTTGAATGAATTCGAACGTGATTTAATGATGCGTTTTTTTCGATTGAAGCAAACACAGAAGTGTTTTGAAAAAAAGAAGAAGTGTTACTTACGTATTGTTCGATAATAGTAGCAGAACTTGAATGAGAAATATCAATATTAACCTGCGGGTTAATCATTAAATCATCATTTCCTGTACACAAAAAAAGAATGTGGATTGGTTTTTGTATAGATGCATTTGGTTCAGTAGTAATTGTTATAGTACTATCGGATAGTGACGCATTTAAAAGTTCAAATGGGGTATCCTTTTTATTTTTTGGAGTCCAGTTTTCCCCATTTGAATTTGTTGAAACGGTTATCTCTTTCGGTAAATCTGAATTAATTGTTAAATAATGACCATTAATGATAATTACAGTAAATGTATTTGGAATCTCGTAATTAGAAATATCTATTGATCCATCGCTCGCATCACTTGATTCAGGAATTCTAAAATTATTTTTATTTAAGAAAGATAGGTCCGTATGTCTCCAGTCTTCCCATTTTCTTGTCGGCAATCCAGAATCTAAAAATTTGGAAAAAGTATCTTTCCTAGAAGGTTGCGAAACTGCAGAAAAAGATTGCTTAGAAATAAGATTATCAAACTCATTTTGGTAATCACTTAGATTCATGATTCTAGCCAGCTATAACCTTTTTCTTCTAATTCTAATGCAAGTTCTTTACCACCAGATTTTATGATTTTACCATCGATTAAAACATGGACAACATCTGGCTCAATGTATTTCAATAATCTTTGATAATGGGTTATTACCAAAAAGCTTCTATCTTTGTTTTTATAATTATTTATTCCTTTTGAAATAATTTTAAGTGCATCTATATCTAATCCAGAATCTGTTTCGTCCATTATGGCTAGCTCGGGCTCTAAGCATAACAATTGTAACATCTCATTTCTTTTTTTTTCGCCTCCAGAAAAGCCTTCATTAACTGCACGTTTAAGATATTTTGAATCCATCTCAACTTCTTTTAGTTTACTTTTAACAAATTTTAGAAAACTTGCGGCGTCATATTCTTTTTGTTTGTTGTACTTTCGTTTAGCGTTAACGGCTGCCCTCAAAAAATAAGTATTATTAACGCCGGGAATCACGGTAGGGTACTGGAATGACATAAAAATACCTGCCAACGCTCTTTCATTGGGTTCCATTTCAACTATGGATTCATTTTTATAAATGATATCCCCTTTAGTAACACTATAGTTTTCACGCCCAGTGATGGCATTAGATAACGTACTTTTTCCTGAGCCATTTAATCCCATGATTGCATGCATTTCACCTGGCTTAACGTTCAAATCAATGCCATTTAATATTTGTTTACCCTCTACTTCAACGTGCAAATTTTTTACTTCTAACATATTAAACCTTTATTTAGCCAACGCTGCCTTCTAAACTAACTTCCATTAATTTTGTTGCTTCCATAGCAAACTCCATTGGGAGTTCATTAAATACTTCTTTGCAAAAACCATTAACAATCATAGAAACCGCATCTTCAGTGTCTATGCCTCGTTGATTACAATAAAACAGTTGATCTTCCCCAATTTTTGAAGTTGATGCTTCATGCTCCATTATAGCGGATTGGTTTCTTACATCGATGTAAGGGAACGTATGAGCACCACAACGATCACCAATTAAAATAGAATCGCATTGAGAAAAGTTTCGTGCATTATCTGCACTTTTCATAATTTTAACTTCACCTCTATATGTTTGCTGACCCTTGCCTGCTGAGATACCCTTAGAAATAATAGTACTCTTGGTATTTTTGCCAATGTGAATCATTTTTGTTCCAGTATCAGCTTGTTGGAGGTTATTTGTAAGAGCGACAGAGTAAAACTCACCTACAGAATTATCTCCTTTTAGAATACAGCTAGGATACTTCCATGTTACAGCTGATCCAGTTTCTACCTGAGTCCATGATATTCTAGAATTTTTTCCAGAACAAAGACCTCGTTTTGTAACAAAATTATAAATACCACCTTCGCCAGTTTCTGGGTTTCCAGGATACCAATTTTGTACGGTCGAATACTTTATAGTGGCACTATCGAGAGCCACAAGCTCTACCACTGCTGCGTGCAACTGATTTTCATCTCTCATTGGAGCCGTACATCCTTCTAGATAGCTTACAGAGCTGCCTTCCTCCGCAATGATAAGTGTTCTTTCAAATTGTCCAGTCTTTGCCTCATTTATTCTAAAATAGGTTGAAAGCTCCATAGGGCATTTGACGCCTTTTGGAATAAACACAAAAGAACCGTCAGTAAATACTGCAGAATTAAGACAGGCAAAATAATTATCAGTATGTGGAATAACACTGCCTAAATATTTTTGGACTATTTCTGGATAATCAATTGCTGCTTCTGAAAAACTGCAGAAAATAACACCATGGCTTTTTAGTTCTTCTCGGAAGGTTGTCGCAACAGATACGCTGTCAAAAACGGCATCGACGGCAATGCCGTTCATCATTTTTTGCTCATCCAGGGGTATCCCTAGTTTGTTGTAAGTTTTTAATAATTCTGGATCTAATTCGTCTAAACTTTTAAGTTCATTTTTTTTGGGAGCTGAGAAGTAACTTATATCCTGATAATCGATATTCTTATAGTTTACATTTTGCCAATTAGGCTCTTTCATTTTTAGCCATTTTCTATAAGCTTTTAATCGCCAATCCAATAACCAAGAGGGCTCTTTCTTTTTTCCAGAGATATAGTGAATCGTTTTTTCACTAATTCCGGGTGCGAGTGTATCTGACTCTATGTCGGTAACAAAGCCATACTTATAATCTTCTTTTACTCTCTGGTCGATTACTGCGTTTTTACTCTCATTCATTTTTTATGCTCTAAAAGATTTATTAATTATGCCGAAAAGGATGTTCCGCAACCGCAGGTTCTTTCTGCGTTTGGGTTTTTAATCTTAAATCCGCCGTTTAGCATGTCATCAGAATAATCAATGCTAATGTTTTTCAAATAGAGCCAGCTTTTAAGATCACAAATCACCTTCAGACCATTTTGATTAAACACTTTGTCAAACGTATCTTGGTGCTCATCAAAATCCATTTTATAGTTCATACCTGAACAACCACCACTATCAACAGACATTCTTAAAAAATAATCGCCTTTGCCTTCCGAAGACATCACTGCTTTCAGTCTCTTTACCGCTTTTTCTGAAACAAAAATTTGAGCGTCTTTAAAGTCGCTTTGCGCTTTTTCTAAAGATGCATCTTGTTCTTCAATGTTGTTTATTCCCATGTCGTTTCGAGCTCCTCTTTTTGAACTTTAGTGACTTCATTATCAAAACCTAATTTTTCTCGTGCCTCCTGGGTCATCATCTCAGGTTCCCATGGAGGATCAAATGTTACTTTAACAGTTACCTCATTAATTTCTGGCATTGAAGAAACTTTTGCTTTTATATCCTCTGCCATACTTTGACCCATTGTACAGCCCGGGGTAGTCAAGGACATCAAAACGTTAACGTCTGACACGTTATTTTCTTTTTGAATAATATCAATGTCATAAATGAGACCGAGATTCCATAAATCAATTGGAATTTCTGGGTCATAACATTGTTTTAAAATATCAATTATAGTATTTTTTAACTTCATTGTGAAATATCTGCAAGTGTTAGATTGTTAAAAAGGTTTCTTATAGAATCATTTATTTTATTTATTGGAGTACGAATATTGCAGCTATTCAAATGATCGCAACCATCTTGGAAGTAACAATCCATAATAGCAGTGGGGCCCTCTAAAATTTCAAAAAAATCATTTAAAGTTATTTTTGCTACTTTTTTAGTTATTTTGTAGCCGCCAGCTGGACCTTTGTATGACTCAATAATATTTGAACTAGCAAGCTTTTGTAGTGTCTTAGCTAAAATTTCTTTTGGTATGCCGTAGGAAGCTGATATGTCGGAGACAGGTACGAGATTATCTTGATTCTCTTGAAGGTGCCTTATCGCAATAAGAGCATATTCTACTTTTTTTGTAATCTTTAACATTTTTTGGACTGAAAGTATAAAATAAGTTAGTAGATAAAACCAAACATTATATACGACAATTATTATCGCATATATTTACAATCACATAATCACAGATACGGGTTTAGTCTTTCGGGATTCGATTTCGCCAATCTTTTTTGCTTTAAACCCAAATTCATTTAAAAATTGGGTAGCTTCTTTTGGAGGGAGCGCGATTAGCAATCCTCCAGAAGTTTGAGCATCACAAGTTAATAATTTTTGAGTGAAAGAAAGACTAGAACTAAATGCAGTGAATTTCTCTGCATGTTCAAAGTTTCGTTTTGAACCTCCCGGGATGACGCCATCATTAGCCAAATCTACTGCTCCGGGTAAAAATTCTATTTCATTGAAGTTGATAGTAGCAGATACATTGCTTGCATCACATACCTCGATTAGGTGGCCAATAAGACCAAATCCTGTAATGTCTGTAGCAGCGGTTGGATTAAATTTTTGAGCTATTTCTGAGGCTTTTTTATTTAGCATTTTCATTGAATCCGAAGCAGATGAAATAATATCAATTGATGCTTTTTCTTTTTTTATCGCGGTTGAAATAATACCAGTTCCAATAGGTTTTGTCAGTATCATATGGTCTCCAGGTTGAGCTCCTGAATTGGTCCAAATGTTTTGTTCAATCGCTTCACCGGTTACTACTAGCCCATACTTTGGTTCACTATCATCAATAGAATGGCCTCCAACGATTGGGATACCAGCTTCTGCAGCCTTATCAGCACCTCCTTGCATGATTTCAGAGAGTATGGTATTTGATAATTCTTTAATGGGAAAACCAACAATATTTAATGCGAAAAGTGGTTTACCGCCCATTGCATAAATATCTGAAAGTGAATTTGCTGCGGATATTTGACCAAACGTGTATGGGTCATCAACGATCGGGGTGAAAAAATCAACAGTCTGCAATATGATTTTACCATCGCCAAGACGCACCACGGCCGCATCATCCGTACTAGTATAGTCCGTAATGACTGAGTCGTTTGTACTCATTTTTACATTACCCAGAACCTGGGCTAAGTCCGCGGGACCGATTTTACAAGCTCAGCCCGCGCCGTGACTAAGGGTTGTCAGCCTAACTTTTTCTCTAGTTTTCATTAGACAAATTTAAAGATTTAAAAGCCTATAAAAAACCAATTCAAAAAAATTTTGAAATCTTTAGAATACCTTTTGACATCAAAGCTCTATTGGT
>PAEL01000026.1 GCA_002700775.1 Gammaproteobacteria bacterium | reverse complement strand
GCAGACAGTATTAACATTATTAAAGTAAATAGTTTACTTAGTCTAGCTGATCTGTTCAAAGTTTTTGAGAGGTCAGGACAGATCAGCTAGATGCGTTTTTGCAAGAGCCCGACTGATTGGGTACTTGCAGCCAAATTTGACCCAAGGCGGGAAGGGGAAGAACCCTGACCTCCTTCCCCGAAACGCCTTGGGTCAAATATCTCCCTCCCCAAACGAAAGTGCTTCCGTATACCTCGGCATCCCGCGTACGAATTCGTCTGCTGTCGCAGAAGAGACGGAAGGTCTTGCTTTCTTATTTTTTCGGTGTCTGAATTACGACATAAGAATATAAACCCTTGATATTTATAACATAAAATAATTGGCACGCTAATTGCTTTTTGATCTAGGCACAAACAATTTAATTTATTTGGCTTAGCGGTAAAGTAATTATGAATCAAATCACAGACGACTACCCCTTCGTGTTCGTTGACCCGGAAAGTGTCAAGTTATTTGAACTCGCCACGAAGGTAGCAAAGACTGAAATTCCAGCGATGATAACTGGTCCTTCCGGAACAGGAAAAGAGGTTTTAGCGCGTGTACTACACGAATCCTCGAATCGTTCTAATTTCCCTTTTGTTGCTCTGAATTGCGCCGCCATACCAGATAATTTGGTCGAAGACACTCTGTTTGGCCACGAAAAAGGTGCATTTACGGGTGCGCATCAAATAAACAAGGGTTTTTTTGAGGAGGCCGAGGGCGGGACGCTATTCCTGGATGAAATCGGCGAGATGCCAATAGCACTTCAGTCAAAGTTGTTGCGAGTTCTCCAAGAAAAACAAATTTATCGGGTCGGCGCAACGAAGCCAATTAATGTCAATGTGAGGATTGTTTCGGCTACGAATATCAACATTAAAAAGGCTATCCAAAGTAAGTCATTTCGTGAGGATTTATATTTTAGATTAAGCGGTTTTGTGTTGGGTATTAAGAGGCTTTGCGAACGCAAGGCGGATATCGAACCACTTACAAGAATCTTTGTTCAAAAGCATGCCTCGACATTTAGACCAGAAATATGCAGAAACGCTATTGAAAAACTTATTAATCACGATTGGCCTGGAAACGTTCGCGAGTTAGAGAATGTTATTTTGCGAGCGATGGTTTTGTTAGAGGGAGGTAGGCTTCTTGAAGAGAATATTATGTTCGATGATTTTTCAGAGCAAGAATCTCAGGGAATTGCTTCTCGCCATCTTGAAGAAAGTTCAAATGTATTTGACCTAGAAATATCTAAGAAGCGATTTAATTGGCAGCCGGGCTCCGAACTCGAAGATATCCTTGATGCGTTAAAAATGCACTCAACAAGAGATAAGGCTGCTGCAGAGTTGGGAATAAGCCCGCGTACCCTTCGTCAAAAGCTTTACGAGTATAGGAAGGCAGGACTTCCAGTCCCTAGTGCTTACGCAAGATCTTAGATTGAGGAGATAAAACGATGGAAATTAGTAACGGAGCAGAATCTTTGCTTTCCCAAATTAGGGAATTGCAAAATAAAATTGAGACATCAAAGAGCCCTGTCGGACTCGATGTAACCAACGACTCTGAAGAATTATCTCAGCCATTTTCGGCACAACTCGGCAAAGCAATCAGTGGCTCCATTTCAGAGGTCAATAACTTACAAAACATTGCAACCGAGTCTCAAAATCAATTTCAAATGGGAGGAGATATCCCTCTAACCGAAGTTGTAATGAAAATGCAAAAAGCTTCGTTAGCATTTGAAGCCACGGTGCAGGTGAGAAATAAGGTTTTATCGGCGTACCAAGACGTAATGAACATGCCGGTTTGATTAATCCTTACACTTAAATTCGATATAACAAGGGAAAAATAATGGCTGATTCAATTGCGCTTAAGCCTCCAGGAGAAACTTTGATTCATTTAGGGGACTCGAATGATCTCTCTAAGCCTGAAGAAACCGTGGATCAAACAGAGGCAGCAGGCGAGGAAAATCTTGTCGAGACGGAAGGGTCTGTTGAAAACTCAGACTCTGAGTCTACCGAGAGTAAAGAAATTTCGACGGTATCCGCAGGTGTGCCAAGTTTAACTGAATTGATGGCGCAGCCTTTGGTTCGCAGGGCTCTGCCGGGACTTATCGGCCTTTTCGCGCTGTTATTTTTTATCAGCATCTACGTGTGGCTGAATTCCGGTACCACGCGTGCTTTATACCCAAATATGTCCGAGGTCGATCGTGGAGAGGCGTTCAATCAGCTACTGGACGCCAATATTGCGGTAACGCTGGATGATCAGAGAGGAACTTTAATGGTTCCATCTGATGATTACTATGCCGCCCGGATGCTCTTGGCGACTAACGGTCTCCCGACTGATGCAAACACTCAGGTCTTAGATACACTTAGCACGACATCATCCATGACAACGAGCCAGTTCATGGAACAAGCACAGTATGTTGCTGCAATTGAAATAGAGCTCTCAAAAAGTATAGTCCAAATTTCTACAATTCAAGCCGCACGAGTACACCTTGCAGCGCCGAGGCAAAGCTCTTATATCAGGAACAGAGAACCTGCAAAGGCTTCAGTAGTAGTCACTAGTTTTCCCGGTCGCGTGGTCAGCCCAGCGCAGGTTCAGGCAATTGTGAATATTGTAGCATCAAGCGTGCCCTACCTTTCGCTAGATGACGTATCCGTCGTCGATCAATTAGGAAATCTTTTAACGGATAAGGATAATTCTGCACTGCAAGAAGCGAGTGAGCAGGCCGCCTTCAAACGAACTGTTGAAGACGACTACAGTTCAAAGATTATCGATCTTCTTACACCTATTTTCGGTCGCGAAAATATTCGATCAGACGTCGACGTGACGTTGAATTTTTCCGAATTTGAATCAACATCTGAGATTTTTGATCGCGCAGGAACTGGCCCAAAAGCCAGGTCAGAAATTTTAATCCTGGATACTTCTAGCACTACGCCCGCAACAGGTGTTCCTGGCTCAGCATCGAATGTTGCTCCTGCCGACACTGTCCTCGTTGAAAATAATAATGTCGATGCAGATGGCGTGGATACGCTGGGAGTGCGTAGTAGTCAAACGACACGAAATTATGAGGTTGATCGGGAAATCCAATATCAAAAAAATTCTTCTGGCGATGTTACTAAGCTTACCGTAGCTGTGGTGCTTAACAGAGACGCCATATCGGGCGATACATTAAATGGGGATGGTACCGACGATGTTTACGATACGGCTCCGATTCAGAATTTGGTTGCACGAGCTGTTGGGATTGACGAAGGGAGAGGCGATTCTATTATGGTATTAGTCTCTCAGTTTAGAGACGACGGGAGTGAAGTAGAAATGGCGTGGTATGAAAGTGCGAGTGTAATGGCTTACTCAAAAATGATACTTATAGCCATCTGTTTTTTGGCGGTGGTTCTGTTCGTCATTAGACCCTTAGTGAGAGGTTTAATCCGACCAACAATTGACCCGGCATTGCTCGAGGCTGCCTCTGATGGTTCTAAAACTGCTGCGAAAGGAGAAGTGGAGGCTGATTCTGAATCTGATGCTGAAGGTGACTCTGAAGATGATACGGATGAAGATGATGAAGAATTTGCTCTAGATGAAGGTGAGTTGTTAATCGATGGAACAACCGTGTTGCGCACGAAAGACGAAGTTAAGGCATATGCGGAAGAAACCGGTGAGACACTTGAAGAAATCAAAGCGAGGCTTAAGCCACGAAAGTCGAATATTTCAGCGGATATGCTTGATACGGCGAATACTTATGATGACAAGGTCGCTATCGTTCGAATGTTGGTTGATGAGGATTCGAGTCGCGTGGCTAGTCTTTTGAAAAAGATGGTTGCGGGAAAACAGAGCTAAAGGTAAGGGGTTAGTAATATGGCTGATAATGATCAAAATGCGGCGGTCGCAACTGCTGACGCTGAAACAATGGATAAGATGGAGGAGCTTACGCCACTGGAGCGCGCGGCTGTGATCCTACTCTTATTAGGTGAAGAGCAAGCAGCAGAAATCATTACTTATATGTCACCGAAAGAGGTGCAAAGTTTGGGTGCTCACATGGTGGGAGTT
The DNA here is from genome assembly GCA_002700775.1 of Gammaproteobacteria bacterium. Classification (GTDB taxonomy): domain Bacteria; phylum Pseudomonadota; class Gammaproteobacteria; order Pseudomonadales; family Pseudohongiellaceae; genus UBA9145. The sequence continues at coordinate 11,710 of PAEL01000026.1, read as the reverse complement.
GCCGATCTTTCCCAGGAGATGGTTAACATTGTTTTAGACGATTTCGTTGAAACAATTAAGCAACAAACAAATATTGGTTTGGGTACAGCGGATTACGTGAGTTCAGTATTTACGAAGGCCTTAGGTGAAGATAAGGCCGCGTCGGTTCTTGGGAGGATCATGCCGGGGTCTTCTAGCAAGGGTCTCGAAGTTCTTCAGTGGATGGATGCTCGATCAATAGGAGAAATGATTTACGATGAACACCCTCAAATTATTGCGATTATTCTTTCCGTTCTTGACTATGACGTGGCGGCAGACGTTCTTAATTTTATACCTGGTGAAATTCGGTCGGAAGTCATTCAACGCGTCGCGGCACTAGAGACTGTGCACCCAAGTGCAATGGAGAAGTTAGAGAAAGTAATCGGTGAGCAATTTTCTTCGAGCTCTTCTGCTAAATCATCAAGTTTTGGTGGAATCAAGACTGCAGCAAAAATTATGAACTTTACAAAAACCGATATGGAAGGCGCCATTCTTACCGGGGTTAGTGACGCCGACGAGGAACTGGCAAACCAGATCCAAGACAACATGTTTACTTTTGAAAATTTCAATGGCCTTGACAACAGAAGTGTTCAGACTTTGATGCGAACTGTTGAACAAGATCTTTTGATGACAGCTCTAAAAGGAGCAGACGAAGAGGTAAAAGAAAAGTTTTTAAGCAATATGTCACAGCGTGCTCGATTAATGTTTTTAGATGAAATGGAAGACAAGGGCCCGATTCGAATCACTGATGTAGAAGAGGCTCAAAAAGATATCCTCCGAATTGCGAGAAGACTTTCGGATTCGGGAGACATAGTCTTGGCAGGAAGAGGTGATGATTTTGTCTAACGAACCAGAATTTTCTCCTTGGGTAATTCAACCAAGTACAGAAGAAAAAACTTTTAAAGAAAATGTTTTTGACTATGGTATATCGAATGAAGCGCTCTCCAACGAAGAGTATTTGCCTCCGGATGAGCAAAATTCAGACGAAGCCACTGCTTTTTCATCGGAACTTGTTCCTGATGAAATGGATATTGCGGAGGTTGAATCTACTGAGATCGTAGAGGAAGAGCCAGCGCTAGTGCCCGCTGAGGATCTTTATGTTGAACCTGAAACAGTACTGCAATATTCGACTGAGGAATATGTTAAACATGGAGAAGAGGAGTTTTTAAAAGGATACAACTCTTGTCTTGAAAATGAAAAAAAAGATTTCTCTGACAAGCGAGAACACTTAGACAAATTAATCGAAACTATTAAGTCTGAAAGCGTAGATTTAGAGACCTTTTATGAACCTCTGAAAGAATTGCTCGTGAAGTCTATTGAGGAAATAAATCTAACCGACATGAAGGAAAGTAAGAAGTCCATTGAAAATATACTAGAAACTTTGCTAGCTGAGATTGAATTAGAAAAAGAAAAATCAATTAAAATATTTTTGAATCCGAGTGATTTAGTTTTTATCAAAGATGGTTCAAGTCATCAAGATACTGAGTTGCAGTTTCGCGCTGACGCAAGGTTAAGTAGGGGCAGTATTCGAGCAGTGATGGGAGATTCCATTGTTGAAAGTATAAAGGAAAGTCGAGTAGCCCAGGTTGTTGAAAAAATCTTAGGTGCATCTAGCAAGCAGATTAGTAAGCGGAAAGGGCCTAAAGCACGGACCGTAAAGCGCGTCGAAAAATAAAAATAGCTGAAGAAGAAATTGACATGAAAGCGTCGCAAAAATTTGTTTCACAAATTGATGGGTTAACTGAACATTTAAACATTCGCACAACAGAGCGTTTAGGGAGAGTCACTCGTGTTTCAGGAATGACTGTTGAGGCTTCTGGAATTTCCGCGGAAATAGGCGCTCAGTGCGTCATTCAAATTGAAGAAAAAAAACGTGAGATTGATGCCGAAGTAATTGGATTTGATGGGTCCACCATTTATTTAATGCCGATTCATTTTCTTGAGGGTATCAAGGCTGGGTGTGCTGTTCGCTTAAGGGAAGCTGAATCTCGATGTGCGGTTGGAGAGGATCTGCTGGGCCGTGTGGTTGATGGGCTTGGGAACCCTATTGATGGTAAAGGCGCAATCAACGCTGAGACTTCCGTTTCACTTGATAGCGAAGCGATTAACCCTTTAGCTCGTGGAGCTATATCGGAAGCTTTAGATACAGGAATAAAAGCAATCAATGGATGCTTGACCTTTGGGAAAGGGCAGAGGATGGGGTTGATTGCTGGATCAGGTGTCGGAAAGAGTGTTTTGTTGGGCATGTTAACGCGGAATACTGAGGCTGACGTGGTCGTTATTGGGCTAATTGGTGAGAGGGGCAGAGAGGTTCAGGACTTCGTTGCACAAACGTTAGGTGATCGAGGCTTAAAAAAGTCAGTAGTTGTCGCGGCGCCAGTTGATGTATCACCGGTAATGAGGGTGAAGGCAGCAAAGTTGACTCATTCTATCGCGGAGTATTTCTGTAATAGGGGTAAAAATGTGTTGCTGCTCTTTGATAGTTTGACACGAGTTGCACACGCGCAAAGAGAAATTGGATTGGCGGTCGGAGAGCCTCCAACAACGAAAGGCTACACGCCTTCCGTTTTCAGTTTATTACCCAAACTGATTGAGAGAGTAGGTGTCGGCGTCGGCGACGTTGGTTCTATCTCAGCGTTTTATACTGTGTTAGCTGAGGGAGACGATCGCTCAGATCCAATAGTAGATTTGTCACGAGCGACTTTAGACGGTCAGATTATGCTTTCTCGAGAGCTAGCCGATTCCGCACATTATCCCGCTATTGATCTTGAAGGTTCAATATCAAGAGTAGCATCGACCTTAATAGCAGCTGACCATTTTAAGAGCGCTCAAAAATTACGCCGATATTGGTCTTTGTACTTGCAGAAGCAAGATCTTATCCAGGTCGGAGCGTATACAGCGAATACAGACCCTGAAATAGATGAGGCGATTAGATTGAAATCAAAAATTGATAAATTCCTTCAGCAAGGTAGTAATGAAGAAATTAGTCTTGCTGACACGGTTGCAGAACTCCTGCAGATTATCGAAGGATAGCGAATAGTTATGAGTATTTGGCAAACATTATCAAATAGAGAGAGTGCTGTAATCGGCAAACTCCGCACGCAGCAAGATGCATTGGACATGCAGAAGAAAAAATTAGCAGCTCGTATAAAAGATATAGATAAATACATATTTGAGTATTCAACAGGTATTCGAGATGAGTCTGAAATAAATTTTGATATTCAAAAAGTCCAAGATAAATTAAAAATGATTTCTCAGCTTACAGATGCCCGAGGACAATTAACAAAGTTCGATGCCCAGTGTGACTTAAATCTTACGCAGTTAAGTAGCCAGATCGTCAACCACGAAGTTGAAAGAATGAAATTCGAAAAAATACGATTACAGAAAAAGGAAAATGCTGAAAAATTAGAGAAGAGAATTGACGTAAAGAATTTGGATGAGGTTGCTCTACGGAATTTTTTAACAAATGAGAGCCCGTTATGAAGAGTCAATTTAACGAGTTTCTTAGTTTGATGTTTGGTATTTGGTACGCTTATTGCTTACTTATTCATGTATGGCGCTAACGCCAGAATGAATTAGGATTAATTTTGCATATGAATACAGTATCTAAATACGATGTCGCGGACGTAGTTAAGCATATTTCGGGCGTTTCAGAGACAGACAATGCTGGTAGCGGCGGTATAAACGCAATTTTCGGGGCGATTCTCGCAGAAATTTCTCAGAATAGTCTTGAATCAAACCTGGAAGGGAAAGTGGCAGAAGGTGGCACAGAATTGCCACCATTGCTTCCAGCAGAACCTGATTCGACTATAAGCAAAACCCCCACTGTTGATCAATTAGTTGCTCACCTTAATACAAGAATCTTTGAGGACAGAGTTTCGGAACCAGACTTTAAAGTTCAGAATTCTACCTCAGAGTCAATCGATAATGGTTTAAATTTCACTTCAGACGGCCCGGTAGTTGCAAGTGATAAATCTGAAAAAGGCGTGAATATAACTAGGCCATCAGCAGATATTGCGCATAAAGCAATTCGGGCTGCAGATGAAGCATTAAAGATCGATGGTGGCGCAATCAAAATTTTAGCAAAAGCGGATGGATTTGAAAGTTATGAAGCGGCTCCACACATTTTGAATAATCGACAACATGAACTTGAAATTCAATCGCTTTCATCAATCAAGAAACAGAAGCTTACTGAGGCAGCTTTCAGTAAAAATATTGAAGCATTACCAGCTACAGAAAAGAGCTACAATGAACGTATTGATCCCAAATTTTTGAATGACCAAAAAAGCGGTGATTTTAAAGACACAAATTATATTGGAATTAGAAGTGAGTCAGAAAGAGTAGAGGATGAATCTGTGAGAGTAGAAAAACTCAGAGAAAAAAGGCCTGTAATCTTGGGCCCGGCGAAATATTTGCCTGCGTCCTCTGATATAAGAACCGAGCTGGCAGATCAAAGAGATTCTGAAAACAGAACAGATGGATATGGTCCCTTAAATCGGGAAATAGACGATATTGATGTATCTCTACTAAAGAACGCTGAGGGAGCTATACCGACAGCCAGAGGGGCTCGTCAAGAGGATGCAAATTTAGACGCAATAAATCAAAAGAATATTTCTCTTGAATCCAATAGGGGCGCTGATGAATTACGACCAGAAAAGCGGTTTGCGGAGCAAGTTCTCAATTCAAAAGAAACGAAGCTTGATGATTTAAAAACATCAAACAATAGCGTCGTTAAAGATTCGCCAAAAGCTCTTTCTACTCCTATGCCAGAACCAAGTGAGCCAGTAAAGTTATCCGCAACTCATTATACAGCGATTTCTGGAGATCGACCTTTTGTGGATCAGCTTTCAAATACAAAAAATTTATCAAGCTCGGAAACCGCAGTTAAATTGGACGATTATTCTTTGAATAAATCAATTGAGAGGCAGGTTCCGCAGTCAGAAGATAAGCTAACGGAAAAAAATTCTATCGATACTGATAAAAGACAAGCAAGTCTCGATATTGGCAAAAGGCATGCAGATCCAGGTGTTGCCTATATTCCTGTGATCAGAGGAAATACGAAAAATAAAGATTCTGAACAACTGTCTGATCAATCTCAAAATAGAGTAGATACAGTTAATCTTGAAAAAACAACTAAGCGACCGGTGAGTGCAACGGTTAGCTCATATAATATTCAAGAAGATAGAGGGTCAAATTCAGCCAGGCCTTTTTTCTCAATTGAAGGAAATCAACTTGTTAATGAAAGAAATTCCAGCAGCGGTATTACACCAAATGTTGACGTTAGAGGTTATGAAATCACTGAGGGAATAAATAGTAAAGAACGCACTTCCAACGTGCCTGTTTCAAATTTTCCTGCCGGCATGCAAGCTGCCCTTAAAGGCCATTTAAGTCAAACATCGGCTGGGAATACAAAATTTACTGTGTCTCTATTTCCAGAAAACTTTGGTAAGATTGAAGTAGAAGTTACATTTTCTGAGGATGCCGGGCTCAACGTTAAAATGTTCAGTGAAAATCCGGAGGCGACGAAGCTTCTTCAACAGAATATCTCAACGCTGAGAGAGAGCTTGGCATTTGAGAAAGTTAGTGAGCTTGTGATTGATTCAAATCGTGAAAAAAGTTCTGATGGCAACTTAGCAGACGACTCAAGCCAGAGCCAGCAGTTAGTTGATAAAGACGCAGAAAGCTCTCTAAGCGAAGAAAGTTCTGAGGAGGAAAAAGTTGACGAAAGTGGTTCGTCTGATATGAGTGTAGGCTTGGATACATACGTTTAGGACAAACGGCGTAAAATTGAGATAGTGTTTTAAAATAGGAATTTAATTATGGCAGATGAAATTGTTAACGAAGAACAAGGTTCAAATAGCAGAAGAACTTTGATTTACATAATTATTGGAGTCATTGCTGCAATTATTTTTGTAATAGGTATCGTAATTGCGACGATGTTCTTTACTGGCGTTTTTGACGAGAATGAGGAGATGGCTGATCAGTTAAATTCGATCGATGCGGGTGAGATGTCAGCTGAAGATGATGGTACTCCGCGGCTCAGAACGGTACCGGATACTTCTCGGCTTGATACTCTATATCATCAATTTGCGCAGCCTTTTACGGTTAATGTTTCAGGTTCACGAAAGGTTATGCAGTTGATGGCCACTCTGCAAACACACTACGATCAGGTTGTTATTGATAATGTTGTAAAGCATGAGATGGCGGTGAGAGCGGCTCTTCTTGATCATTTAGGGAATGTTACAGAAGAGCAAACAGAGGCTCCCTCGTTTCGGACTGAAATTGGCGAAGAGCTTGCGATTGTGATCAATTCTACCTTAGAGCAACTCGAGGGGTTTGGTGGTATTGAACGAGTATTATTTACCGAATTTTTGATGCAATAGAATCTCACACAGAATTAGAAATATTTGGAGTTAGCATGGCTGAAAATGATACGGAACTTTCTGAAGAAGAACTCCTAGCCTTATCGGAGAGTTCCAAAGAAGAGTTTGAGAAGCCGATCAATGCCTCGGGTAATTCGCCAGTGCTTAGTCATGACTTGGCAAGCGAGGATAGTTCACTAGGCTTTAACCAGGCAGCGGTGGATTTAGTTAACGAACGGTTTGCTCGGCAGATAAGAATTGGCTTGATCGAGGTCCTGAGGACTACGCCGAAAATAGCTGCAGAGAAAATTAAAATTCAGACTTTCCGAGAAAGTATGGAAGACATGGCAGCACCGCTTGCGATCAGTACTGTGAAAATGGATCCGCTAAGAGGGATGTCGCTCGTAATCATTGAACCAAAGATTATTTTTTCAGCGCTGGATAGTTTTTTTGGCGGATTTGGGAAGCAAGTGGGACCTTTGACTGCCACTCGAATTTTTACACCGACCGAAGATACCATTATTGGTCTATTAATGAACATTATATTCGCTTCATTAAAAGAGGCGTGGGCCCCGGTTATGCCGGTAAGTTTCGAGCGAGTTGCTCAAGAGGTTAATCCAGCATTTGCTCAGATAGCTGATGATGACGATTTGATGCTCGTCAGTCGTTTTAATTTTTCTTTAGGTGATGATGTCGAAGGCCATTTGACTATTATTCAACCTTTTTCATTGCTCAAACCGGTAAGAGACCTGTTACGGAGTCGTATTCAAACTAACGATGAGGAAGATGAGCAAACGGTGTTGTGGGAGCGTGATCTAACGGATGCAACTTATGACGTTCCAATCACGATGAGTGTGAAGGTATCGGAACTGGAAGTTACTTACGGTCAACTTGAATCTTTGAAAGTGGGCCAAGTTCTTCCCTTAGACCTTTTTGAGCAAGCAGAAGTGAATGTCGCCGGAGCAACGGCTTTTCACGGAACCGTAGGGGAATTCGATGGACAAATGTCTGTCAAGTTAAAAGAATATAAAAATGAAGAAAATCAATAGTTTAGGATTTTTGGTGGAGTGATTTTATGTCAGATAAAGATAAAACTAATACCGATGACGAGGATGTGCTCTTGCAGACTGCTAAATCGAATTCTGAGGAAGGTGTATCGGTAGACGGGATTAGTTTGGATTCCGACCTACTGAAAAACATTCCGGTGACGATATCAGTTGAAGTCGGCCGTACTTCTCTTCAAATTAAAGAGTTGATGCGGCTTACGCAAGGATCGGTAGTTGAGCTTGACCGTTTAGCGGGAGAGCCTCTGGACTTATTGGTCAACGATACGCTTGTGGCTCAAGGTGAGATAGTGCTAGTTAATGATCGTTACGGAATGCGGCTGACGCAAATAGTTCCTAAAAGCGAGAGAATGAAATTGCTTTAGGTTGGCCAGTGCCGTTGTTTTTATTCTGATGCGTAATTTCTGACTTGCATACCTCAGTATCAGTAAGCCCAAGTATACTGAGAGTGAGAAAGATGGATTTTTATGGCGCCACAAGAGTTATTGTTTCTCTGCTTGTAGTTTTTCTGTTGCTACTTTCCTTCCTGTACTACCTTAAAAAGGTTAGAGGATTCGGCGCTCCCTCCGGTTCTGATGGAATCAAAATATTGGAACAAACGTATTTGGACTCAAATAAACGCTTGGTCCTTGTGGAGGTGCGAGGGAAAAACACTCTAATCGGTATAACGGGGGATAAAATTGAGCATTTGTGGACGTCAAATTCTTCAGAGCTTGATCTAGGCGAAGGGTCGTCGTCATGAGGCGTAATCATCAACCCGTGTCGATAAATGTGCCTCGTAGCTTAAAGGTTGTTCTTTTTGGCTGTGTGTGTTTTTTCGTGAACTCAACACTTTTTGCACAGACCGGCTTGCCGTTGGTCAACATCACCGAAGATCCCAACGGAGCCACCGAGTATAGTTTGACATTACAAGTATTGATCTTGATGACAGTATTAACGCTACTGCCATCTTTATTGATTATGATGACCTCTTTCGTACGCGTAATCATAGTAATGTCACTTTTGCGACAAGCGATTGGCACAGCGCAGACACCACCAAACACAGTGCTCGTTGGAATAGCATTGTTTCTAACTTTCTTTATTATGTCTCCTATTTTGGAGACGGTGTATAACGACTCAATTGTTCCCTATATTGAGGAAGAGGTCTCGGCGGAGCAAGCTATTGATATTGCTTTAGTGCCCATCAGGGAATTTATGGTCACACAAACACGTGAGGATGATTTAATGATCTTCTCGGATATTGGAGGCTATGAGTATGATGGAGTCGCAGACTCAATTCCATTGAGTATTCTAATTCCATCGTTTATGACTTCTGAGCTTAAAACAGCATTCACTATCGGGTTTTTAATTTATATTCCTTTTGTAATTATTGATCTTGTTGTTGCAAGTGTATTGATGTCAATGGGAATGATGATGCTGTCTCCGATGATGATATCAATGCCATTTAAATTAATGCTTTTTGTTTTGGCCGATGGATGGATTTTAATAATGCAGTCGTTGACTTCAAGTTTTGCACTGTAGCGTCGTCAAGTAGTTTTAAGAACGGAATGATTTATGACAGTAACTGATGTTATAACGTTAGGACAAGATGCTTTATTTGTAACGGCTTTAATCGCTGGGCCATTGCTGTTAGGGATATTGGTTGTTGGTGTATTAATAGGCCTTATCCAGGCAGCCACTTCGGTGCAGGAGATGACCTTAAGCTTCATTCCAAAACTTATAATACTCGTTTTTATTCTATTTCTCATTGGTAATTGGCAGATTGGTGTCTTGATTGATCATTTTCATGATCTGATCATGAATATACCAGTATATATACAATAATGAATTTTTTAGTTTCGGAAATAGTGGAATATTTTTATGCTTTTTTACTCCCTTTTGCGCGTTTGTCCGCTTTTACTTTAGCTGTTCCGATATTTTCTTTAGAGGCATTTAATTTAAGGTTTCGGATTATTTTTGCCGCTGTTTTGACATTTTTTGCAATGGAGTTTACAAATTTCAACGCACAAGAAGTAGATCTGATTTCTTTAATTTGGTTGGTAATAACTCAGATATTCGTTGGGCTTTTTGCGGGTTTTTCGCTTCAGATTGTTAGTGGCGCTGTCGCGGTTGGAGGCCAAGCGATCTCAAATTCAATGGGCTTGAGTATGGCAAATATGATGGATCCTAATTTGGGAAATGTACCTATTATCGCGCAGTTTTTAATCATATTGTCTTCTTTTATTTTTTTAGCAGTTGATGGCCACCTTATTCTTGTGCAGCTTTTAATACAAAGCTTTGAGTCCTTTCCGATAGGTCAAGCCTTGACTTTAAACTCGGTATATGAAATTTTTATTAGCTGGACGCCCCTTATGTTTATGGGTGGTTTGGTTTTAGCCCTTCCCTTAATGATTTCAGTTCTGTTGGTAAATGCAGGTCTTGGAATGATCACTCGCGCGGCACCTTCGCTAAACATTATCTCGGTTGGTTTCCCCGCAATTCTGCTTGCCGGATTTTTTTTGCTAATGTTTTCTATGCCAGGAGTGATACAGCGGATTGGAAGATTTTGGGATAGTGGTTTTGATTTGCTAGCCAACATATTTGGAATTAGCTAATGGCCGAAGACGATAGTAAAACCGAAGAACCGACCCAGCGGAAACTCGATAAAACTCGAGAGGAAGGGCAATTTGCACGCTCTCAAGACCTATCAGTCGCGTTGCTTACTATAGCTGTTGCTTGCATCTTATACTTCATCGGCGCCGATATAGGTTCAGTAATAATAACTCTCTTCCAAGAATCCTTCTCATTCGACGCTCGCGTTATCACTGATAAAGAAATAATGGCGCCATTGTTCGCGAGTATTGGTTTGAAGGGATTAATTGCTATCTCGCCGATACTTATCTCGACAGTGTTTCTGGCTTTCGGCGCTGCATTCTTGGTGGGTGGAGTGGGTTTTTCTATAAAGGGATTTTCTCCGAAGGGTTCAAAGCTAAATCCATTGAATGGTTTGAAAAGGATGTTTGGGCTTAAAAGTTTGGTAGAGTTGGTAAAGGGAATATTGAAGTTAATTCTAATCGGCGCAATCATCGCGGCCGTCGTAGTCTTCAATTTTGACTCAATCTTTACTTTATCTATCCTTGATCCTTTAGTTGCCCCCGTTAAAGGGCTAAGTATTTTGGCAACAGGAGTGCTATTAATATCAGTATCGCTTTTAATCATCGCAGCGATCGATGTGCCCTTTCAGATTGTAACTTTCAAAAATAAATTAAAGATGTCAATTCAAGAAATAAAAGATGAAATGAAAGAAAGTGACGGACGCCCTGAGGTTAAAAGCAAAATACGGCAAAAGCAGCGTGAGATTGCAATGGGACAGATGCTCGAAGCCATAAGTGAAGCAGATGTTATTGTTACTAACCCTACACATTTCGCAGTTGCGCTCTCGTATGCTGTTGGTTCGGACGAAGCACCTAAAGTAATTGCGAAAGGAGCTGATTTTATGGCTCAGCGGATAAGGGAAAAGGGCGAAGAATTCGGAATATCGCTGTTTGAAGAGCCTGAACTAGCGCGAGCGTTATTTTTCACGACTGAGATAAATCAATCAATTCCTAGGCAGTTGTTCGAAGCGGTAGCCGAAGTGATAGCGTACGTATATCAGTTGAACTCATTTGATGGTTCGGCAAGAAAGGCGAAGAAACCGCGGATCAATGTGCCGCCGGAAATGAGTTTTGATGAGTTGGGAAAGCAATTGGATGACTCAGGGAGCGTGTGATGACTGAAAAAAAGAAACCTTTGAAAGCGGGAGGAGGTCTTGCAGATGGGGAGGTCGTCAAAGCCAATAAGGGTAAAGATAAGGCAGAAACGGAGCATAGAGCTGCGAATAAAAAGCAAGAAGTAAAGAAAGAACGTCAAAATTACAATAAAAAATTATTGCGAGAGGAGGACCCAACAACCACTAGTAGAAAAAAAAATACGTCAGTAGCGGGGAAGAGTGATGAAAATATAACTGAAAACCAATTCGGCCTGGTAGCGATTAAAGGGGAAGATCAAGATATCTTCTCCAATCTTGAGTTTGGATTAAAAAATAGAGACTCGAATCTTGAGAGTGGGGATTTACAGGGAAAAGCTCAATCAACCAACAATAATCGTAGTACGGCCCAATTTGAAAAGGTTGATAATGAAGAAAAAGTTTCTATGAGTATAGGCTTAGATTTCGAGGATTCAGGGGTCTTTTATCTAACTGAAGAGCATAAAAAGGTTATACGTTCACTGTTTTTGAAGTTATTTAGT
>PAEL01000025.1 GCA_002700775.1 Gammaproteobacteria bacterium | reverse complement strand
TAATAAAAACCCTCTGCTTAAATCAAACCTATCTCATTTAATTTCCTATGGCTTCCCTCTATGTAACGAAAATTTTTGCCTCAGACAACAGCGCAAAGGGACAAATCCAGTAAGAGTCCTAGCGCAAAGTTCAAAATTAAGGTACCCGGTTGGCTATATTTTCAGTTAATACTGAAATTTTTAAATACGAACTCCCTTCAACTGCAAAAGTAGATCCAGACCAGTAACTTAAAACAGTAGGCCACATCGTTTCTTGATTATTAACGTCGTTTTAATAGATGGAACACCGATCTCTTCAAGCCTCGCCCGGCAATCTAATTACCTCAACCAATTCTTGCACATCATCAGGTGGATCAGACGTGAAACTAGCGACAACGTAGGCGCACCCAACGTTTAAAATTGTGCCCAGCGTGCCTATCCCCTCAGGTGAAATACCGAAAAACCAGTTCTCAGCGATATTGGCGGCAGGATTGATAAGCTTAAAGTAAATTATATAAGCCGCTGTAAAAACAACCCCTACAGCCATTCCTGAAATTGCACCTTGCTTGTTCATTTTTTTCTGAAATATCCCCAAAACGATTGCCGGAAAGAAAGAGGCTGCCGCAAGACCAAATGCAAAAGCAACAACTTGCGCCACGTAAGCCGGAGGATTCATTCCCACATAACCAGCGATCAAGACTGCAATAAAAATCGATAAACGTGCGGCGAGTAATTCCTGCTTCTCATTAATCGAAGGCATAAAAGTGCGTTTAAGCATGTCATGCGCCACCGAAGTGGAAATAACTAATAGTAATCCAGCTGCCGTAGAGAGGGCTGCAGCAAGAGCGCCTGCAGTAACAAGGGCGACAACCCAATTCGGTAACCCCGCAATCTCTGGATTAGCCATAACCATAATGTCAGCACTTACCGTTAACTCATTAAGATCAGCGTTGCCATCGTACCGAATCTTACCGTCATTGTTCTTATCTTCAAAAGTAATAAGCGAAGTTGTCTCCCATTTAGTAAACCAATCTGGCATTGCGGTATATTCGGCGTTGTTGACAGAATTGATCAAATTGACTCGGGCAAATGCTGCAACTGCCGGCGCTGTTGTGTAAAGAATCGCTATAAAAACAATTGCATATCCAGCAGATCTGCGCGCATCGCGGACGTTTGGCACTGTGAAGAAACGAATTATCACATGAGGAAGCCCTGCAGTACCGAACATTAACGCCGCAGTTATAAAAAAAACATCTTGGGTACTGCGTTGCCCTTCGGTATAAGTAGCAAAACCGAGCTCTTGGCTGAGACCATCAAGTCTATCAAGCAAATAACCACTTCCGTCGATTAATTCAGAGCCAAAACCAATTTGCGGTATTACCTGGCCAGTCATCATAATAGAGATAAAAATCGCCGGCACCATAAAAGCAAATATAAGCACACAGTATTGAGCAACCTGCGTGTAAGTTATTCCCTTCATTCCACCCAAAACTGCGTAGAAAAAGACAATAGCCATACCGATAAGCACACCTGTCGTGACATCGACTTCAAGAAATCGAGAGAATACGACACCCGCACCTTGCATTTGGCCGCATACATATATGAATGAGATGACAATCGCGCAAAATACTGCCACGAGTCGCGCTGTCTGAGAATAATATCGATCACCAATAAAGTCGGGGACGGTAAACTTGCCAAACTTACGCAAATATGGCGCTAACAGCAGCGCCAGTAAAACATAACCCCCAGTCCAACCCATTAAGTAAAATGTTCCGTCTCTACCTAAAAAGGATATGAGCCCGGCCATGCCAATGAAAGAAGCGGCTGACATCCAGTCAGCTGCAGTTGCCATCCCATTAGCGAGGGGATGAACGCCTCCTCCTGCTACGTAAAATTCTTTGGTAGAGCCCGCACGCGACCAGATTGCAATTCCGATATAAAGGCTAAAAGAAAGAAAGACAAATACATAGGTCCACATCTGAACACTCATTGGCCGCCTCCCTTTAAGTTTTCCCTATCATCTTTTAGAGGACGCTTTTTGTATTGACTATCGAGCTTATCCATCGCCCAAACATAAACAAAAATAAGTGCTATAAAAACAAAAATAGAGCCTTGCTGAGCTATCCAAAAACCGAGCTTAAAACCGCCGAATCGAAATTCGTCCAAGAAATCTACAAACAGAATTCCACCGCCAAAAGAAATTAGAAACCAAATGCAGAGCAATGATAAAACTAATTTTATATTGGCTTTCCAGTAGGCACTGGCGCTGTAATCTGACATAACTTACCTCTCCTTGGTGTTTACTTATCAGCCTGACTCTTTCGAACCGAAATGGCTTTTTAATCTGCTTTTGTAAAAGAATTTTTAGCCTCTGATGCACCTTTCAATTACTTTCAAGTTATCAAGTTCAATTGGCTTCCACAAGGTGCTCCTGATTCGTGAGAAGCATCAAATAACTTTTTATTCCAATTAGGAAATTACAAAGTTTATACATGCCAGCACGCGGGGAAAAAATCTACCGCTCGAACACGAGCAACAGGACCTTTTAATGACGCCAATAAACAGGACACTCGTTCGTTCAAAACGAAGAAAGAGTTAGCTTTCCCACTTTTAAAGCTAAGGGAGCGCCAAGGCGATCAGTTCAGCAGCTTCACTTCCTCCCCCCACAAATAAAGCAACATACTGTTTACCGTCATGTTCATAGGTGAACGGTAGTCCGGTTTGGTTAGCTGGCAGGTCTATCTCTGCAAGGATGTCGCCGGTTTGCTTATCCACCGCACGAAAAATTGGGCTAGCGCCAGCGGCACCAGTACCTTCTGCAATGAAGAGCAGACTTTTTGTCAGTACAATTCCTGCTCGTGTCGGAATACCTGTACGTGGAAGATCAACTCCCTCCAATAACGGATGATTAGTAATGCGATCTGGTGTGTCGGCATTTGCTATCATCCAAAGATGATCCCCCGAGTTCATATCAATAGCGGTAACTCTTCCGTAAGGTGGCTTTACTAAATCTAAGCCCTGTACACGTGGCACACGAACACCGAAGCCTTGGCTTAAATCCAAATCTGAACCAGCAAATTTTGATAATGTCATTACGCCCAATTGTGTTCTTGAAGGCACATAGAGAATACCTGTCTCGGGGTCAAGCGCAGAACTTTCCCAATTAGATCCTCCAGTAGCATTAGGAAGAGAAAGCTGGCCGCGTGTGCCATCCGCAGCCTCCTTTAATGATGGAGGAGTGTAAATACCAGAGCTAAAACGCAATCCCTCGAGCGCCTCCAGCGCCAAAGCTCGAAGCTCTGGCGTAAAATCTACCACGTCATCTTTAGTGAACTGCTGTTGATCAAATGCGGCTGGACGAGTTGGAAAAGGCTGAGTGGGGCTATACCATTCGCCAGGAACGTCGCCTGCGGGCACTGGTCGCTCTACGATAGGCCAGATCGGTTCTCCTGTTTCCCTATCAAAAGCATATACCCAAGATTGTTTCGTTACAGACATCACTACCTTTCGACCATTAGGCAAATCGGCAACAATTGGAGGGGATGGGATATCATAATCCCAGATATCATGGTGAACCAGTTGATAATGCCATTGACGCTCACCCGTTTTAATATCAAGAACTACAAGCGAGCTAGAAAACAAATTATCGCCATGTCGCTCACCACCATACGCATCACTTGTGGCAGCTTCTGTGGGAAGATAAACATGACCTAATTCTGGATCTC
Source organism: Gammaproteobacteria bacterium (assembly GCA_002700775.1). Lineage (GTDB taxonomy): Bacteria > Pseudomonadota > Gammaproteobacteria > Pseudomonadales > Pseudohongiellaceae > UBA9145. The sequence goes on along the minus strand of PAEL01000025.1, from coordinate 5,656 downwards.
CAGAAATCGCCGCCCAAACCCCAGTGTTGCCAGTAATGTCGTTGCCAGTTAACCAGGATTCATAACCAATTTCCCCGCGTTCCGGAATAGTATGAAAGGTCCACAATAATTCTCCTGTGCGCACATCGAAGCCCCGCACGTCCCCCTTAGCGTTGTATTTAGAGCGTGGGCGTCCTCCCCCTCTATGCGCCGCCCCAACCACAATCACATCGTTCATTACCAAAGGCGGGGCCGACAAACCAACGTCAGGATACGGATAACGTGGATCCTCACCGTTTCGCACACCAACAAACAAATCAACGATACCGTTATCGCCAAACCCCGGATCTGGTATACCGGTTTTCGCATCCAAAGAAACCAATTGATAGCCTGGAGATACATCAATAACTCTTTCGATATCACCGTCAGTCCAAAAAGAAACGCCCCGACCGGAACCTTTACGCGGCGCCTCATCAAATCGATTGCCCTCTTGATACCGCCAGAGCCACAATACCTGGCCCGTCGTGGCATCAAGTGCCACGACATTCCGAGTATTACCAACGTTCGCATACAACATGCCGTCAACTTCAATTGGAGTAGATGGGTTTACATAATCAGTGGGGTAACCAAAACCCTTCGTGGAAAAACTCCAAGCTATTTCGAGGTCTTTAACATTTTCCACATTGATCTGATCAAGCGGGGAATAACGCTGCGATGAAATTTCGCCATGAATGTTCGGCCAATCCCCATCATTGACGCTTGTGCCTGACTGACTCAGTAATAAAGGAGTGCAGGCAAGAGCGCCTGTTGCAAAAATGAGTGTCGATGCGATTCTTTGTGCGGTTTTCATTTACTGAGCTCCTGATGCTTTTCACAACGATTCTTAAACCAAATCCAGAACATGACAAAACAAACACTTTTTATCAGCGAAAGAATCGAAGGTTTATCAACAACATCGACCTGCATGCTTGCCTAAATATTTGCGCCACCCTAAGCGGGCTAAGGACGGACTCGAATGTATTTTTGTATATTTCGACCCATCGGCTCACCTCCATACATGTTGCCCTCAGCATCGACGGCAACAAATTCTGCTCCCACTCCAGACACAACACTTGGGTCAGCATAAGGTGTGAGTATCATATAATTTACCCAGCCTGACTTGGCATCACCAATTCTAATACCCATTTCCCAACCAGGATTTTCTATGTTGTCAGACTCAGAATCAGCCACAAAAATATTACCGATCTGATCGAAAGATATTCCACTGGGCCTGCCAAATTGAGTCCATACAGCTAGAAACTGACCTTCTTGATCGAAGATTTGCACTCGACTATTGGAACGATCACCAACATAAACTTTACCCTCATTATCGATTGCGATCGTGTGTAAAGCTCTAAATTCCCCCGGAGCGTAGCCGGTCTTCCCCCAGGACTTAATGAAAGTGCCATCACTGGCAAATTTCATAACCCGATTGTTACCATCGTTATTGTGTCCATCCGCGACAAAAATGTCTCCGTTATCCCCAATTACCACATCGGATGGAGAAGTGAAGTGGTTATTGCTACTACCCTCCTCTCCTGGAGTACCCAAAACCATCAAAACTTCGCCGGTTGGGCTGAATTTTATGACTTGGTGCGCCCTAGGATCGCCAGCAGGCAACCTATCGCGACGAACTGATTCAGTTACCCAGACATTACCCTCAGAATCCACATCCAGCCCATGTGGCCATATGAATAGACCAGCACCAAAACTGTCGACCAAATTACCATCGGGATCAAACTTCAGAATCGGATCCAAATCTGAATCCACGCATTCATATCCAAAATTTGCGCGTGGGGCATCGCATCGCACGACTGCCCAAACATGCTTTCCATCAGGATCAATTGCCACATCACCAACCGCACCCATTTGCCTGCCATCAGAAAACTTTGCCCAGCCAGGAACTGTACGATAAGGATTCGGTAAACCCTGAGCGAATCCCTGCGCACCAATTGCCAAAAGCATAGTTGCCAATAGCACGCGATTTACTATTAATTTTGATATATTCAACATTTTCTTACCCCGCTTCCTTAATATTGACCAATGTAAATTCTGTTCGATTTAAACTTTCAATGTTGCGTCTGAACCAATAGAAAAATTACTATTCTAGAAGACTACTCGCTCGTATACGAAGCATCAGCTTCTTGCACCCTGGCTCCTCGCAGCATATACAACATTGCATAGTTTCCCTCATGACACGCGTACTCATAGAGCAAACCAGAAATTTTCGCGATAGGAATTATCCCAGTGAATTTATCAGTATAGGTAGCTGGATCATCAATAGTAAATTCGTAGTCAATTGTAGACGGCCCCACCCTACTGAATTTTTCCGTTAAGATCTTGTTGTAAGAGTTTCCCGGCAACCCTAAGTTTGCAGCTAACCCACCAAAACTCGCCGTGAGACTATTAAAATTTTTGGTTACAACAACCAACGTATCTCCGTCCCAATACCCGCGCGAGTCACCTGAATACAAACGAACATCATCATGAAGCGACCCTAAATTGTCCGCAGAATCGTAGAGTGGAACTATCCGCGCCTCGTGGATCATTTCAGTCATGATGGCGACAGTGTTTTTACTCTGAAAAATTTGAACGTTGTTGTTGTATACGCTCGGAGTGAAAGGCGGTCCCGCGTTAAATCCTACTAAGCACCTTTCAGAAAGGCCACGATCTTCCGGACCATCAATACCAATGCCGCGAGCAAGGTGTCGGGCAGGTCTTTCTGCTGTTTTTTCAACTCCTCGAGTCCCAAACTGAACGGCAACGCCATCCTTGAGCTGCGGTACTCGGCCATTCCTTGGATAAACTATAAGCGAAGTACGAAATGAATTATCTCTTGCAGTTTGCTCGTTCCAGAAATCGTCGTAGGTCTTACCTACCTCCCCCGCGGGCAAAGGAACCTGCTCTGTATTGTCATCGTTCGTAGCGAATTGTGATGCTAATACCTCCGCTATTTCCTCCTCACTGAGAAATTCACGTTCACCAAAGTTCTCAGGCCTCTCCATTGGCACATTGGACGAGAAATTCCACACACCTTGCAGATCCGGCTGATCCCATTCAGTGCGAGGAACAAGATACCCCTCAGTTGCCGAACTTGGGGTATAAAATGAGAAGCCAGAAACTAACCAAATGCCCGGCATCAGCCGTAAAATAGTTTTATTCATTACAGGGTCCCAAAAGGAAAGATTCGGCCAAGCATGGTCAAAAAAAGAATCAAGGTTAACAACCTCTGGCTAAAACCTGCGTCCATCTATATATCCTGCACGCTGTATGAAATCACTGAGTAACTGTTACCGGCACATAAGCATTTGACCAACAGCACATGTTATCGAATCGACTATCAGGTGCTGCAAAATTACTTACTCGCAATCTTATAATGTATGAACCAGGCTCCGAAAAAGTTGCGCGGGTCTCAACATGAATCCAGTCTTCAGCACCAAGCTGAGTTACTCCCTCAGCTTCTCTATCTATGTCTAATACTAAAGAGCGCTCAAAATCGGGAGCAACCGGACCCTGATGCATTACCCAGTCAGTTGTCAGCGGATAGAAAAGCAATTTGCTCTGCTCGGGGTAATCAGCTCGATTCCCGCGGTCCTGTATATATGCAGACAACGTCACAGGATTTCCGACTGAAGTGGTGACTCTATCTGCCCTAATTCCCTCGCGGCTGGTAGACTCGGGCCCGTCTCTTTCGAACCGAATAGCTGGCGCGAGCGTGCCTAGGGCTCTCTCCCCATCACTCATTTCGTAGGTTGTCGAAGTTGCCCTCCCGGGAACGGAATACTCGTACCCAGCATTTTTAATAGTCCATACAACCTCAGTACCTGCCATGTCGGCAGGCACTGTTACTGCGAATGCGCCTCTTTCATTAATCCCAATAAAACCACCTCGATTGTATACTGGGAAGTGCGTTGGTTGTGCTCCATCAAACTGCGCGGGCTCAATGAAGTTATTGGGTCCTAAAGGAATATCAACTATTTCTTTCCGATTTCGGTTAGCGAAACCAAACAGCATCGTAACAGAGCCATCCGCGTTAGGTGTCCATCCGTTAAATATTGGAGCAACCAAGTCCCCACTCGCTTTTCTATCAGCCAAAGGATACTCACGCAAATGGTTGGGTAACTGAGCGAGTGAAAGTACAGAAAACGACGCCATCAAGAAAATGACCATGGTTCTATACAAAAGGCGCCTCACATCAGTCACCGAACTTCACCTCGCCTAGTGTAGCTAGCGCTTTCGCGTCTCGCTCCTCTCGCTCTGCCTTTAGGTTCTGATAACCCTGCTCATCCAGGTGAGTAACAGCAATCCAAGCGTGAGACATCTCATCGCCTGTGCGCTGCCCGGACGTAACCCACTGATCCGGATCAGGGTTCCAAGGATTGTTCGCTGTATTGTCATGCCAGCCAGTCAAGATTATGATGGCACCCACTGGAACGAGCGGTTGAAATCCCTCCTCATATGTATGACTGTGGTTCCAGCCAGCACTCCAATTGGATACCTTACTTACCAACTCAGTACGGCCTGTCTTTGGATAAAAAATTTCCATCGACATAGCTACGCCACGCAAGTGCATGTGAGGCTGCCAGCTGTCGAGACGAACCGGATGATCGAAAGAGTGAAACCCTTGCGTCATCAGCTTCCCATGCGGGGGGATAAGGTAATCATCTGATTCCCCGTTCTTACTAAGATAATAATTGTCTACATCTTGAAAATAAGCTGTCTCTTCGTCGAAGTCGTCATCTTCATCGTAGTACCAGATACCAACTGAAACCTGATCGTCCGCCACCGCATTACCATCAGGATAATAATGAATACTCCATTCAACCATGGAATCAGCAGGCGCTACTCTACAAGCTCCTTTTGGAATTTTTTCACCGAGCTTACCCATAGCAAACTCCGATAAGAGGCTATTCCATTCCCATTCACCATTTTCGTCTTTTGTCAGAAGCGTAGTGACACCATGGTGTGTCGACCCACTCGCGGCGGCTGACGGCTTTGTCTCAACCGCTTTAATGCAACGGTTTTCGGTGATACCAGTGGGTACTCTGGGCTCCCACCAATAATCCTGACCACTTGCAGGAACGTCCCACTTTTCAGACTTGATGACATGGTCAGGGGGACCTAACTCTTCAGCGAACTGCCATTCGCCAGGAATCGGAAATTCCTTAACTGATGGTAGTTCTTCTCTGTTACCAACAGGAGACCCCGCATCAACCCATGCGACGATGGTATTAATGTCATCATCAGACATACGCCAATCATTTTTTAGCTTTTGAATCCCAATATCGTGATCATACTGGTACGGAGGCATCTCTCGTTCTGCTACCTTGAGTCGGATGAGTGGAGCCCAAGGTCTTACTTCCTCATAACTAGTGAAAGACATCGGTCCGATTCCACCCGGCTGGTGACAGATCTGACAGTTTTCCTGAATGATTCTTGATACTTGATTTGAGTAGGTGATTTCTCTCTCAGCTGATAATGCCGCTAGCGGCCAAAGCAAGATCATCGAGACAAGTACTATTTGGTTTCTTATCATAACCGTAACTCACTATGGTTGAACAAGAAAATATAGAGAGGCTGGTCTTACTTCCTTCTCTAACCTGCTTGAACTTATATTTTATTCGTTTGTATAAAATAC
>PAEL01000024.1 GCA_002700775.1 Gammaproteobacteria bacterium | reverse complement strand
GCCCGACCTAAAATTATAGTTGGAGTTGAAACCACGTTATAAAAACCATATGGTAAACGATCTAATTTGATAATGAGAAGAGGGCTGCGATGCGAAGACGAGATTTCTTAACTAAGTTACCCGGTCTTGTAACAATGCCCTTGATTCTGCCGCATGCTGCGAAGGCTGCTCAGGCGGCGCTACTCAAGATTACTGATATACGGTTGATAAAAATTCGGTTGATTGAAGACAAGGGTATTCTTGCCCGACGTGTGGATACTCCGCGCGGGGGGCTGCACGTTCAGATTGGCAATTTTACCGTGACGGAGGTGCATACTGATCAAGGGTTAGTTGGCATCGGTCCCGGAATCCCGCCAGAGAACATCGAGTATGTTAAACAATTGCTTGTTGGTAAGGATCCGTTCGAGATTAACCAGCATGCAGCGGCCCTATACCGTCCGCAACGCAGATGGGGGGCGTCGGTAGAAATTGCGCTATGGGATCTTTTGGGCAAAGCGACGGATTTACCGCTTTACAAGCTTTGGGGCGGGTCGCGAGAAACGGTTCTCCCTTATGCTGCCATGTGGGGTATTGGGACTGTGGAAGATCGAGTCGAAATTGCCGTTGGGTTAAAAGAGGACGGTTGGCGCGCGCTTAAATTACGCTCGGGTTTCAGGTCGTTGGAGGAGGACGTGCGCGTCGTAGAACTGGTCCGGGAGGCGGTGGGTGACGATTTTCACATTCTCTGCGACGGCAATAAGGCACCGGGCAACGCAGACGCCTTAGGAGAAGACCCTACGCTTTGGAATTTTAAGCGTGCGTACGACACTGCGATGGAATATCAGCGGCTTAATGTATATTGGTTCGAAGAGCCATTGCCTCGCTACGACTTCGAGCGTTTGGCTGAGCTCAACCGACTAATTGCTATGCCAATGGCGGGCGGCGAATCAAACTGGGGTATCCACGAATTTAGGTGGCTTTTAGAGCAAGGATGTTTTGATGTTCTTATGCCAGAGATAGGCGATATCGGCCCCCTAATGTCCCGCACTGTTGGCACTCTTGCGGCCGCGTATAATAGACAAGTTTCGCCACACTCGGCGCCGTTTGAACGGCGATTAGTGAATATCTGTGGGATCCATCTTATTGCCTCTATGCCAAACGCGCCGATAACAGAATTTATACATGAACCGCCACATGCAGATATTTTTGAGGGCTGGCAGGTCTTTGAGAATCCACCTGTTTTAGAGGATGATGGTTCTATTAAAGTGCCTCAAGCCCCGGGCCTCGGTGTTACGCTCAGGCCCGATTTGATCGAGAGGCTTTAGAAAAAGAGATAAAGCTTGAGAAGTTATAAACGGCTGAAGACGGAAATACATCTGCACGGAAGTGCAGAACCTTAAAAAAACCGAACAAGTATTTGGTCGTTACCGCATACTCAACTAACGCGCATTGTCCCGAAACGCTGAGGGATTAGGTTTCTAGATATTTCTCAAACGTTTTTCGGGTAATAGCCGCAGAGCTATAAAGTGAGGCCCAGCTCATTCAATAGTTTATCGAGGTGGTCCAACGCCTCCGTCGTGGGTCCTGGATAGTCTCCAACAATAGGCACATTCCCGATATAACCCAGATCATTTGTACCTTCAGGCGTGCAATAATATATCCCAGCGACCAGCTGTCTCAATGCTGCAAAGAATCTAGTCGGGGTATCTAAGTCGGGAGGTGTCCCTTCCGAAGAATAGGCAATATCGTCAACTATTTCCATTTGTTGGTTTTCTGAACAGTTAGCGAAGGAGTCATCAAATCTTCGCTTCGCTTCGTAATCTAGCCATTCCAAACCGGCAATCAGAAATGATCTGTCCCGCTGCTGCCGAGGATACGGGGCGCTTACCCATTCATCGATCATCTCGGGCACACCTATTGCCGAGGCAGATGGGAAATTCTCACTCTCGGGAATGAGAATGTCGGACAGCCGGGTAAGTTTTGTTTTTTCTTCAGACGTTAATGTCAGTGGCCAAGGACTGGTGTCAGGCCGAACGAGTTTTGGGTCCTTTCCATAACCCTCAGCCTCGACAGGTTTTATATCTAGCTTCGGCCAAGGAGCGAATGATCCAACTAAATCGCTCTTCGCGATGTTTCTTTCCGCGGCGAGGGCTGGGGTTGTCAGTGGTATTGTCAATGTTGCGGAAACCGCGCTCAACCATTTAAGTGTTTCCCGACGGCTCATTCTATGAGTTTTATTATCCTGCTTTGCAGGGACGCAATTCTTTAGGCTGTCGTCAATGGCGCTAAAAATGATGTCGCTATTACTGCTCATAGGGCACCCCTGTTCAACTCTGTTGCTAGCCAACTAGCATTGCGCATCGTCATAGTCATAATCGTTAAGGTGCAGTTTTTATGGGGGTTCGAGGCAAATACTCCGCCGTCCATAACGAATAAATTGTTGCTGTCCCAACATTGACCGTGATGGTTGGTAACAGAATCTTTCGCGGATGACCCCATTCGCGTAGTGCCCACTTCGTGAATAATCTCCCCACCTTTTTTAATCGCTCTTTCGGCAGGTGGTGGGTCGCCGAGTGTATAGCCTCCCATCGTTTCAATCAGTTTCTTGGCCGTGGCTAGCCCGTGCTTGATTTGGCTGAGTTCGTGCTCAGACCACTTCCAATGAAATTTAGGAACGGGTATTCCCCATTGGTCTTTTGTATTGTCATCAATTTCCATAAAGCAATTCGCGTTGGGTAGCATTTCACCTCGAATAGAAAGCGCTACGTAGGCACCGTAAGCTTTATTGACGCTGTCTCTCAGTTCTTTTCCATAGCCTCGAGCGAAGTTTCCTAACTGCATTCGGGGTGAAACGAATCCGCTCCCGTATTCGAAATGATACCCGCGGGGAAAATCCAATTTACCTGCTAATTGTTGCTTGTGTCCCCACCAGGGAACATACAAATGAGCACCGGTATTACCATCCTCGTTATACCGAGGACGACCAGACAGTCCTGGTACCAGTCCAGCAATACCAGCGCCCGTTGAGTCCATCAAATTTCTTCCGACCTCGCCACTGGAATTAGCGACACCGTTTGGGAATCGCTCAGATTTCGAATTGAGGAGAAGTCTTGCTGTTTCACAAGCGCTTGCTGCTAAGATTACCACCCGCGCTTTTAACGTGACGTCCTCACGACTGGTTCGATCAATGAAAGTTACGCCCGTTGCTCGGCCGTTGCCGTCAGTCTCGACAGTTTTCACCATCGCGTCCGTTACTATTTTAAGGTTTCCTGTTGCTCTTGCCAAAGGTAATAATGATGTTGTTGTCTGAAATGCGGCCCCAATGCTACACCCTCTGCCGCAGCTTGTGGCATTGAAGCAGGCTTGCCGATCGTCGATCGGTCTAGATAATATTGCTCTTCGCATCGGTACGACGGGTATGCCCAATTTATTGCCGGCTGCCTTCAGTAATAGTTCCGGAATTCGTGGTTTGAAAGTGGGTTGCAGAACCCCGGGTGCAGAATCTGGCACATCATCCAAACCAGGATTATTGCCGGAGATGCCTACTAGCTTCTCTGTCTCATCATACCAGGGTGCCATCTCTGCATAGTCCACTGGCCAATCGTATCCAAGGCCGTCCATGCTATAGCCCTTAAAGTCGTATGGGCTGAATCGCAGCGATATTCGTCCCCAATGATTGGTTCGGCCACCGAGCATTCGAGCTCGCCACCACAAAAACTCTGAATTCGGTCCGGTTGTATAGGGCTCTCCGGGTACAGTCCATCCGCCGTCAACTGTTGCGTCATAAAAACCAAAATCTTTGTCGGGCGTGCCGACACCTCTTAATGGCGCTTGATGGACGGTTTCGAACATTGGCGTTTCGGTGGTCGGGTCATACTCCCGACCGGCCTCGAGCATTAAAACTCGATGTCCTGCTTTTGTAAGCGTGTAGGCAGCCATGCCTCCACCAGCACCCGATCCAACAACTATCACATCGTAGCTAAAGTCTTGAAATTCGTTCATGTCATGTCCTAGACATTATTAAATATCATGCGATATGTCATCGATAATATCTCACTTAATGTCTATATAAAACATCCAAAAATGCGGACTTGTGCCAAGGTTAATAATATTAATAAACTAGTATCTGTATCCTTGCGCTCTTTTTTTAAGCCTTAGTCCTCTTGCTTATCTCACTAGCAAAAGCGTCCTTTGCACTGATTACTCAAATTGAGCGTGATGCCTTTAGAGGCACTGGTTTTAGTCAGGCGGTTGCTGGAATTGATGGCTACTAAAGCTTATGCTAGATTGCTGGTTCTAATCTCAAAAGAGCTGCAGCCTGCGACAGCAAAAATAAAGAGCTGACTTCCTATGCTACAAAATCTTCCTAACCCAGTCTGTTCACGATTATGTCCGGAAATTCGAGGGCTTAGCGGCAAACTATTAATTGTTCTGGCCCTGTTGGGCTGTCAAGTGAACCAGTCTATGGGTGCAGATGTTGACAGCCTAGAACCTCTCTCATCCAGCGCATGGTCATATGGCCACGCTGCGCACTTATTGGAGCGTGCAGGATTCGGCGGTACTCCTGAAGTGGTCACGCGATTTGCGCAAATGACTCCTGAAGCAGCTGTAGACTTTTTAGTAAATTACGATCAGATAGCTGACGATCTTCCAGATTTTGAACCCTCTGGAATTTGGGATGAGGCGATGCTGCCGGATGTGGATCTGCATTTGCGCTTCGATGACGTCATGGCCAAGGCCGCAGAGGTAGGGGAAGTATACGGCGAAGTTGTGGCTGACGAAGGGCCAAGACAGCTCCAAGACATTACTGACGCCCTATATTACAAGTACCTATCTTCAAACCGCGAATGGCAGCGAGTTGCCGTGTGGTGGGCAGAGCGTATGTTGGTTTCTCCGCGTCCGTTGGAAGAAAAGATGACCTTGTTCTGGCACGGGCACTTCGCCACAGAGGAATTGAAAAACGACGACTATCGTCTTATGTTGCATCAGAACGAGACGCTTCGAGAGCTCGCTACGACTGATTTGCGGACTCTACTTATTGCCATGTCAAAAGACCCAGCCATGTTGCTGTATCTGGATAACAGGCTAAATGTAAAAGGCCACGCCAACGAAAACTATGCTCGAGAGATTCTGGAATTATTTTCCTTGGGCATTGGTAACTATACAGAAAATGATATCAAGGAAGCGGCCCGCGCATTTACGGGGTGGCGCAATCAGGGCCTTAAATTTATCAATGACATGGAACAGCATGACGAGGGTGTTAAGACTGTATTTGGAGAAACCGGTGACTGGGACGGCGAAGACATTGTCGACCTTATTCTCCGGCAAGATGCAGCGGCCGAATTTATTGCCAGCAAGCTATACCGCTTTTTTGTCAGGACTGAAATTTCCGAGCAAATGGTCCAAGACTCAGCCGAACTTCTGCGCGAAAACGATTACCAACTTAAGCCTTTTCTGCGCTCCCTGTTTCTATCACAGGACTTCTACAGTGAACCTTCGTTGGGGAGCCAGATCAAAAGCCCAGTGCATTTTTTAGTCTCAACCTATCGCAAACTTGGCCTAGAAAAGATCCCAGGTACACCTTATTTCCCGACAGCGACAAACCTACTAGGGCAGGCACTGGGAAACCCGCCCAACGTAAAGGGCTGGGACGGAGGAAGATCTTGGTTAAACCCTTCGACAATCCTGTTACGTAACAATCTTGTTGGTCATTTGTTATTTCCTGAAACCGCTGAGGGAGCTTACCCACGATTTGCCTACTCCCCACGCTACTCTAACGCGCCGGCAGAAGCGAAGCAGCGTGACCTCGATGAAGCCCTTGTATTCAGTTCAGACAGTGGATCAGTCGAGTTTTCAGCGGCTGTCATGGCAGAAGATGAGCGTGACATGATTCCTGATATGAATTCAATGGCTTCTACCGCCCCATCGGCGGCGCGACACAATGTACGAGCACAATATGATTTGAAGCTAGGTTTGTATCGCGGTATCACCAAGAGCTATGAGCGGGTTAGGCCGATCCCGCCAACGCCAGCGCCTTTTGATCTTAGCGGCATGTTGCGCAATGCCAATGTATCTAGCGCTGAAGATGCAGTGGTCTATATGGAACGGCGTTTTCTGACATTGAGACTGTTCGACGAAGATAGAAAGACTATCGTTGAATTTCTGCAATCCAGAATGGCAGATGGGTTCCGCCTTCGCGATTCCGGCAACGGCGAGGTAGAGCAGACCTTGCGTCTCACATTGCAACTCATTCTGAGCACCCCAGAATACCAATTAGGATAATTGAATGAACAAGGATAAGTACCAAACAGATATCAAAGAATTTAGTAGGAGCAGGCGTCGCTTCTTGGAGCTTAATTTGGGCGCAGCAATTGCTGCTGGAACGGGCCTGTCATCGGTATTTGGTGTCAGTGCCGCTGAGGGAGCGGTAGCCAACAATGGGCGAATTCTGGTTGTTTTGGAATTATCGGGCGGGAACGACGGTCTCAACACTGTGGTGCCGTATACTCAGGATGAATATTACCGAGCCAGGCCAACGATTGGGATTAAGCCTGATGCTGTGCTAAAGCTCTCCGACGAATACGGCTTGCATCCGAATCTTCTGGGATGGGAGCGCCTTTATAAAGATGGCAACATGGCAATTGTTCATGGCTGCGGCTACCCTAATCCCAATCGCTCTCACTTCGAATCTATGAAATTCTGGCACACCGGTGTACCTAACGCACCGGAGTCGAGAGGATGGATAGGACGGCTTGCTGATACAGTAATACCAACTGAAGCCAGTGGCATCGTAATGAATATCGCCAAAGAGCAGTCCCAGGCGGTTTCATCGACTTACCATCCACCCGTAGTGTTCAGCAATCCAGCAGCTTACCGTTTGGATAATGCTGAATCTCAGGAGAGCGCCTTCGAGAACATCATGTCGAACAGGTCTAAATCAGCGAGAGGCAACCTCGACTTTGTGCGCAGAGTGACCTCGACAGCAGCCGATAGCTCTGAGTTTGTGCGTCGCACTTGCGCCAACTATCGAACCAATTCAGACTATGGATACGGCACCGTGGGTACCTCTTTACGCAACATAGCTGCCCTCATTGAAGCGCGTGCCGATGCGCGTTTCTACTATACCAACTTCTCAGGTTTTGACACCCACGTTTCTCAGGCCCCAAATCAGGCAGGTTTGTTCAATCAGGTGGGCGATGCCGTCTTGGCCTTTCAAGCTGACCTCAAGACTATGGGTCGGGAGGACGATGTGGTTATGTTGGTTTTCACAGAATTTGGCCGCAGAGTCAAAGAAAACGCATCGCTTGGTACAGACCATGGCGTCGCGGGGCCTATGTATGTTTTCGGCAACCAGGTTAAGGGTGGTTTTCATGGAGAGCATCCCAGCCTCTCGCTTCTCGATCAAGGCGACCTGATCATGACAACTGATTTCCGTTCGGTCTATGCCAGCATGATTCAAGAGTGGATGGGAGTGCAGGATGTGGGATCCGTTCTTGGTGGTGATTTTGCGCAACTTTCGCTAATCGCTTGATCAGCCATTCTAAGGGAAAAATTAGATTGAGCTTGACCTTTAGGTAAGGAAGTTTATTTCATCTCTCACGTTTAATGGGAATAAGGCGTCAAATTTATTCCCTGTTATACCAAGGTGCCTCCTAAATTTTTGATGGACATGTTGTGGGAGGAGTTGTAATCCCTGATCATCGAGGCTGAAATTGCTTGGATTAACTTTTAGTTGTACTTGATCTGCAGTTGTGGCTCCGATAACCGCGTTGCCAAATTGCGCATTTTCTTCAATTAAACTCTTCTTCACTCTTTAAAGCTCCACCTATCTGAGAAGTAATTAGAGTAGTAAGAGAGGCAAATAACGCTACACCACTTTGAAATAATAAAGTTTCTAATTTATAGGTTTTATCATCAGGAAGTTCTTTAGTAAAAATACCCACTACACCTGAAAACCCAGCTAGAGTTACAGCAAGCGTTGCTATTGTTATAAGGATTTGTTGTTCTATCATGAAAATATAATAGCACTTCTGGTGGAGGCGGCGTGAATTCCAATAGACAGGCATAGAAGAGTTATTACAGTTAATAGTCTGGTCAT
>PAEL01000023.1 GCA_002700775.1 Gammaproteobacteria bacterium | reverse complement strand
TTTTCCTAAATACCAATTTACTAATGCACCACTTACATTTCCTAAAGTTGCGATCAAAATTAAATACCATAATTCATTTTTATTAGAAGCCAGTTGTAGAGCCAAAACAGCTTCAGATTGAGCAGGCAATAATGTTGCTGCAAAAAATGAGCTTAAAAATAAAAAAACAGAAAATAAAAGATACTTCTTTTATCACTCGCTCATTCTTTGCATTGCTATGCTAAAAAAGGTTCGCACAATGAATGAAGGTGCTTTTGTAGGGTTATGAGTTCTGATAAAAGTGCTTTGGATTCCGTAAATTTCGGGGTTGTGCCGTAGGCGCTTCCTAGCTATCTTATCTCTTCTTTGGATTTGATGGTTTTGTAATATGCCCAGAGCAATCTCGCCGCAACGGATCGCCAGGGAGACCAAGATTCCGATAATATCCGAAGCTCTTTCTGGGTGGGTCTGACAGGTAATCCAAAAAGGATAAATGTTGCCTCTTGCAGAGCCAAATCACCGGAAGCAAATATATCTTGCCTGCCAAGAGAAAAAATTAGGTAAATTTCAGCCGTCCATTGACCGATCCCTTTAATTCTTGTGAGTGTACTTATTATTGAATTAGCGTCTTCGGCTCTGAGTGAAATGTAATCGATGTTGGCTTCGACAAGAGAGCGAGCATAGAGAATTTTTTGTCGACTAAACCCAGCTTTCCGTAAATCTTGGTCACAAGCTGCGGTAATTGCCTCTGGGTTATCCAGCTTCGCGCATTCAATACGACGCCAGATAGAGTTCGCAGATGAAACGCTCAATTGCTGGCTAATAATTGCATTTAACAACTGTTTAAATCCATCATCTCTCAATCTTAGAGGTATGTCTGCAGTAATTTGTATTGCATGTTTGAAACGGGGTTCTTTTTGTGCGAGCCAAACTAGACCTTCTTGTATGCATGCTTCACTTTGGACAACAGGTTCTTCGCTCATGCTAAGTTGCTTCCAAGGGTCCTTGAAAACAAGTAACGCTCATAGGTGATTGATTTTAGTTTCTGCCGTGGCGATGTTTGCATATTCTGTTAATGGCTAAGTCTAATTGATTTGTGGTATAAGATCGCTTGTGTCGTTGCCGAGAGCTCTATTTTAAACGAAAAGATTCGACACACCCAACTTAAGCATTGAGAGAGGATATATGTTATGAAAAAACGTCTAAATTCATTTCTGTGTGCGCTACTGACTGGTGTTCTTTCCTCGGTGACGCTGGCCGCAGAGCTAGAGCAAATTGGAACCTTTGATTTTCCAACATCGGCCTCAGAAGAGGCGCAAGCTCACTTCAACCTTGGCGTTGGGTATCTTCATAGTTTTGGCTGGAAACAGGCCCGGACCGAGTTTCGCAAAGCTCAGGAGATAGAGCCTGATTTTGCTCTCGCATATTGGGGAGAAGCATTTACTTACAATCACCCCTTGATACCAGTATTACAAGATCCTCAGTCGCCTATCGACACGCTGAACCGGCTGGGGTCAACTTCGGAAGAACGGCTTTCCAAAGCGCCAACGATGAGAGAAAAAGGCTTCGTGCGTGCAGCGGAGGCGTTCGCTTTCACGGAGGGCTCTTTAGGAGAAAAAAGGTTAGCGTGGATGTATGCCATGCAAGATTTATATGAACAGTTTCCTGATGATCGTGAGGTTGCTGCTTTTTATGCAGTTTCAATGATTAGCGGTGCTACGGTTTCAAATGACGGCAGAGTGTTGAATAATTTTTTGACTGAATCGGGTACTGAAATTACGATGCGTGCTGGAGCAATTGCGATGGATTTATTCAGAGAGAATCCGGATCATCCGGGCGCTGCTCACTACATAATCCACTCTTTCGACCATCCAACTTACGCCCCGCTCGCGCTTTCTGCGGCAGAGAAATATGCCAGTATTGCTCCTGCCGTATCTCATGCCAGGCATATGCCTACACATATCTTTATTCAGCATGGTATGTGGGACAAGGTTTCTGAATGGAACGATTCTGCCTTCAATGCAGGAAAAAATTTGTGGGAACCTGGCGACTCAGCTGGGGATCAAAACCATTCGTCTGATTGGGGGCAATATGGGGACCTCCAACTTGGCGATTTTGAGAGATCTGCTCTTTGGATTGAGCGTGCTGGTGAAGTGCTAGCTAAGACGTCTGGAGATGCAAGGTCAGCAGGTACGCTTAAGACCATGAAGGCCCGGCATATCATCGAGACAGAGCAGTGGGAGACGCATGATATGTCAGACGACCTAAGTACAGACGAATTACTCGCTCTTGGATTGAGTGCTGCTCAACTTGGAGAGCTTGACTTGGCGCAGAAGGTTGCGGATCGATTGGCAGGCCTGGCAGCTGAGAACCCTAATAATACCAACCTGAACCTCGTTAGTATGGAGGTTAATGCGTTGACAATGTATAAGCGTGGGGAAAAGCAAAGCGCTGTCTCTATGTTACTGAAGGCGGTTGAGATGGCTGAGAATCAGTCTCCACCAAGGGGTGCTGCAAGTCCTCTAAAACCGGTTCATGAGCTGGCGGGTGACGTTCTTCTTGACATGGGGGAGCATAAGCGGGCGGCCGAACTATACGAGGCCTCGTTAGGGCGAATGGCTAATCGCCCAAGAGCTCTTTTGGGCGCGGGCAGGAGCTATGCGGGTCTAGGAGATAGTTATAATGCTCGGCAACGGTATCAAGATTTTTATGCTCTTTGGCAGGATGGGGGCATTGCAGAGGTATCGGAAGCGAAAGGTTATTTGGGGATCTAACAAATAAGGTAATAACGAGAGTGAGTTGACGAGTCGCCGGTTTTTATTATTCGTTAACTCCCTCTCCCTCTCCCTCTCCCTCTCCCTCTCTCTCTGACCAGGCATCGAATGGTGTTTTGACTCATCGAAAGTAGAGTCTAAGATATCTATCGAAAGTGACGATTGGACAATGAATTGTATTCAGATATGAGGCTTGCTAGGGATGAAAAACATTAGATTGCTGATTAATCGTGCAGGATGGCTGTTTCTTTGCTCACTGATTTTGGATTCCTGTGTTTTGAGGGAAGATATTGCAGCGGAGGTTGCAGGGACATCAGATGAAGGGGTATGCAGGGGCTGGATGAGAATGACGGAGAATAATTTTCTCGAAAAATATTATAAATTTGAAATTGACAAGAGGGGCTTAGACTGCGGTGTTTATGGGGATGTTTTTGCCAGTAAGGTACTAGCTGACAGAAGATATTCCAAGCCAATGCGCGCGATTCGGTATAGGCTAGATGCGCTCGCTTCGCGAGTACGAACTTTATTTTAGTACAATCGAAATCATCTAGACTTTGATCGCTCGAAGATAGAAACGGGCGAGAGCAAAGTCTAGACCGATATTTGCCCAATTATTTACTCTACGATATAGGCGTCTACAGTTATTGTATTTTCTCTGCCGTCGAATGAGATTAGGTCCAAATTTTTGCTTCCGTCAGAAATGTTAACAAAGTTGCGCATTTTTACTATTGAACCCTCTCTGCTCCAGATCCCGCTGAAAACCCCGCTAAGTACAGTTTCCTCATCGATGAATCCTCTGCCTTGCCCTGTTACTAGACCGCTTGTTCCAGAGGCGTCTATATGCAGTTCATACGTAACATAGACTTTACCGTATTCTCCCATTTGACCCTCTGCTGTGATGACTGTTGACCCATCTCTAAACTCAACAGAAGTGACGTTCATTTCTGATCTATCTTGTCGTGCTTCAAATGAAGCGCTATGGTGGTCTGCGAGTGTATGAGTCGAAGACAAGAAGAGTAGGGTGCTTAATACGATGAGGAGTTTTTGCATTTCTGGTTTCCTTTTTGAATGAGAGGGTTTGTGAAATTACTCTGAATGTTCGGAAGAGTAAATTTCAATAGAGGCTATCACAGCTTTTCATGAAAAGCATGAAGAAGCCAGCACTCTTTGCCTCGCTTTTATTAATTCAATGTAGCTATGACCTCAAAGCAATTTTGTGCAAAGATTAGCTCTCCTCTTAATGTTTCTCTATATTGATACGGGAATTTTATTATGCGCATGTCCTTTCTTGATGGTTTTCAAATTTTGTCTCGTAGAACAGCGGGTACCCCAGAGTCTCATAGGTTTTTGTTTTTACTTTGTAATGTTTTAATGACGGTTCAGCTGATTTTTGTAAGTTGTTATGCTGAGGATTCCGTTGTTCTGAGTCTGGATAACATTGAATGGGGAGAAAGGGCTGGGGGCAATGGTTTTCCTGAAGGGCTTCAAACATACAGGTTTTCAGAGGATGAGGAAACTGGAGGTATTTCTTACTATGCGCGTTTTCCAGCTGGGTCTTATTACAAGAGTCATTGGCATACCTATGATGAGGTGGCGATCCTGCTGAAAGGGAGCTTGAAATTTGTGATTGATAACGTTACCCATGAGGTTCAAACAGGAACCTATTTTTCAATACCTGGTGGTCATGCCCATGAGTGGGATATGCGTGAGCAAACAGAGGATATTATTTTGCTAGTGCAAAGAAAGGGTCCGCCCGACTTTCATTTTGTGGAGCAGGACCAAATGGATAGAGCGGCCAGCTCAATATGAAAGATTCCCAATCACTGCTTCGGACTTGTATTCATCGTCTAGCCTGAAAACCGTATGATTTTGTTCAGAAGTAATGGGAAGGACTGCTAAAAAGCATCCACCAGATTCGTTAAAACTTTTAGCAATAATTTTATGCTCCGAGCCATCGGACGATAAAAGTTTGCTACCTGTCATTGCTTTAGAGCTCAGCAAAAAAATTCGTTTCTTTGGCGTTCCTCGATAGTGCATTCTTGCAACCACTTCCTGTCCTGTATAACAACCTTTCTTGAAGTCTACAACATGCGAGAGGTCATAGTTGAGGGCTTGAGGTGTGTGCTGCTCGCTGATGCTTTCGTTGATGTGTGCGATGCCGCAGAGAACATCCTGCCTGCTCCAATCGGTTTGATCGTGAATCAAATTTTTGGCGATCTCAGAGGGTATGCTTCTATCTAAAAGCCAAATTTGCTCTCGAGCTAAAACACCACGGATGCGGATGGCTACCAAGTTCTCAGTAAAGGTAGCATCGCCCTCAATCAAAAGTTCTCCAGGAAGGTTAATTGAGTCTCTGAAGTTATTTAACTCCATTCCGGTCTCTGAAATTAATCCGATGGCTAACATGGAGGTATCTAAGGCAATGGATACTTTTGAAAAAATCGCATATTTCGTCAGGGTGGCATGAAGAGTTTTACCCATTCCATTGCCGCATTGGAGTATAATGTCGTCGCCATGTTGCAGAGCAATAAAATCAGCAATTACTCTGCCTTTTATATTGCATAGAGCTCCACGAATGGCTTTGGTGTTCGTAATTTTGTCAACGTCGCACGTTACTTGGCCTTGTAAGAAGGCCCGATTGTCATCGCCGCTGATCCGGACGATGTCTCGATGAAGCTCAAGAATTTGTAGTGACATGCGAGTCCCTAAAAAGAAATGATTTGCTAGTGATCTATATTGTAAATTAATCAGGTATTTGACGGATCCGCTTTCGGTGAGAAATCGAGATTCCACTAAACAATATTTTATCCTTTGAGAAATATCAAATGGAAGAACTGAATCCTCAAAAAATTTTTTGGCACAGTCGTCGAGGCATGTTGGAGCTCGATTTGCTTTTAGTTCCATTTTCACAAAATGTTTTTACAAGTCTTTCTCTAGAGATGCAGCTCTTATACAGAGACCTCCTCGCTGAAGAGGATCAAGACCTATGGGATTGGTTGGTGCTTGGTCGGATGCCTCCAGATCTGCGCTTTGAGAAAATTATAAAACGTATTCTCGCTGAAAATTCGATTGAAATCGGTGAATAGGCGCAATCAAGCTGCTCATATTTTTGTTAATCCCTCACAGCATCTTTGCTGGGCGTGAGTATTGTATTCATAGCTTTTTCTTGGTTTTCTGGATAATCAATATTGTAGTGAAGGCCTCGGCTTTCCTTCCTTAATAATGCTGAGTCTATGATAAGTGAAGAAACAAGAGTTAAGTTTCTGAGCTCAAGTAAGTCATTATTGACGCAGTGTCTCTCGTAGTGCTCCTGTATCTCTTCATGTATCAGTGTTATTCGACGCTTTGCTCTTTCTAGGCGTTCGTTGTTTCGAACGATGCCAACAAAATTCCACATGCAGCGGCGGAGCTCTTCCCAGTTATGTGCTACGAGCGTCTCATCATCGGAAGGTTTAACTCGACTGTCGTCCCACTGCGCGAGGGTTTTGCCAATCGGTATTTGATCTACCCGGTTTTTGATGTCCTGCGCCGCAGCAAAAGACATGACGAAGCACTCTAACAGCGAGTTGCTTGCCATCCTATTTGCACCGTGGAGGCCAGTATGGCTTGTTTCCCCAATTGCATAAAGATTGGTAACGTCAGTCATTCCATTACGATCAACCATAATCCCTCCGCAGGTATAATGTGCCGCTGGAACTACAGGAATTCTGTCTTTGGTTATATCAATTCCAAAATTGAGGCATTTTCTATAGATTGTCGGAAACCGTTCTGTTATGAAGTTTGCCGGCTTTTCTGAAATATTTAGATAGACGCAATCGCACCCCAAGCGCTTTATCTCATGATCGATGGCTCGAGCTACGATGTCCCTTGGTGCTAATTCTCTTTGATTGTCAAATTTAGCCATAAAACGGCTGCCGTCTGGAAGCTCTAATTTGGCACCTTCGCCCCTAAGAGCTTCTGTAATTAGAAAAGATTTAGCATGAGGATGATAGAGGCATGTTGGATGAAATTGATTGAATTCTAGGTTCGCCACCCTGCAACCCGCCCGCCACCCGATTGCTATACCGTCGCCGCTGGCGCCATCAGGATTGGAGGTATAGAGATACGCTTTACTCGCGCCTCCAGTAGCGAGAGCTACAAATTTGCTGGATATTACGCGGACATTGCCTGTTTTTTGGTCGAGAATATACGCTCCTACACAGACTCTTTTTTGGAGCCGAGTTTCTGTTATCAAGTCAATTGCAGTGCTGCCTTCAATTAACTCAATGTTCGGGTGCTCTGCTGCTTTTTGGTGGAGTGTTTGAAAAATTGCTTTTCCAGTTGCATCAGTTGCATGAATGATCCGGTGGTGGCTGTGACCGCCCTCTTTCGTTAGATGAAGAGATGTTGGTTGCGTTTTTTTGCTATTTTTTGTTTTAGCGCGGCCGTTCCCATCGACGTCAGCCTTGGTTGTGAAGGGAACTCCTTGTTTAATAAGCCATTGCACTGCATTTCGGCTATTTCCAACGATGTATTTGATTATTTCTGGGTCGCCGAGATTAGCACCCGCAGCAAAAGTATCGCTTGCGTGCGATTCAATACTGTCGGTCTCGTCAAGGACGGCCGCAATTCCGCCCTGAGCATAAAAAGTGGCTCCTTGATGTAAGTCGCCTTTGCTTAGCACTGCGACTGAGCATGTGTCAGCAGCGCGCAGAGCGAGTGTCAGGCCCGCAGCGCCGCTGCCTATAACGATTACATCGTATTGAGTATTGTTGATAGACATTGAATTAACA
>PAEL01000022.1 GCA_002700775.1 Gammaproteobacteria bacterium | reverse complement strand
CTCCTTAAAAAATACAAAAAAACAAATGCAAGATTTTGGGTTGTACCACCAACAAAAATGGATGAAAAGCAGCTTATGGAAGAAGGTATTTATAATGTCTTTGGAACCTCTGGTGCCAGAACTGAAATTCCAGGTTGCTCATTATGTATGGGAAATCAAGCCAGGGTTCTAGCTAATTCAACTGTGGTATCAACATCAACTAGAAACTTCCCTAACCGTCTTGGACAGGGTGCTGATGTATTTTTAGCCTCTTCTGAGTTAGCAGCCGTGAGTGCAGCACTTGGAAAGATCCCAACAATCGAAGAATATATGACTTTCATGTCCAAGCTCGATACCATGGCCGGTGATATTTATCAGTACTTGAATTTCAATCAAATTCAGTCGTATGTTGATGAGTCAAAGGGTAAAGACCAAATTGCGATCACACAGGTCCAAGAGGTAATCTAAGTTTTCTCGTCTGAACGCAGTGACCCTAATTAATCGGTGATTAGATTGTGCATTTCTCAACGATTTCAAAAACATCCTTAGATAACGAGTTAGTTGCCTTGATTCGATTTATTTGATTCAGCATGAGCGCCCTTGCTGAAGGTTCAAATTTTTTGAACCTTGTGAGTGGGGCTAACAAGCGAGCCGCAATCTGAGGATTAATTGCATCTAATTTTAACACTTGATCGGCCAAGAATTTATATCCCTCCCCCCCCGGCAAATGAAAATTATTTGCGTTTTGCCCACAAAAAGCACCTATCAAAGCACGAACTTTATTTGGGTTTTTGAGGGTGAACGCCTCATGAGAAAGAAGCGTTTCTACTCGACCGAGCCCTCCGGGAAGACTGCTGGTAGCTTGAAGTGAAAACCAATTATCTATGACTAATGGCTCATCTTTCCAACGTTCATAGAATTCTAAAACAACTGATTCTCTTAGTACTTCTGCATTCTCGTCACCACTGTTGAGAATTCCACGTAACGCAGCTGTCTGATCCGTCATGTTACGAGAGGACCTTAACTGTGACTCACAAAGACTCAGCCCTTTGTCAGTGTAAGCAAGATAAGACAAGCATAGATTCTTAAGCATCCGCCGCCCTATATCATCACCTGAAACAGACAAGGGGTTTATTAAACTCTCTGCAGTGTCGAAATAAATCCTCTCTAACTCAATCTTGAATCTAAAAGCAAGGCTCTCAAGGATGAATTCCCGAACTTTATAAAGAGCACTAACATTGGCAACATCAGAGCGTTCTATCAAGAAAGGAATTGATGGTACTGTCAGTAAATAGGCTAATAAAGCCCTATCACACTCCTGATTAGTCAATGCCGATTCTAAAACACAATCAAAAGTTGTATATAAACAAGAGGGAATGAAAAGGTTTTCATTATTAGAATTCATCTTTAAAAGTTCATCAATGACATCTAAAAAAAGCAACTGTCCAGCGTTCCACTTATTAAAACCGTCGTTGTCATGAGCCGC
This sequence comes from Gammaproteobacteria bacterium, assembly GCA_002700775.1. GTDB lineage: Bacteria > Pseudomonadota > Gammaproteobacteria > Pseudomonadales > Pseudohongiellaceae > UBA9145. Next base: position 6,183 of record PAEL01000022.1, on the reverse strand, counting down.
TAAAAAAGAAAGTTCTTCTCGAGTATACTGAAAACCCAATGTAACAGGCGCACTAAAGCCACGAAGCAATGATGGTATTGGCGACTCCTCAACATTAACGAAAACAAAGCGTTGATTTTCATTGGTCACATTAAGAACACAATCTATCTCGAGCAGCTCTTCATTCTCTCTCTGCAGCAACGGCATATCGTTACCGAGTTTATCAAGCAATCCAATTTTTAAAGGTATGTGGAATGTTAACTTTTTGTCTTGGCCCGGCGTTGGCAGGCAGCTCTGAGAAACATCTAGGGTATAAGTTTTTTCACTTTCGTCGTAGTGCCCATTAATTTCAAGCCGAGGGGTGCCCGCCTGACTGTACCACCTTCTAAACAATGAAAGATCCTCTCCGCTCGAATCTTCCATAGCGCAGACAAAATCCTCAGTGGTTACAGCCTGTCCATCATGCCTCTCAAAATATAAATCACTTCCCTTTCGGAATTGTGCGTCACCCAAAAGCAAATTAATCATCCGAACGACCTCTGCCCCTTTCTCATATATCGTAACAGTATAAAAATTTGAAATTTCAATATAAGAATCGGGTCTCACAGGGTGTGACATCGGCCCAGAGTCCTCCGCAAACTGCACCGTTTGCAAAAAACTTACATCTTCAATCCTCTTAACAACCGGAGAACCCATCCTTGCAGAAAACTCAGCATCTCGATAAACAGTAAACCCCTCTTTTAAACTTAACTGAAACCAATCTCTGCAAGTCACTCGGTTACCAGACCAATTATGGAAATATTCATGTGCAACCACTGCCTCAACTCGTTGAAAAGCAGCATCGGTTGTAGTAAGTGGATTTGCGAGGACGCAAGAAGTGTTGAATATATTAAGCCCTTTGTTTTCCATTGCCCCCATATTAAAGTCGTCTACCGCAACTATCATAAATGTATCAAGGTCATACTCCCTTCCATAGACCTCTTCGTCCCACTTCATAGCCCTTTTGAGCGAATCCATAGCATGATCAATTTTGTTTACATCTTTATCCTCGACGAATATTTTCAGCGCAACTTCACGCTCAGACGCAGTTGAAAAAACATCCTCTTTGCAACTAAGGTTTCCTGCTACCAATGCAAAAAGATAACTGGGCTTTTTGAAAGGATCTTCCCAAGTTGCCAAATGTCGCACTGAATCTTGACCATCTACGTCTAAATCCTTACTTGCCACGAGATTGCCATTTGACAGAAGCGTCGGATAAGATGCTTTATCAGCGATAATTGTCGTCGTAAATTTTGACATCACATCAGGGCGATCCAGATAGTATGTAATCCGTCTAAAACCTTCCGCTTCACACTGGGTGCAAAACATTCTTTTGGATTTATAGAGACCCTCTAGTGCCGTATTGTTTTGGGGCTCTATGCGTGTCACACACTTCAGAGTAAACTTATCGGGGTCTTTATTTAAAATTTTCGCTAAATTTAAAATCGTGAGAGAACTGTCCGTGACCTCATAACTGCCTGCAGGTATAGACCGGCCCTCAATTTCTAAACTTATTAATTCAAGGTCTTGGCCATCAAGAACTAATTCATCCGCCCCCTCGACGTTCCGAAAAAATTGCAACGAAGAATCAACAATTGCGTGGGTTTCAAATAATTCGAATTTAAGCAAAGTTTCATTTATAAGAAAATCAGGGATTTTATAATTACTTAAGAGAGTGGCCTTAGCTTGTGAATCTTTCATGTGTACTCGCGGGCATTAGAATTAATAAAAAAAATCATTAGGTGACATGCAATGCGACTTCGTAGCCAGAAAACTTTCGTAGATTAATAACACCGCTATCCAGCAGCAAGTATTGACCTTTGATACCAGCAAGCCTGCCTTCTACCACATTGTTTTTGTCAAAATTAAATGAGCTGATCTTGGCCGGATATTCGGCGACCGGATACTTAATCTGTGTAGATTTCACGCCGTTTATCAAACTTATAGCGTGCTTTCCAAGTTGAGTCTCCATATCAGCTAAATCTTCTTCGCAAAGCCGTAAAAGAGTCTCTGCCTCAGCTTTCATATCTAATTCTGAGGGTTCTCCTTTCAGCATCTCCCTCCAGTTAGTTTTATCGGCCACATGTTGTTTAAACATCACCTCCAGCATTCCAGATTGAAGCCTTGTTCGAACACGCGCAATAGGAAGGGCCTGAACAGCACCTTGGTCTATCCACCGAGTAGGGACTTGCGAAGACCGAGTGATTCCAACTTTTAAACCAGAGGAATTTGCGAGATAAACAATATGATCTTGAAAGCAAGCACCTTCGTCACAACGACATTTCTCAGGGTGAATGAGACACGTGAAAAAATCTTGAAGTTTTTGAAAACACGGGAAACAATAACCTTGGTTAAAACTTTTACTGGTCTTTCTCCCACAATTAACACAAAAAATTTTACCAGAAAATTCGAGTTTTAAATCGCTACCAATCATGTCATTTATTCGCAGATATTGTTCTGATAAACTCATGTCATATGTAACAGTAGGCTCTAGCCTACTTCGCATCTTTCTTAAAACCCCCTCAGCTTTCAATTCCATTTTCTACTCGCCCTATTGGAGTATTTTGTCACCACAACCATTTGGCAAGGTGGCCTCAATTCTTTCACTAGACTTTAGATTTTTTGCTTCATAAAGAATAACCATCTGCAAACTATTCTCTAACTGCTCCTCAGACAATCTATCACCATTGCCCCACCTACCAAGCTCTACTGCCGTTTTTAAACTAGCATAAATAGACGGGGTGATTTGGTCTACCAACTTCGTTAGCGCGGCATCGACCGTAGAATCATCTTTTTCCACCTGCCTTCTCCATGTATCAAAAATTTACCACTCCAGACACTTTAATTTCTAATACGATAAATCGTAATAAATATTCCAGCACAAGACAAACCTGTCACTAGTCCGCCCAAATGAGCTCCGCTTGCTATCCAAGAACCCGCAAAAATTTCCATCACAACAAGGAGCAAAAGCATCACACCGAATGTAGAATTTGGGAACCCTATACCAGAATAAGGAAATCCTTTTCCCATCAGCCAAGTATAACCCATCAGACCGTAGATAACTCCTGACATTCCTCCAAAATTTGGTCCTCCGCCGACGATATACTGCGTGATATTTCCCACAAGACCGGTGATTAGCACCGTAATCAAAAAACAAAATAACGATAGCGCCTTGCCATGCAGAAAAGAACCGTTGGGCAAACCACTATTCTCGAGTTGTGCACCGAGGAAAAGAAGCCAAAGCATATTGAAAGTAATATGAATTAGCGTAAAGTGCAAAAATATTGGCGAGATTAGATTTAAGAAGATAACGGGGTTTCGTAGCAGCCAAGAAGGATCAAAAACACTTTGCAATTCTATTTCTGGAAAGAATAACCAAGTCACATTGCGCAAATCTTGCCCCATCCCACTAAGCAAAAAGACCACGACACTTATAAAGACAAGCAAACAGCTAAATGGTGCGCGCCATGTTAAATCTAAAATCAAAGAAAAAAACCGCCGTACCCAATCAAAACTAAGCCAACGCCTCCACTGGAAGCTTTTTGATCTTAATTTCCGCTCTTTTAAGCCCCAGATTGAGGTCTCAGTAACAACTCGATCTTTTTCACTTAAACTATAGACCCATAAGACTTGAGAGCCAGCTTCCTCTGAAATACGGTGCCTTATACCCAATGTATCTAAATGAGCGCTAAAATCTCTCAGCTCCAGTTCTGACGCTACACTAAGAACACGAATCAAACTAACACCAAAGAAATGCTAATCACTTTTGTTCACCAATCTATTCCCCCAACCCAACTTAGACCTACAGGCCTGATAAAAACTGTGATCCTGAGGATGTAATAATTTTAGCGGTCCGGCCTTTTTAGATATTATAATCTCATCTCCGGCAGACGCCTCATGGACTCGTTGGCCATCACAGCTAATATGGGGTAGCAGCCGCTCTCCCGCTGATACAACAACTCTTATTTCACTATCTCCATCAACGACAATTGGGCGACTATTTAAAGAGTGCGGGTACATTGGCACCACAACAATTGCATTTAATATGGGGTGCATAATTGGCCCACCTGCAGAGAGGGAGTACGCAGTAGAACCGGTTGGAGTAGCAACTATCAACCCGTCTGACCTCTGACTATAGACAAACTTCTCATCTATGAAGAGCTCAAATTCGATCATTTGAGCGGCTATACCAGGGTGAAGAACAACATCGTTAAGAGCTGAACCAAAAGCATCGACCGTTCCAGTTTGAGGATCTCGCATACCGACATCGAGCAAGAATCTGTCATCAAGAGAATACTCACCGGATAAAACTCCACTAAGCTGCTCTTCCAACTTACTCGGCGAAATATCTGTTAGAAACCCAACTCGTCCGCGGTTAACACCAATTACCGGAATCTGTTTCGCTGCAATGAGCTTTGCGATATTAAGAAGACTGCCGTCTCCACCTACAACTATCACTAAATCACAGTGTTTGGAGAGTTCTTCCCTGTCACATAAGCGAAAGTCTGAACGATTAACTAATTCAGCGGTTTTGGCTTCTACGATTATCTCTACACCTTGTTTCTGCAAGAACGCCAAGAGCCTCTCTAGCGTCAGCAACACTTCAGTACTGCCAGGCCGACCAACGAGTCCAATGTTTTTAAAAATTGTCATACCAACTCTCTTGCCTTACGTTTTTAGCGGGCACTTGTATTTCAGAATGTCAAACGTCGACTCTCAGTGCGCAAACTGACTTACGTCACGTCCGCTCAACACCCCTTTCTGTGGGAGGAAGTCACAAGCTAGATCTGTTTAACCCACCTACAAGCGAACATGCGGCTCATATAAACCACCGGTATGGATTGCCAAAACATCAGTACCAGCGTCAATTTTTCGCTCGTCGACTAAAGAGAACAGAGCGTTCATTAGCTTCCCAGTATACACCGGCTCGATAGGAACAGATTGCCTTGACTCAAATTCTTTCATAAAACTCTTAAGCTGGGGATCTGTCCTCGCATAACCACCGCCATCAAAATTTTCCTCAATCCTCCAGTCTAATGATCTTAGCATTTCTTTTTCTTCATCAGAACATTGCTCCCACAAACTTTTGACTTGCTTCTCGATGTAGCCAGATGCTTTTAAAACTGAGATTCCTAGTAACGAAGGCATACTTCCGCTTTCACTTCCCTCTGCCCACCGGCGCACGATACCCAAACCGATCCCAGCAAATGTTGCTCCAGTCCCACAAGCCAATCCCACAACTTTTTGTTGCGCACAAACCCGCCAATCAAAATAATCGACGATTTCCTGACAGCCCAACACTGCTCTCTTATTACTGCCCCCTTCTGGCAGAATCATAACATTACCGAATTTAGCCCTGAGCTTTTCTCTAAACTTCGCCTCTTCTTTTTGTCTATATTCATTTCTATCACAGGCTACTAGAAGCATTCCACAATCTTTTGCAAAACCAAGAACCGGATTCAATGGCTCTTTTAGTTCACCGCGAACGATACCAATTGTCTCAATCCCAAGATGCCTCCCCGCTGCTGCCAATGCATACAAATGATTTGAGTAAGCGCCTCCGAAACTTAAAACCCGATCAAAATTACCGTTCAAAAAATCGATCAAGTTATATTTCAACTTAAAAAACTTGTTTCCGTGAATAAAACGATGTATCTCATCAAGCCGCAGAACAGTGAAATTGACACCGTTTTTGGTCAGAGCACTATCTTGAACCAAGTCAAGCCTTGGAGCTTTTAGATCGAAAAATGGAAATTCTTTAATTTTAGAGTGTGTATCACGATTTATAATCATCGGCGGTTTCTGTAGCAAACTTTGTTCGCAGGGCAATTATTCTCAAACCATATTAATTCACGGATATTTTGACGGCAAACTTTTTAAAAAATTCCTAGATATCTTCAACATCCTTAAGATTTTTGTAAATCGCTTCTTCAAATCTATTTAGTATTTCAAGATGCGCCTCATCTTCAAATGGTAGATATTGCATTAAATAAAAATATTCTCTTTGATCAACCAGACATTATAGCTAAGACTGGGTGGAGGACTGAACAATTAATAGACACACTAAATAGAATAAATTTCACTAAAAAATTTGATTATGTAATGTTACTTCAAGCAACGTCACCGTTAAGAAATGCTAAGCATATAGATAAGGCTATTGAATTT
>PAEL01000021.1 GCA_002700775.1 Gammaproteobacteria bacterium | reverse complement strand
AACATTAAAACCAAATATCCAATCTAAAATTTTCTTACTTCCCATTTTGTGTTCATGTTTTAAGTAGTGAGCTCTTCCCCAGTCCCAATTTTTCATATTGTGTCCTACTATATTTTCAATGTCTTCTATACCGTTAATGACTGATCTTTTTAGTACTTCTTCAAGCGTTTCTATTTTTCCTTTTGTTCTTATATCATCCACCCATGAAGATGACCCCTCTGCCAAAATTTTTCTTAGACTTCTACTGTGTAAATACTTCATCGAGGTAAAAGCTTCTAAGTATTTATCTCCCAGTAATGATAACTCATCACCAAATAATTCAATCACTAGTTGACGAAGAACCGAATGAAATATAAGCGCACCTTTTGAATCGGGATTTTCTATAAAATCCCAATCCTTAAGTATTTCTATAGATTTATTTATTTTTTCGTTTTCCTTTGTAATATTTACGGATAGAAAGTAGGGTGTAATTTCTTTAGCAAATAAAGAGGTGTAATCAAGTTGAATTGATTTCATATCGTCAACGCTTGCCGCTCTTAAAGTTTCAAGTCGAGAAACAATTTGTTGTGCTCTACTAGGATCGGCCCATAAACCGCTTATATAATATGGAAATGTGTCATCAATTGTTTTATTGTTAGCGGTTGATATATACCCTGATTCAGGATTAAACAAATAAGGCATTTCTTTATATGGAACTCTCCCTTCCCAATCATAATTAGGGTCGTGACCCGGCCTAGGTATAAGACTTGACCCTTCTTTTCTAATCGGAACATAAACAGCGGGCCTCCAGCCTATATTACCAAATACATCAGCATAAACAATGTTTTGTCCAGGAACCCCAAAGTTTTTTACAGCTTTAGAAAAATCTTCCCAGTTTTTTGAGGTGGCCAAACCAAATAACCCATCGATTTCTTTCGTTAACCAGTTGCCAGTCCAGGCCATAGAGAGCGCAACAGTATCCTCATTTATCAAACTATGTACATCCGTGATAATTGGTCCGTGGTGAGTTAACCTAATTGTAATTGTTGTATCCCTATCATTTTTTAATGGGATTTTTTCTGTAATTACTATCATGTCTTGATAACTATTATTATATAGATATTGGTTTGAGTTTTCTGGGTTTATTGTCTCAATAAAAAAATCCATATCGTCAACCATTGAGTTTGTTAAACCCCAAGCGATATGTTCGTTTTGACCTATAATTGGCATAGGAATCCCAGCTAAACAAAGACCACTTACATTGAATCGACCTCCTTTTAAATGCATTTCATACCACCTTGGAGGTTGTGTGAATTTTAAATGAGGATCGTTCGCTAATAAAGGTTTCCCGGATTCTGTTCGTTTACCCGAAACAACCCAATTATTAGAACCAGATACAGAAGAATTATAACCGAGAAGTTTTTCAAGTAAAAATTCTTGATCCATGATTTTTGAAAAAGAGATGTTTTTAACTGATTGGTTTTTTTGGGTTATAGTTGGATGGTCATCAGCATAATATGGATAAACTTCTTTTAGTTTTTCTTTTCCAAAATAATTCTCAATTGCACCAAATACAATCTCTGGCTTCCAAGAAGATGACATTTCCCGAGCCATCATCCTTGAATATCCCGTAACAATAGAGGGGTTCCAAACAGGTGGTTTTAATTGAAGTATTTTGAATTCAATTGGTAAGTCATCGTGCACCTCATCAATTCGATAATTTATACCTGCACAAAATGCATTTATTAAAGAGACTGTTTCGGGGTCTAGTTCTTTAACTAATTTTTTAGCTGTGTCATGAATTCTCCAGCTTCTTAGATATATATCACTATCAAGTAATTCATCACCAAGAGCATATGATAATTCTCCCCTAACGGAAAAATTTACTATAGACATTTGAAACAATCGATCTCTAGCTGCGTAGTACCCAGCAGCGTAAAACAAATCTTCCTCGTTTTGAGCGAAGAGATGAGGAACACCAAAACTATCTGTATAAATATCTACAGACTTATTAAGACCGGGTATTGATTGGTGACCTTCGTATTTTGGCGTCGGATGAATGAGATACCAAAATATTATGGAAAAGAATATTATTAACGTTATAGAAATGAGTTTATTTTTCATTTATAGGCCGTTTGATTTATAATAAGACTTTACTGTTTTTTGTCAATTTTTAATAGAATTCTTTTATCAGGATCAATTCTTATTTTATTATACTGAGGAATTGCTATCATTGTTGGTTCGTTTGTTATAACCAATTTTTTTTTAGTAAACCCAATGTTTGATTTATAAAAAACTTCAACTGGCATTGAAAAACCACTGTTTTCCCAATGAAGCTCAACAAAGGTATGGTTTGAGCCATGAGTAATTTTTTGATTAATTACGGGGTATTGATTTTCATAAAGATATACTTTAAAAAACCAATCAATGTTTGTTCCTATCTCTTTATGAACAATATCAATAAAATCACTAGTTGTTATCTGGTTGTTAGGAAGATGTTTTTTTGAATGTAATAAGTCTTTTAGTATTTTAAAAAAACTTTCGTCTCCCACTAAGTACCGAAGCATATGCAAAACAAAAGCTCCTTTATAATATGGATCCAAACCAAAAACTTGACTCATTGTAGAATTTCTTTCTAAAACAATAGGTTTACTAAGTGGTATTTTTTTTGAAATATTTTTAGTAAGAAAAGAATTGTATTCTTCATAACCATATTTTTCTTCAATATATAAGGCTTCACAATAAACGGCAAAACCTTCGTGTATCCAAAAATCCGACCAATCACTAACACTTAAGTAATTTCCCCACCACTCATGAGCCATCTCATGAAACAATAAAAAGTCGTATCCTTTGTCGTTTTTTTTATAATCGTTTCCGTACGCAATCATAGTTTGATGTTCCATGCCAAAATATGGTGTATTAACAATTCCCAACTTTTCTTCGATCCAAGGGAACTGTCCAAAATTCCTAGTAAAAAAATCCACAAATGTTTCAACCTGATCTAATAATTTTTGTGCACCTTCTAAGTTTTCCTTCAACACATAAAACTGAACCTTTAATGGTTTTTCTAAAGAGGGAATAATTCTTTCAATTAGCTCAAAGTGCCCAACTGTAAAGTTTATATTATATGGATTGATATTATATTTTGTACTCCAATGCCATGTTGTCCATTTATTTTTATGTTCTTTTACACTTTGAAGGTTTCCATTAGATGCCACAGATAGTGGTTTTGGAACAGTAATATGGATTTCAGCACTTTCTGGTTCATCACTTGGGTGCTCTTTAGAAGGATACCAAAGATGAGCGCCATTAGCTTGGCAAGAGACACCAACCCAGGGATAACCGTCCTTACTTTTACTCCACGTAAACCCACCTTTCCATGGTGGGTTTGCCGCTATTGGAGGCTTTCCTTTATATTGTACAGTAACTAAAACTGTAGAATTAATTTCGATATCTTGAGCCTTTATAAATATAGTGTTGTCACGGTGTTTAAAAGGAGTTGTAACACCATTTATCATTATCTTGGATATAAAATATTGATTTAATAAATCTAACTCTATAAATCTAACTTCATCAATTATCTTGATTTTAATATCAACATGTCCAGATATCATTTTTCTTTTTGGATCAACTTTTAGTCTTATATCATAATGTCTAACATCTACTGCTAATTGATTTTTACTTAATTTTCCACCAGAAGTGATATCCATAGAAAACACTATTGATAAAAAGCCCAATATCAATAACAGTCTCTTCATGCTTTAATTATTTTATATTGGTATTGATAAATCCCAACCTGCTGAGGAACCTCAACTAATTTAACAAATGTAAGTTTTGAACTTTTTATTTTATCAGAAAAAAGAGGAACGCCTTCACCAAATATATGTGGATGCGGTGTGAGGTATATATCAGTTAAAAAAGGGTAAAACCTAGAATATGTTTTACCACCACCAACAACAAAACATTTTTTTGATGAAATTTTTTTTAAAATATCTCGTGGGTTATCACTTCTTTTTACTACTATTACTTCTCGCCCTTTTAATTCACTAGTTATCGTATTTTTAGTATTGGAACCCATGATAAGTGGATATCCCATAGTCTGCTTTTTAAAAAGCGGTAGGTCTTTTGTCCAAGTTATTATTTCGCTACTATGTCTAGCAATAAAACCATCTACTGTCACTGCCGCAATTAGTATAATTTCAGATGGCAAAATTATAACACGGTTGAATTAAAAGCTTTTAACTAGTTTTTTTAGGTATATATAGATCTGTAACAGTTCCTTCAAAAACTTCTGCTGCATTTGCAAATGTCTCTCCAAGAGTCGGATGAGGATGAACTGTTAAACTAATATCTTCAGCATCTGCACCCATTTCAATAGCTAACGCGCCTTCGGATATTAAATCACCAGCATTAGGACCAACTATTCCAACACCAATCGTCCTTTTTGTTTCTTTATCAAAAAGAATTTTTGTACGCCCTTCATTTCTACCTAAGGCAAGAGACTTTCCGCTAGCCGCCCAAGGGAACTCACCTTTTTCATAAGAAATAGATTTTTGTTTTGCTTCCGTTTCGGTTAAACCCACCCAAGCAATTTCTGGATCTGTGAAAATAACTGCCGGAATAGCTTTTGCGTCAAAGGCAGCTGGCAAACCACATATCACTTCAGCCGCAACTTTTCCCTCATGTGTAGCTTTATGAGCTAACATAGGGTTTCCGACAATATCACCAATTGCATATATGTTATTGACACTTGTTTTTTGATATTTATCAACCGATATAAAACCTTGTTTATCTACTTCTATACTTGTCGTATTTACTCCCATTTTATCTGTATTTGGCTTTCTACCAACAGAAACCAAAACTTGATCATATGTTTCAATATTTTCTTTTCCATCGCGTTCCATTGTAACAATCAAACCCCCAGAAGAAGATTCTTCAACTTTAGTAATTTTAGTAGATAATAAAATTTGATTAAATTCTTTTTTTAATTTTCGGGCCAGTGGTTTTACTAAATCTGGATCAGCGCCAGGAAGTAGATTAGGTAAAAACTCTGCAACACTTACAGATGCACCTAAAGCGCTAAACACAGTTCCCATCTCTAAACCAATATAGCCACCACCAATGACAAGGAGACTGTTTGGGATTTTCTTGAGATCGAGTGCTGTCTTTGAGGTTAACACATTTTCATTTTCAAATGGAATCCCAGGTATAACTGATGAAGATGATCCGGCAGCAATAATACAATGATCAAACGTAATAGTTTCTTTTTTTGAATCTATTTTTAATTCAACTTCTGTATCTGATAAAAAAGTTGCTTCTGCTTGTACAGTTTCAACTTTTCTAGCTTTTGCCATTTGGCCAATTCCATTTGACAATTGTGAAACAACCTTGTTTTTCCAATCTCTTACAGAATTAATATCTATTTTTGGTTTAGAAAAAGTAACACCCATTTTTTTTAAAGACTCTGCCTCTTCTAGAACTTTTGCTATGTGCAAAAGTGTTTTTGAAGGAATACAACCCCTATTAAGACATACCCCTCCGAGCGTTGGGTCTTTATCAACTAACATTACCTCTCGACCAAGGTCAGCGGCTCTAAAAGCAGCTGCGTAACCACCCGGACCCGAACCAATTACTAGTATATCTATGTGCTTATTTTTTACCATTTAACATCACTCAAAAGTAGATACATCAAGTAGAGATCTTGAAAAAAATGTCGTAAAAGAAGCACCAAGCGCACCATCTATGACACGGTGGTCGTAAGACAATGAATATGGCATAACAAAAGTTGGAATAATTTCTTTGTTTTTATAATCATATAAAGGCTTCCAAGAACTTTTAGAAACACCCATAATTGCTACCTCCGGGGGGTTAATAATTGGGGTAAAATTTGTGCCTCCAATTCCACCCAAACTAGAAATAGTAAAGGAACCACCTTTAAGTTCTTCAGGTTTTAGTTTTTTAGTTCTAGCTCTTTCACTTATATCCATTAACTCCTCGGAAAGACCTAACACCGATTTATTATCTGCGTCTTTTATAACAGGAACAACTAAACCTGTTGGTGTGTCCACAGCTATACCAATATTGAAATAATTTTTTTGAACTAGGTTTTCACCTAAGTGATCTAAAGAACTATTAAAACGAGGAAACTCTTTTAAAGCTTTGACAACTGCTTTAATAATAAAAGGTAAAAAAGTTACTTTAATGTTTTTTTTCAGACCTTCTTTCTTTAACTCTATTCGTTTTGAGTTCAAAACAGATATATCTGCCTCATCGAACTGAGTAACATGCGGTATTGTTTGCCAAGCTTGTTGTAATCTTTCACCTGTAATTTTTTGAATTTTTGTTAAGGGCGTATTTTCAACGACCCCCCATTGAGAAAAGTCAATTTTAGGAAAACTTGAAGCAGTTATTGATCCGCCTTGGACCATTTTTTGTTTTATATAACCATGTAAATCTTCTTTTGTGATTCTACCCTTCTCGCCCGTTGCTCCAACTAACGATAAATCAATTTCTAGTTCTCTTGATAACCTTCTAACGCCAGGGCTTGCAAATGTTTTGTCTGTAGATGGTTTTGTTTCTTGTTTAGCTTCTACAGGCTTTACACTTTTTTCTACTACCTCTTTTGGACCTTCTTCTGTTTTTTGAATGTCTGGTTTATCCTTATTATCAGATGTGGTTTCAATAGAAAGAAGTGATTCTCCGGTTTTGACCTCATCCCCCATAGCGACAAAAACCTCTTTTACTACTCCACTGTTTTCTGAGGGGATTTCCATACTGGCTTTGTCTGATTCTAATACTAATATAATATCATCTACAGAAACTGTGTCTCCTGGTTTGATTAAAATTTCACTTACATCAGCCGAATCAATACCTTCGCCTAGATCTGGTAATACAATTTTTTTTAACATATTATACCGTTATTGGGTTGGGTTTAGTTGAATCTATATTATATTTTTTCATCACCTCGTTAGCCACACTCATTTTTATTTTTCCATCATTAACTAATGCGCGGATTGCTGTTAGAACAATATAATATCGATCGACTTCAAAAAAGTGTCTAAGGTTTTCCCTAGTGTCGCTGCGCCCAAAACCATCTGTTCCAAGTGAATAAAAAGAACCAGAAACAAACGGTGAAACTTGCTCTGTAGACATTTTTACATAATCAGAAACTGCAACAGTTGGAACAGGGTTTTTATTTAAAGACTTTTCTATGTGTGATTGCTTAGGTTTTTTACCGGGGTTCATTAAATTCCATCTTTCTACTTCTTCAGCTTCTCTTCTTAATTCAGTAAAAGAAGTTACGTTCCAAATTCCCGATTCAATACCCCAATCGTCGATTAGAAGTTTTGAAGCTTCAATAACCTCATTCAATAATGGTCCACTACCAAGTAGTCTTATTGTTGGGTTCTTTGTTGAATGCAATTTATACATTCCCTTGATAATATCTTTTTCAATGCCTTTGGGCATCGCTGGGTGTATGTAGTTTTCATTTTCTAAAGTTAGATAATAAATAACGTCTTTTTGCTCATAAAACATTTCTTTTATTCCATGTTGAACTACAACAGCTATTTCATAAGCATATGCCAAATCGTAAGCCTTAACGTTTGGTGTTACGGCTGCTGCTATGTGACTATGCCCATCTTGATGTTGCAACCCCTCACCGTTTAATGTTGTTCTTCCAGCTGTACCTCCAAGTAAAAATCCGCGAACGCGCATATCACCAGCTGCCCAAATAAAATCCCAAACTCTTTGAAACCCAAACATAGAATAATAAATATAGAAAGGTATCATGTTTTCACCGGTAGTCTGGTATGACATTCCTGCTGCTATAAAGGATGATATCGCTCCAGCTTCGTTAATCCCTTCTTCAAAAATTTGTCCATTCACAGCCTCTTTATAATATAAAAACTGATCTGAATCAACAGGTTCATATAATTGACCTCTATGTGCGTATATACCAAGCTGCCTGAAAAGGGGATCCATTCCAAATGTTCTTGCTTCGTCAGGGATGATAGGAACAATGTTTTTTCCTACTTCTTTATCTCTACATAAAATTGTTAACAATCGAACAAACGCCATTGTTGTAGATATAGCTCTTTCGCCGGTACCGTCTAATAGTTCTTGAAAAATTTTCACATCCGGCGGTGTCATTTTTTTATTTTTAACAACTCGGCTGGGGAGCGGTCCACCAAGGTTATTTCTTCTATTTTT
>PAEL01000020.1 GCA_002700775.1 Gammaproteobacteria bacterium | reverse complement strand
CTAATGAAAGCAACATTTTCCTCAACAAGTCTTTCATAATCTGAAATAAGATTTGAGGAACCCAAGCAAATACGAACCAAACCCAAATCGCCATTATTGAGCGGCTTCAATTGAGGAAGGTCGTCATATTGAGTAAGGTCAATTTTAGGAAATCCATTGCCTAGCTGCATTATGCAAGCTCGACCGGATACGTTGTCAGGTAACCCCAATGCTGTGCTACTAGCACTGTCAATCTGGTTGAAAGTAAAACCCATTGTCAGTCCTAAATAAGGAATTGCAGGGATAAAAACTTCAAACCCCAGTTTTCTATAAAATTCTATTGAAGCTTCGATATTACTAACGTTTATATTAATGTGTCCCCAATTGAGATGTGCAGCTTGATCATTCAATTTTGAACCCTTCGACGTTTCTGCACGGGCTGTATTATTTGCAAAAAGTGGAATAACTGCCAAGAACTTTAGAAATTTGCGACGAAGATTCATTTAGATTGCGTTTCCTTTTTAACAAAATGAAGGACTGCCAATTATGGTGTTGCTTGCGCCAATCGAATTCCGCGAATTGCGGTCGCCCAGCACTTAACAACTCTTGGCATAGCCCAATCTCTCAAACCACAAGTACAAAAACGAATGTCCATCGTGCTGGACGACGTTGGATCCAGCTGCCTGGTCACGAACATTCTCCGCCGCATTCTAAAATTTCATCTAAGAGGATTTCTTTCCCACTATCGGCAAGTCTCCCATTGGTGTAGATAAGCTGCCGTCTAGCGTATTGTCGTCCAGTTCGAATGACACATTCATTGTCCCTTGCTGTGTTTGCATGGAAAATGATAGGGAGTCCCCGTCAAAACTAACGCCAGACAATGTATTAGTCCCGGCTGGACCTGTCCAGGTTCCCGCGAGTCCATTGCCATCTTCAGTTATCGCAAGGTCGACAGAGACTGCGTTCCCTTGCACCGACATGTCCAAAGTCCATTGGCCCAATACTGCCGAATTATCAGCCGCGAAAATACCGCTACTACTTAGCAGCAAAGATATAAGGGAAAGTTTAAATATACTTTTAAGCGTCATCGAAAACTCCTTCAAAATTATGTTAATAATTCACCGAAAAGGTGACATTTTGTTACGCTTTGCCACGATAACTCGTTCAAAGCCTGAGGCTGGCAGACAAGTCACTGACATGTCACCCACGCCTGTGGATAAGCAATTAGCCGAGGTCCTGGGGTAAGTTGAGGTGCAACCTAAATAGACAGGTGCGAGCAACAGCGATAGTTAGGTCTGCTAGTTATTGGTTTCAACTTCTTCTAATTATTTGCGATCCGAGAACGGAAAGACCAAGCCAAGCTCGATCGAGTTTGTCCGCTTGTGAGAGATCGTACGATAGGCATCACTTTGCAACATAGAGAGGAACGCTTCATGTGAAGGATAGGCGACCAGAATCATGCTGTCGATTTCCTGATTCGAGATTATTGGTGTGATGCCCCTCGCGCTCAGCATGGGTGCGCCGCCCGCGCCTTGTATAAGTGGTACGACTGATGAGCCGTAATCACCATAGCCAGCGACACCCGTGTCGCCACTGAAGCGAAGCAGGTTGAGCATATAGATTGTGTCGGGAGATTCAGACAACTGGACATCGCGCATCTGATTTCCTCCAAACGCATACACCACTGAATCTTCGATTGCTTCGGCACGATTGGGTAACGCCGCTTGATACTCATCGCTCGCACTCATCTCAACGACTGCACTGGCGGAAGGGTATTTCCGCATCGTGACTCTGTCCCAGCCTAGGTCGGAGGGATCGGCGCCCTGACGCGCTGCCTCGCGCTCGTTGGCGGATCTATCGGAGAAAGGACTCGAATAGCCGCGAAATATCACTTCGCCGCCGAGCGCTCTAAGCTTTTCCTCTGCGAGAGCATCGTAGCGATCATAGGCCTCCACGCTACCTGGCTTAAATTTAACGAGGTCTACCACAGTGACCGGACCTTCCATATCGGACTGTGCTAGAAAAGCTATTCCTTCCACCTCATCCAACTCCTGGGCATTTGCACCCAGTAAGAATGACAGGGAAACTAAGGCAAGTTTAAAAGTATTTTTTAGCTTCATAGGAAAACACCTGCAGAGCTGTGTTACTAATTCATGAGTTATACGACTGCTAGTTATCTTCGCAGAAAGGTACTCTTCCTAGGCTCGGCTGAGAAGGACAAGTCGCTGACATGTCACCTACGCCTCTGAATAAGCAATTTGCGAAGATAGTGGGGTAAATTGAGGTGCAACCTAAGTAAACAGGTGGGAGCAACATCGATGGTTACGTCTGCTAGTTAGATGTTGACTCCCAATAACTGATCAGTTTTAAAATCAGATTAAGAGGATCAATCAACCTCTAAGTAGCATCAAGAACGCTGTCTGCAGCCTCAAAGATTCTCGTTTATGTAATCGATTGCAAGTTGGACGGTAGTAATTTTTTCAGCCGTCTCGTCAGGGATTTCAGTCTTAAATTCTGCCTCAAGTGCCATCACAAGCTCAACGGTATCAAGCGAGTCTGCTCCTAAATCCTCAGCAAACGACGCAGAATCTTTCACCTCTTCGACATTAACACCGAGCTGCTCGCAAACAATTTTTTTTACTCGTCCTTTAACATTACTCATGTCTGTCCTTGACCTCTATCCTTGTATTGAAATTACCAATTTCCAGCCGACCACATTAAAAACGATAGGCAAACTCGAGATAGGTAAAACGCGGCTGGTTGCGCAAATATAGGCTGTCAAGACTCAAAATCTCATAACTATGATTAGTAAGGTTTCTGCCACGCAGAAACAGTGACCATTTGGCAGTATTTAAGCCAACGTTTGCGCTTAAACGACGAACTGTATCAAGCATCCGTCGGCCTCCAGCAGAACCAGCGGGGACATTAGTCAAATTCGTAACGCCACCTTCTTCAAAAGTATAGGTCGCTGATGCGACAAGATTCACATCTGCGAAGATACCTCTTAGATTCACGAGCGGCTGTCGGTAGACGAATGAAGCGTTAATCTGATGAGGTCGCACGAAGGGCAAATCTGCGTCATCAGCAATCTCGAGTGTTGCCAAAGCAACGTCGGAACCCACATGTGTAACCTTACCTTTGCCCTTCGCATAGCCCAAGTTCATCAACAACAGCGCACCATAATCAAATCGCGTACGGTAATTTGCTTCCACTTCATATCCCCACACTTCTGCGGTACCTACGTTATCGATAAAAAATCCTACCGGTATTTCGCTGTTCGGAGATATCGGAAGACCGGCCGCGTCTGCGCCAACGCGCGATCCATCCGAATTGAAACCCAGTCCGTTACCATCTGAACCAATTAACTGACACTGGGTGGGGCAACCGTTGTCGGTCGTGTTAAGAAAATCGTTGTACTCTGTAAAAAAGAAGGCAGCGTTTAGGGTAAGTGCCCTATCAAACCAACTACTCTTCAATCCCAACTCATATGTCAGTGATGTTTCTTCGTCATAGGTCAGTTGAGTTGGATATAATTCGCCGGGCGAACCCTCGCTCAAGTTCATGCCTCCCCGTCGATAGGAGGACGCTAACTTGCCATAGGCCATCATATCAAGGTCGTCTAAGTCATAAGCTAGAGTGACACCCCACGGTAAGTTTTTGTAAGTGTCCCCTATATCAAGATCGCTTTGAGGATTGACTGGATTAGATCGGTTAAAAGTCGACCCCAAAACAAATGGGCCCTTTTGAATCCCCCCTTGATCTCCAGCTCGATATTCCTGCACATAGCCGTCGAATTGGTCATGTGCATAACGGATCTCACCAGTAAGCCTTACAGGTAAATTTGCTAGTGCGTACTCAGCGCTTCCAAACACAGCCCACGAATTAGAGTCGGTGCGGTAATTGCGAAAAAATGAGTTCGGCCTCATTGTTGGGCCAACCCACTGATCAAAGACCTCGGTGTTTTCATAGGCAAAGTAGTCTGCCCCGACCAGCCAGCTAAAGTTGCTAGATGGTTCGGCGACGTAACGTAATTCCTGGAAAAAAATGTCGTTGTCCGCTCTTTGTGTTGTTTGCAGATTTAACGTATTTAGCTGAAAGATCGGGCCAACATAATCCACATCCGTCTGGAGCCCTACCTTTAGATCACGTTGATTCGTAACAGATGTCAGTGTGCCACCATCCAGCACCCAGTCTATAGTGAGATTGTGATTTCCAATTTCGTTTTTACTCACCATTGGCGAATTAATAGTGGTGCTGAAAGCATCTTCGATATCTGGCCTCAGGTTTCGGTTAGCAAAAATAGCATTAGTGAAAGTCTGATCCTGAGTATCGAAAACATAGTTAACGTCCAATGCATCTGACGGTTGATAGCGCAGTGACATACGGGTGTGCTCGAATTTTTCAATATCGATGTCACGATTGTCAATATCGCTATAAAACCCCTCATCCCGTTCTTCATCCATGCGACTGATCCGTATGCTGAATTGCTCGTTTATCGGAAGGTTGAGCTTGGCTTCGAGGCGCTGAAAATCTTTTTGACCCAGTGCACCACCCACATCAAAAGAGAATTTATCTTGGGGTTTTTTCGAAATCACATTCATTGCGCCACCGAGCGCGTTCCGCCCGTATAGCGCTCCCTGAGGGCCCCGCAACACCTCAGCTCTCTCCAAATCGTAGGTATCCATTCGAGCAAAGGTTTTGCCAGCCAAACCATTAGTCGCGAAATACGCACCATTACGGTAAAGGCCGATAGCGGACGCAGACGCACGATTACGTGCTTGCCCCGCACCGCGCATAGTAGGTTCAGACTCAGCAGCTTGATTCTCGTTTGTGCTAACGCCAGCAACCAAGTCAGTCATATCGCGTAGATTAAAAATACCGCCTATACCCTCAATTAAATTCGCTGAAATGGCCGCGGCGGAACTGGGTACATCCTGCAACCGTTCCTCCCTTTTGCGCGCGGTAACAAGCACTTCTGTTATCAGCGAGTCTTGTGCAAAAGAAATTTTTGGTATCGTTGGGACAACTATTGTGCAAAAGACTGCCGCCAAAAGCGTTACTTTTAATACGAGATTTTTTGTACAAGTAGTTCGGCCATTTACTTCTTCAGTTTTCAATGAATTCATTAAACATCCTTTTTATAATTTTTTGTAAATCGAACTCACAAAGTTAAGCTGATCAAAATTCACTTTTTTTATTAGACGTCACTCAGAACGTAATGCGATTTGCGTCAGACAACCAAAGCACCACATGTCATGATTGTGGGTTACACACATTTAAATTCCTGCGCACGACACATCCAAGCGGTTGAAGATTAGGTTTATTTAGTACTGTCAGAAAGGTCAAGTCAGTGACAAGTCACTAATAAAAACTCTTACTCATCCTAAGTAGAGTAGATTTAAAAAAATATGACTACTTTAATTTGAAAACAAAACGCAATAATGCCGCTGGGAGCAAATGCGCTAGCACTTTACTTAAGAAGATTTCCTGCCAACTATCTGCTGTTCCCCGCGCGGTGTCGATAGACTGCCGATAAGCAAACTATCTTTTAACTCAAATGATACCGTTCTCGACCCCTGCAGTGTTTCCAGAAAAAACGACAGAGTGTCTCCGACGAAACTAACGTCAGATAATGTGTAAGCGCCTTGCAGAGCGACCCAGGTTCCACCAAGTTTCCCCTCATTTTCAGTTATTGTCAGATTGATCGAGGATTTTTGCCCCTGCAAATCCAAGTTAAAAACCCATTGACCCATGACAGCCGAATTTTCCGTTAATTTCGCATAATCTTTTAGCCGAAATTTTGGTGGATCTATGTTTACTACTGAAAGAGTAAGTGAATAGTTTAAACTGTCTATACTCAGCTTAGGGACAAACAAGTTAGTTCCATCGAAGGAAGAAGCTCCACTTGTATCAAGAACTTGTATCTCCTGCGCTCCGACAACAGAAAAATCAATGTCAGGGCCGTCTTGATTTAACAACAGTTCCAAACTGTAAGCATCAGGGCCAACGGTAACTACTGGAATGAAAAGTACGTTATTTTTAAAAGAAGCTCCGAACCCTGCGCTACTATTAAGAAGTAGCCAGAATAAACTTAAACTTAAAACATTTTTCACTGTCATCGGAAAACACCTCATAAGTTAGATTGGAGAATCAAACTTTTTAGAGTGGAATAATTCTCAGAGGGTAGTTCTTTTCAGCAAAGTGGTTACGGACAAGTCACTGACTTGTCCATATGGTTGAGTTTTCTCGTTGCCAAAATTCTCGATCTCTTTTGAAACGGCAGTTGGCAGATTTGCTAACTCAGAATGGGTAGTCTCTGAAGAAGCCACCAAACGGAGATCGGACCAATTAAATATGCAGGTAGAACATTGCTTAGACTAACCTCGGGCGCAACGGTATTTTTTTGCCACCAACTGCGAAAGAAAATGGCAACCAAAAGGCATACAATGACAACCATCAACTGTCCTATTTCCAGGCCAACGTTAAACAACAATAAAGCCCAAAGTGCCGCATCATCTGGCAAACCTACTTCACGAAGCACACCGGCGAATCCTAATCCATGTACAAGGCCAAACCCGAAAGCAATTGCCCAGGGATAGTTTGATGTTATAGAGGGAGTTTTGCTCAACATCTCAACTGCCATGAAAAACAAGCTCAGCGCGATCAGCGCCTCTACCGCAGATTGAGAAACCTGCAGTAGCTCAAAAGTAGAAAGTGCCAGGGTTATGGAATGAGCAATCGTAAAGGCAGTAACAGTTGCTATAAGTCGCCATCTCTCTGTAATCAATACCATTAGGGCAATAACGAACAAGACGTGATCGAGCCCCGCCAGCAAGTGTTCTATACCCAACTCGAGATAGGCTGGAAGTAGCGGAGAATCGGACTCACCTAAATGCACTACCGGGTTGTCTGGCCTAACAACAAAGCGTTGCACGCTGCCATCAAGGTGCGTGACACTGACTAGCACCTCACTGACACCGGGATACAGGTTGCGAATAGCAAGTTTGGATTGCGAGAGTGCCTGATCACAGTATTCTTGCCAGCTTTGAATCAGGGTGCCTTCTTGACGCTGACTGATGATTTCAGCGCCAAGACGACAGCCTCCAAGATCCAGGGCTAAGTCTGGACGGAATCCGGACACAATCGGTTGGCGCAGCGTCACTGAGACTCCCACTTCCGCTGAGGCCGCCTCTTCTGTTTCAATCAGTTGAGCAAACGCCGGGCGCATCTCATGAGCGAAACTTTGACTGGCAAAGAGCCAGAGAGTGGCAATCAGGCCGCTGTATTTCATGAACCCCTTACTGATCATCTACCCTTCTTCTCATTCAACCTTCTTATTTTTCTTTTCGAACGATGTCATAATTCGGCCGGACTTGTTCGATGAAGTCCGCCTGTGCCTGAACTTGTGATTCGTAGGTATAGTCACCGAGGACTGTTGCGCGAATATCTAAAAATGGTGTAACGGAAGCGGGATTTTTCTCAAGAACCTTCACCAGGTGCCAGCCAAAAGTGCTTTGTATGGGACCTTGCCAATTCAAAGCCACATCGTAGCTGTTGAGTGAACGGGCAAATTCAAGACCGAATGTGCTGGTAACTTGCAATGGTGATTGACGGGCATTCATTCGACTCTGCATCGACGGCTGCGCTAGGTTGGCGATCGATTCCCCTGCACTGAGTGTACTGCTTGCCGCGTCGCGAGATTGAAATTGGAGTTGCTCGAAAGAGACACTTGATGCGACTTCGTAGCGTTCGTGGTTCGCCTCATAGTAAGCCCTGAGCTCTTCTTCTGTCGGTGTAAGTTCGGCTTCTTGCTCGGCAATAAATTGCATTTTCTGAATCATGCGCCGGCGAATAATTTGATCTTCTTCGTCCAGGCTGAGCCTTATAGATTCACGACGCCAGATCTCTTCAGTGACCCAGTCATCGACGAGGCTGGCGATCTCTGCCTCGGTGGGTTCGCGCTGTACCTGTGAAGCCCACAGCGCTGCCACTCGCCGCTCGAGCGCAGCATCCACAACTATGGTATCGAGCGGATCGGAGGTTTGCTCATCGATGACAAAAATTAATATGCCCAAAACCACAAACCAAAACACGTGGCTCTTTAAGAGCTTCATGATTAGCCTGTCCCAGGTCGGTACCATATCGGCGATGTAAAGGCACGTTCCTGAATGGTCGCTGGAAAATCTGGTCGCGGTTCGTAGCCTTCATTGATCGCATCCCAGGTTGACCATCGGCAGGTTGGGTTCTCGAGTACACGTGAGTAATAAAATGCCCGCACGGAAGGATCGAACTCAGGATCAACCCATACGGTTTTCAACTCAGCCGCTCCGACGTCAGCTGAAATCGAGCAGTCTTCGAGGTTCACTTGAGCACCGTTGTCGCCGCAACGATGAGATTGTGGATCGACAGCAAGGCCATCTGAACAAGCGACATCAAACACTTGTTCATGGGGCTCACCATCAACGGTCCAGCCTTTGACAACCTGCAGCCTTTGCAAAGGCGCGCTCAGAGCATCTTGAGTGGCCCAGACAATAAAGCGCGGGGCTCGGTCACCGTTGGGCAACAAATCTGAGCCCATGGATACACCATCAGAATATGCAGTCTCGAGCAGATCAGGAGCTGTCAGCGTTTCATCGGTGAAATCATACCCACCAAAAAAACGCACTTTGATGCGCGTGCCGGTGGTAGCAAAAGTTTCCTTCCGTCGGAACGCGCTGTAGATAGACTCCCGTGTGTTGTCTTCCGCCCAGACGCCGGTAATTCCCGATGCGCCAAAGGTTATATCATCCCCATTAGCGTAAACACCTGCATCAAATTCCTTAACAGAATCAGGTCTGTTTTGGAGAAGACGCTCCCCTTCCTCAGCACTCAGCGGAACTGCTCCAGTCTGTTGAGGTGTTGCATCCGCCAGTCCTAGCTTGCCATAGAAATCAGATTCGTCATCACCAATGGCAGCCGTGTGGGTATCAGACGCACCCACAAAACCGAATTCGAAAGGATTCTTCATTCCCTGATCTTCGAAGGACAACCCATTTAATAATGCTTCCCGCGCATAACCGCCTGAGGGTTCAGAGAGCCGATTGCCGCCGGCGCCGACATAATAAGGCATTATTTCGAATCCAGCCCATTCATCATTGTCCGATAACAAGGGGTGCGTTTCCGAAGTACCTTTAATTTGAGTGATTTCCATGAGCGGTTCATTACGAATGCGCTGAGAAGAATAGGCATCATCCAGTGGATTGCCTGCCCAATCCACAAGCTTGAACATCTGTCCACCGGAACCATTCGAATTATGGGGAATAGCGAGTGATTCAATTCCCTCATCGCGTAAGCTGTCCATCCAATCCCATAAGTCTTCTGGGTTTCTACTGTGCAATGAAGAGAAGGGCACTGCGGGAAGCTTATCGGCGTCACGAAAGATAACGTTGCGATGTAAATTCCCACGGTCAGGATTGGAGAATGCTGTGTACTCATAGGCAACAAAGGTGGTGAACTGACCTGGCTTGTTATATTGCTCAGCGGCGGCAACAGTATCCTTCCAAGCATCGTGGATGACGTCATGGACCAAGTCTTGACTAAGAGTTCCGTCACCAATCATGCGTCTGACATCACCCACAAACCTACCCAACACAGCGGGGCGTTCAGGTACTAGATTTTCCGGTGCATTGTAATTCGCCATATAGTCTAAATTCATAATTCTTGCCAATTCAGTACTGGGATCCGCTCCCTCAAACAACATACCCATATACATGGCGTGATCCGTGACTGCATAAAAATCTAGGGGTACGCGTAATGTCATATCAAAACCAGCTGGGTGCTGGATAGTATCGCCCAAGGCATATCGATAGGCATCAGAAGGTGTCGCCATAGTACCAACGGCAAAAGCATCGAGCGAATAAGTGGTGTGAACATGCAAGTCGCCAAAAAAAGCAGTTCGTGTAGCATTCTTGGCAGGGAGCGCGCTGAAAATATCGTTTGGAATTGTTAGCAGGCCTTGCTGAGTTCGAGAAGGTGCTGCTTGACTGGGAGTACTCGCGACATCATTGTTGCTAGGGGATGCTGAACTATTTTCTCCGCCAGAATCATTAACTGATTGGGCTGGCTCGGTCTTGCTGCCACAAGCACCTAGCACTAGTCCTATTAATAAAGTTACGACTTTCAATCTCATTTACTGCCCCCGTTATTCTTCAGTAACACACATAAAAACACAGAAATTTTTCGATACGTATGAGAAAATTTTTAAAGTATGCAGTAGGTTTTTTTGTAAACTCAGCTCAACTTTCATTTTCCCATTCAATAGATTTCGCTAGTTTTATAAAAATGTTTGAGACCTGCGCCTGTTGGCTGATCCTTCTATTGTGGGTTGGCTCGCATAAATTCGACAACAGTCTCAGCCCACTCCTCTCCCTTTTGCTCTTGAAGGAAGTGCCCAGCGTCATTTATCGTGGTGTGGGGCTGGCCTTGAGCGCCCGGAATTTGTCGCTGAAAGAATATATAACCTCCCCGAGTAATAGGATCGCCGTCACTAAAGGATGTTAGGAACGGTTTTTCCCAGCGCCTAAAGACTTCCCATGCCGCAGAATTCTCAACGGCTCCTGCATCAGTGCGAACCAGCGGTACGCGCTGAGGCATGATTAATGGCCCCGCCTTATAGCTCGGATCGGGAAACGGAGCATCATAAGCTTCTTTGAGGGATGGATCTCCCACACTGTTCGCGATCATAGCTCCCGTGGGAATATCTCCGGCCTCAACCATCCGTTGGTTCATACGTTTCCAGTTCCCGAATGCGCCCTCTGGTGCTTTATCAGTCTGCGGGTTCGGTAAGCCGGTGTTAGCAATAGCTACGCGAGAAAATCGCTCTTCATTCTCAGCTACTACTCGGAGACCGATGAGGCCTCCCCAATCCTGACCTATAAATGTAACACCGGTGAGATCGAGGGCTTCAACTAATGCAGCTTGCGTATCAACATGAAATTGATAAGTGTGTGTATCCATGCTGGTGGGTTTATCCGATCGTCCAAAACCAATCAGGTCAGGAGCGATTGCTCTAAATCCCGCCTCAACGAATACAGGTATCATTTTGCGATAGAGATATGCCCAGGAAGGCTCGCCGTGGAGCATTAGCACAACCTCGCCATCCCTAGGACCTTCATCTATATAGTGGACACGATAACCCTGAATATCTTCATAGTGAGGATCGAAGTCGTAGTCTGGGAGGTTCTCAAAGCGACTGTCCGGAGTTCGCAAAATTCCGGGGCTTACCTCTTTAGCTTGCATGAGGATCGGTGTGAAGAAAATAATTGTGCTTACCAAACGGAGTAGTACTCTCATGTCTTATAACCTCTCTTTGGAATAAGAAACATTTCATGGGTTCCCACTTTATTTTAAAATCTCCAAAATTTGGTCGCTAGGATAAAGTTCCAACCAAATCGCGGAGTGACTCTAATCTGTATCACGAATAATAACGACCGAATTGCCAAACCGTCTGGACAAGTCAAGGACATGTCATAACGGGCCCGAGTGTTAGCTCTGGCATCTTTACTCCACTTTCAGCTCGTATACATCTCCAGCCGCGCCCAGGTAGTACCAAACGCCAAAGAATCCGGGCGCAAGCGGATCACCAATGAGCTTTGGCGGCATGAAATCGCTGCGCGCCAACTCCTCGCCGGAGGCCGCAGATCGCCACACTACCTGTTCCTCGTATCCAGCCGTCTGACGACCAGCGGCGCGGGCGGCGGCGCGGGCAGCCAGCAGGTTCGGCGCGTCCGTCGATACAAATACTCGTGCGTCGCTCGGCCCGACGAGGCTGGTGTGATTCATAGTCGTCTGATCGACGACCCAGCGGGTCTCAAGTCGCTCTCCGCCAACGAGTTCAATGCAAGCGATTTGCCCCCGCCCGGCATCCATGGAGTAGATACGCATGGTTTCAGGGTCGACAGTGAGCGCCGAAGGAATGAAGCTGAAGCCATTCGCCCCAGGCGAAAACGGCTCGGTTCTGAGCCGAAGGCCGGCATCGGCCTGAGAAACCGCGTACACACTGAGCGGTGCGGTAGACGGTCCAGAGTTCGTCTGGAACACGATCCAATCGCCCATCACAACTGGCGCGGACGCTGCCCCCTGACCTGGCCGCACGTAGTTGGACACATTCCAGCGATCATCGAGACGTAGCTCACTACCGTTCACTGCAAAACGGAAGATGTTCCGAACCCCCGGCACGTAGACGTACTCGTCACCCTGAAAGAGCCCAACGGTTAGCCGGCCTGCAGAGCCCTCTGCGAGCTGATAGGAATCGATGACAGTTAGGTTATTCGGGTCTACCGTAACCACGATGGATGGCGGGAAGCC
The DNA here is from genome assembly GCA_002700775.1 of Gammaproteobacteria bacterium. Lineage (GTDB taxonomy): Bacteria > Pseudomonadota > Gammaproteobacteria > Pseudomonadales > Pseudohongiellaceae > UBA9145. Next base: position 1,608 of record PAEL01000020.1, on the reverse strand, counting down.
TGCACCCTCGGCCCCTCGCCGACCAAAAGATTTGGTGACGATGATACCGGAGCGCAGCACGCTGAATCCGTTGTAGGTGATGTCCTCAGGTGCGAAACCATCGGGTGTGGGCAGTTCGACTTCGCCCCGCACCGTCCCGGTTGCTGGGTCAAGCCTGACAATACGTATACCGTGGATGGCGTAGAGGTCTCCATTTCCATGGGCTGTAACCAGACCAGGCCAGAGAAACTCGCCCAGGGCTTTGGTATCTCTCAGATCGGTGCGCCAGAGCACCTGACCGGTGGTGGCGTCAAACCTGGTCACATAGGGTCCCTTAGCATCGTCTCTGCGACCCTGGGTGCCTCCGAACAAGAAGAGCTCGTCTCGGTTGCGTGTGACAATGTTGTACGGCGCCTCGTGCACGCCACTAAATTGTCGCACAACTACAGCGTTCGACTCCGGTACGCTCAGAGAACCCCCGAAGTCAGCAGGGTAGACGTGAGTCCGCCCAACATTCGCGTGCTCGAAGGGAGTCACGGTACGGTAAAGACCGGTCTCGGTTGATCCGGGTTCAATGGCGCTCGAGATGGGATAGACTGAAGGAGTGAGATCAGCTTTCGAAGCAACTAAAGGTTCGGGTCCTGATTGACAACTTACAAGAATTAAAATGGGCAACAAAAACCATATTTGCTTTTTCATATTTATCCTTCTTTTTATGCATTCCCAGCGAGTAGCAATTAAGTAAACTACTACTTTCTCTGACTTGAATAACTCCATGACTAATTGGGTTTCTTACCTTCTTATTTAGAATACTCGAAGCGTGATAATTGTTCTGTAATCTCGGAAGGCATCTCACCGAAAAGCAATTCGCGATATTCTTCCTCTCCGTCCAGGAACAACTTCAACCAAGCCACTGCCATGCCACCAACGAGTTCATGCACGTCGATATTGGGTCGTAATCTTTCATTCTCCACCTCAGCGGTGTTAGCAATGAAATGATTGCCACCCCCTACTTCCATATACATTCGAGGCGCTGCTTTGGTTAGGGTTTGATAATGTGACCACGCATGCTCATTGACTGGGGCTAGCCGATCTATTTCGCCAGCAATAACCAACGTTGGCACAGCGACTGCACTGAAATTGGCATTCCGCAGTCCACCTGCGGTAAATGGAATCGCCGCTTTGATCTCGTTGCTATTTTCATTGGCCAACAACAAGGCTCCTGCTCCGCCCATTGAATGTCCCATGACCGCCATGCTGTCTTCCAGGATTTTTCCGCGTACAGCACTGCCCTGGCGCGAATTTTCACCGCGCAACAAACCAATTGCCGATTTAAGAGCCTCCGCCCGTAGCGGTGGAAGGTCATTCAATTCATTGGTGTCAAGTGTGATTACCGCAAATCCATGGGAAGCCAGATAATTACCCCACCAGCTGATGTTTTCCTGTCTTTCAAAGAATCCCGGAGAGATAACCACTCCACCAAAACCCTGCACCTTGTCGGCGGGATAATAAACAGTGGCATCACTGAACTCCGGCACAGTCGGGAGCTGTGTAAACGATGCCACCTGATAGGGGCCCTGGCGCCCCAAGGCTTCCAGCGAAGGAGTTTGTGCTACCAGTTGACCCACG